>JAAXZI010000003.1 GCA_012719955.1 Phycisphaerae bacterium | reverse complement strand
GGTGGGCATCCTTCGGGGGGCGGGCATCCTTCGGAGGGCGGGCATCCTGCCCGCCTGATATGGTGAGAAATGAGCGCATCGGAGCGAGCTCGGGTCCATGTGCCCTCGCTTGCGCTTCTGGCTCAGAAGGCGAGCAAGATGCCCGCCCCCCGACACAAGATGCCTGCTCCCTGACATTGGGCGAGACTTCTGCCCCTCTTGAGGCGGGCAGGATACCCGCCCACCCAGCGGGAGGCACGCCGCTGTTTCTCAAGGCGGGCAAGGTGCCCGCCCTCCCAGAGGGGCTGGCCCTCCCGGGGGTGGAGAAGCGGATGCGGTCCGCGATGAGCAGCTCGTCCTTGGGGTTGCAGAAGCAATCGCATCCGAGGATGTGCCGCAGCCGCTTCATGGCCGCCCGGCCATCCCGATAGAAGACGCTGTTGGGTGCCTGATGCTCGTTGGCGTGGAGGTAGACCTTGGCGCAGGGCACGCGGGTTTCGTCCTTGCCGAAGTGTACTAGGCCGGCGCGAATGGCCTCGGCCCTGCGCTCGGGGGTCGGGTACATCCAGCCGCGTGAGGGCACTTTGCACGGCCGGCCAGTCACCGGGTGCAACACCTCGTAGCGCGGGCCGCCGCCGCCCGGCCAGGAGATATTGCCGGGGTGGTACACGCCGCCGGCGTCGATGCGGTGATAGTGTTTGTGTCGGCGGGCGGGGTGGTTGTCGGGCAGGCCGTTGAACCACTGACGTAACTTCCGCGACGCCTGCGCGTAATCGCCCTTGCATTGCCGAACCAGTGCGCGGGCCTTGCTGTAGATGTCGTCGATGCCTTCCTTGCGGATCCGCCACGGGAGGCCCTTGCCGGCCGGGCCATCGAGGTCTTTCACGTAGCAGAGCATGTACTCGTGCGAGACAGAGACCAGCTTGGAGTCGTTCTTCCGGCCGGCCTCCCAGACGAAGGTGGCGACGAAATCATCCGGCGAGAAGATTTCGGAGAGCAGCAGCTCCAGCCGGGCCTGCTCGTTCTCGTCGATGCTGACGAAGCAGGGGGCGCCGGGCTTGAGCAGCCGATGGGCGATGCGGAAGCGGTTTTCCATCAGCGTCAGCCAGTGGGAGCGGGGGTAGCGGTCGTGGTAGGGCAGGTCTGTGCCGCCGGTGTTGTACGGCGGGTCGGTGTAGATGCAGTCGATGGCATTGCGGTAACGCGGCTCGAGCAGGTTGAGGGCGTGGAAATTGTCAGCGTGGATCACGAGGCCGTCGAGGGTTTCGTCGAGGTCGTCGAATGAGCCGAGCAGCCGGTCGGTGAAGCTTGGATCGAACAAGCGCGTGTCGAGCATGAGGTGGGGATGGGCTTCGAGAAACGCGACGGAGAGCGGCTCTGAATAGTCCGGCTCGATCTCGTCAATGTGGTACAGCCGGACCCACTCGGCACGCTGAGCGTCATTGGCGGCAATTTCGGGATAAAACTCGCGGGGCACCAGGTCCAGCGTGAAGCAATAGTGGGCTTCCAGGACGAGCTTTTTCTTGAGCCAGGCCCGCTTCTGGCGTTCCTGGGCTTGCGCGATGAGCTCAATGAGCTGCAGGCCGGCCGAGCGCAGGGTCTGAATACGAGCCAGCCCGTCTTCCAGACTCTTTGGATCGTTGAGCCAAAGATAGCGGTCTTTCAGGAAGCGATCGAATTCTCGTTGGAGGACGCCGCTCGCGTCCGGATGGATAAAGCGATGGCCGGAGGGAGTCTGGATGCAGTACTGACCGCGGTGTGGCCAGGTCAGATGCACGTCCGCCTGTTCGGATACCGACGGACAGGACAGGCCGTGCGAATCGCAGCATGCTCGAAAGAACGGCAGCAGGTCAGCGATGACCTCCTCATCCAGCCCGGCAAGGATTGATTCGAGGGAGACAGACGCGGTGGTTGTTGAACCTGCCCTCCTGGACCCCTCTTTGTTCAGGGGAGACAAGGTGGGGGAGGCAGTAGTGTCAGGCGAGGCGGGCAAGATGCCCGTCCCCTTGGGAGGCAGCGTGACTAAAGGCGCCAGAATGCGCCGCAGTTCATCACAGGCAGTGGGCGGAGAGGGCCGCATGCCGGCGAATGATAACGCGTGCGAACGGGAGCACCAAAACCTGATTAAATCGTGAATCCGGGTTCGAAGAACCTGGGCCACCCGCCGATCCATCCACGCGATTCTTGAACAGGACGGCACGTATCAGACTGCGCCGAGCATGCTGCATGTAGCTGGTCGTCCGTTTCGGTTTACTTGAATCAGGGCAGCAGGAACAACCGTCCCTCGCCGGCGTCGAGTGAAAGCTGCAGGCCGTCCATGGCCGGACTGTCGTCGCGCAGGGGGATTTCCTGGCCGGTCTCCTGGTCCACCTCTCGGATTGCCGCCGTGTCCCCGCGGAATTTCACTGTCGGCCAGGCCGTATACGCGAAGCGATAGTTGTTGAGCATGACAGCCCGCCGGCCGTCCTGGTGGGTGAACACGCCCACGAGGTAATCGCCGTCGGTGAGCGATCGGATCGGGGAACCCTTAAGGATCTCAGCGGCCTTTTCCCCGGGTTTGATCCGGTGCACGGCCGTGCTGGTGAGCTTCATCAGTGTTGGGCCGAGCTTGCTGATGCGGGCGTTGATTCGCCGGGCCTGGTCGTAGTGGCGGGTGGGGCGGCCATCGACGGCGATGATGGCCCCGCCTTTGGGAAACTCACCACCCTGCGGCGTCCAGTAGCAGAAGTACATTACACCCTTGGCCCCGTAGGCCAGCGAGGTATAGATCTGCCAGGCCACCTGGGCCTCCGTGGGGTCGAAGTGCGGCCCGAAGGGCATGATATTGAAGAAGTTCCAGAAGGGGATGTTGGCCCTGAGCGCGTGCTTGCGGACAGTGTCGAGATTCTCGCAATAGCCGTCGCGGGCGTCCAGGTCCGGCCGCATGGCCGGGTAGTGGTCGAAGGAGAGCACATCCACGCCCACTTCGTCTACGAACCGGCGCACGTGCTCGTCGTAGGTGGGGACGCCCCACTGGGCCGGCGTTGCGTAGGTGGAGGGAAAGAGATTGATGTAGGCCAGTTTGCCCGGCCGGTGTTTGCGGAACTCTTTGACCTGTGCAGCGAGCGCGGGGAATTCGGCGGCGGTGGGCTCGTCCTTGAGCAGATAGCCCAGAACGACGGGGTGGTCAGGCGTTTGATCGACCGGTTGGCCGCCAGGCCGGACCAGGAGCTTGAGGCCGTACTTGGCGCAGAGCTCGATCTGGCGTGCGATCTGTTCGGGCGTGCGCGCTCCGAAGCCGCCCATGACCACGTTGAAGTGGGCGTCGGCGATGCGGCGATATTGGGTGTCCATGTCCTCGTTGGCGGGCGGGTCCACCCAGAAGCTGATGCAGAAGTCCTTCTGGATGAAACGAGCGGGGGCCTGTGCGTAGGCGCCCAGTGCTGAGAACAGACCCAAGGTGTAAGCGGCGGTCAGGAATGCGGCTCGCGTCGAGTGTTCCATTCTGCGTTCTCCATTCGGGTCATCTGGTCCGCGGACAGGCTTCTCATAACCGGGTTGGGTTGCGTCCGCAAGTCCTCTGGCGTCGGCGACATCGTGTGCGCCATCTGCAAAACCTGCAATTCTTGATCTCTCCACATAAAAACGGATAAGCAGAAACCGGCAGGAAGCTGTTGGGCCCGTCCCGTCGTCATATTTACATCAAGGAGTCTCCGATGCCCCCCACCAATCGTCGGATGATCATCTCATCGCGCTGGGCGCAGGTCGCCATTTTGACGTTTTTGATCGGGTTTACGACCCTGGGTTATCTGGCCTACTCCATGTACCAGGACCATCCGCCGATTCCGCAGCGCGTGGTTGCGCCGGATGGCCGGGTGGTCTTTGCCCATGACGACGTCATGGCCGGGCAGCACCTCTTTCAGAAGTACGGGCTCATGCAACTGGGCTCTATCTTCGGGCACGGCGCGTATCTCGGACCGGACTTCACCGCCCAGTATCTGCAATTCGCCGGCCGGGAGATGCTCGCGTTTCACCAGGGCCAGGGACGCAGCGAACCCGAGGCTCAGGCAGCCGTGCGCGAAGAGTTCAAGCGCAATGCATACGATCCGAAAACGGGCGTCTTGAGTTTCACCGCCGCCCAAACGCACGCGTTCGAGCGCATGGTCGATTTCTATCGCGACTGGTTCGGCGAGCCGGCCAAGCAGACGGGCCTGAATCGCCCTCATATTTCCGATCCGGACGAGATCCGGCGGCTCACCTCGTTTTTTGCATGGGCGGCGTGGGCGGCCAGCGCCGCGCGCCCGGGAGCGAGTTATTCCTATACTAACAACTGGCCTCCAGAGCCCCTGGCAGCCAATGAGCCCACGCCCGACGCCCTGCTGTGGAGTTGCCTGAGCCTCATAGCCCTGCTGGGCGGAGTGGGCATCGTCCTGTTCGCCTTTGGGCGTTATAACGTGCTGGGTTGGCACCATGCGGCGGACGAGAGGCCTGGCGCCCTGATTCGTTTCCGCCCGCCCGAGCAGGTCAAGCTCACGCCTTCGCAGCGGGCCATGCCGTGGTATTTTCTGGTGGTCGGCGGCCTGTTCCTGCTTCAGGGACTGTTGGGCGGGGCCAACGCCCACTACCACGTGGAGCCGGAGGGTTTTTACGGCCTGGATCTGGCCCGCTGGTTCCCCTATAACCTGACCCGCACCTGGCATCTGCAACTGGCCCTCTTTTTCGTGGCTACCAGCTTTCTGGCCATGGGCATTTTCCTGGCCCCGATGATCGCCGGCGGCGAACCTCGTCACCAGGACAAGCTGGCCCTGGCGTTGTTCGGCGCGTTGGTGCTCGTGGTGGTCGGCAGTCTGCTGGGGCAACTGCTGAGCTACAAGGACGTGATTTCGCGCGACGGCCCGTGGTTCTGGGTGGGCGCGCAGGGCTGGGAGTATCTGGATCTCGGCCGGCTGTGGCAGATCCTGTTGATCATCGGGATGGTTCTGTGGGTGGTGATCCTGATTCGCGGGCTGTGGAACCGCCTGCCCGGCGAGCATCCCGGCAACATGCCCTGGCTGTTCCTGTACAGCGCCCTGTCCATTCCGCTGTTCTATGCGGCCGGCGTGGCTTTCTGGAAGGACACCAGCTTCTCGGTGATAGAGTTCTGGCGGTTCTGGGTGGTGCATCTGTGGGTGGAGGATTTCCTCGAACTGTTCACCACGATCATGGTGGCGTACATCTTCGTCTTACTGGGGGTGGTCCGGCCGACGGTCGCGACGGCCGTTATCTACCTGGACATCATCCTGTATTCGGTGGGCGGGGTCATCGGCACCATGCACCACATGTATTTCAACGGCGCGCCCGCCCAGCACATGGCCCTGGGGGCGTTTTTCTCGGCCATGGAGGTCATTCCGCTCGTACTGCTCACGTATGAGGCCTGGCATTTCATACGCTTGGGCGGCATCCGCCAGGGCCAGTCTGCGTTCACGGCCAGCACGGCGGAGTTTCCCCACAAGTGGGCGGTGATGTTCCTCATCGCGGTGGGTTTCTGGAACTTCCTGGGCGCCGGCGTGTTCGGGTTCCTGATCAACCTGCCCATCGTGAGCTACTACGAGATCGGCACGGCCCTCACCGCCAACCACGGGCACGGAGCCATGATGGGCGTCTACGGCATGCTGGCCATCGGGTTCCTGGTGTTTGTGGCCCGTTATTTCGTCCCGCGCGACAAGGGCAGCGACCGGGCCATGGCCATTTCGTTCTGGAGTCTGAACATTGGCCTGGCCTGGATGCTGTTCGTAAATCTCGTGCCGCTGGGGATCGTGCAACTCCACGAGGCCCTGGAGAAGGGTTACTGGCACGCCCGGGAGATCGAGTTCTACCGGGGCCGGACGGTGCAGATCATCGAGTGGCTGCGCATGCCGGGGGATGTGCTGTTCATCGTGGGAGGGATTTTGCCGGTGGTGTACCTGGGCGTGCGGATGCTCAAGCACCGTCACCGCCCCGGAGAGATCGAGCCGGGGCGGCAGGCGGAGCTGTTTGTCGAGTCGGCGGCGACTTCGGCGTAACGTTCCATGGTCGTGCGGCCAAATGTCTGGCAGGCCCACCAGCGCGCAAAGTCATCCAGTGGTTACATGTCACGCCACCGGTAGCGGCCAGGCTCTGCATCGGCCGTTCTCCCCTGCACCGTCTTGGTGTAGCGGCCGGGCTCCGTACCGGCCGTTTCCCATACTCTCTGTGCCGGCCGTTGGCCGGACAAACAAAACGCATGCTTTCTGTTTTGTAGGCGGGCAAGATGCCCGCCCTCCTGCACGGGCAAGATGCCCGCCCCCCCTGTGCCGGCGAGACGCCGGTGCCACACTGATGGTTCACCCGCGAGAAGCCGGTGCTACCCAGCACGGCCCAAGAGGCGTGGCCCACAAGCCGTGGGGCAGAGGTGGTGCTGGAACGCACCGGTTGCCGGGCTGGCAAACTCCGCTCCTACCCGCTATAACTTTCCTCATGTCAAGGACTTCTCTACGACGTATCGGCATTCTTACCGGCGGTGGCGACTGCCCCGGCCTGAACGCGGTGATCCGGGCCGTGGCCAAGACGGCCATGTTCCAGTACAAGCTGGAGGTCTTCGGCATCGAGGACGGCTTCCTCGGACTCATTGAGAACCGCATCCATCCCCTGTCGGTCGACGATGTCTCCAACATCCTGACCCGCGGCGGGACCATCCTGGGCACCAGCAACCGCGCCAATCCGGCCCGCTTCGCCGTCGGCAAGGACGCCGATGGCAACCCCATTTTCGAGGACGTCACGCCCCGCGTGCTCCAGCACGCCCGCGAGCACGGGCTTGACGCCATCATCTGCATCGGCGGCGACGGGACCATGACCGGGGCGGCCGGCCTGGCCGCTCATGGGCTGCGCTTCGTCGGTGTCCCCAAGACCATCGACAACGACCTGATGGGAACGGATATCACCTTCGGCTTCCAGACGGCCGTGTCCATCGCTACCGAGGCCCTGGACCGCATTCACACCACCGCCTCCAGCCATCACCGTGTCATGCTGGTGGAGATCATGGGCCGGAATGCCGGCTGGCTCACGCTCCATTCGGGGCTGGCCAGCGGGGCCGATGTCATCCTCATCCCTGAAATCCCATACGATCTGGCCAAGGTCGGCGCCGCCTGCGTGGCCCGCAGCAAACGGGGCAAGGCCTTTACCATCATTGCCGTTTCCGAAGGGGCCCGGCCGGTCGGCGGCAAGCAGGTCATCCAGAAAATCGTCAAGGACAGCCCCGATCCCGTACGTCTGGGGGGCATCAGTCAGGTCCTTGCTGAGCAGATCGAACAGGAGTTTGGTCTGGAATGCCGAGCCACCATTCTGGGCCATGTGCAGCGGGGAGGCACGCCGGTCGCCTTTGACCGCGTCCTGGCTACCCTGTTTGGTCACAAGGCCCTGGAATTGGCCTTGGCTGGTGAGTTTAATCAACTGGTGGTCATGCAGAGCGGCCGGATTACCAGCGTTCCATTTGAAACGGTGGCCGGCAAGCAGCGGCTGGTGCCTGTCGATCATCCACTCATCGAGGCGGCAAGAGGCGTGGGAACAAGTTTCGGAGATGAATAGTTCCCGGTTACCAGTTTCGAGTAACCAGCAGCCGTTCTTCTTGACCGCAAACTGGGCACTGGCAACTGGAAACCTCTATGTGGCTTTGGCTTGCGATCTTGTTGCTCGTCAACTACGCGCTGGCGTTGTGGGCGGTTGTGTCGGTGTTGCGCCTGCCACGTGAGCCGCGGGCCATGTTGTCCTGGGTCCTGGCCCTGCTGCTGCTGCCGGGGTTGGGGCTGTTCCTCTTCTTTTTTCTGGGCGAGCCACGACTTCAGCGGACCCGCCGCCGTCGCCGTCGTCGTCGGGCCCAGCTTGCTCAGTCGCTCTCGCTCAAGTTCGAGTCCGTTCATGCGGCCCACGTGGCCCGCATCCCTGTCCCGCTGGAGTCGGGCATCTCCCGGCTGATCTATCTAGCCACGCGCGTCAGCGCCCACCATCCCACCCAGGGCAACCAGGTGACCATCTTCCACGACGCGGAGAAAACCTTCTCGGCACTGGAAGAGGCGGTCAAGGCCGCCACCCATCACATCCATATGCAGTATTACATCTGGAACCCGGACGCCACGGGACAGGCCATGGCCGAGCTGGTGGCCGCCAAGGCCCGCGAGGGCGTGCGCTGCCGGCTGCTGCTGGATTTCGTGGGCTGCTGGTCGCTGACCCGCGAGATGACCCGGGGGCTGCGCAACGCCGGCGTGGACGTGGCCTTTTTCATGCCGGTCATTCCCTGGCGCGGAAGCTGGCGGGTCAACTTCCGCAATCATCGTAAGATCGTGGTGGTGGACGGCAGGATAGCGTTTACCGGCAGCCAGAACATCGGCGATGAGTATCGCGGCCGGCGCACGAAACTCGGACCGTGGCGCGACACCCACATGCGCATCTGCGGCCCCGCCGTTCACGATCTCCAGGAGGTCTTCGTCGAAGACTGGAACTATACGACCAAGGAAGATCTCGTCGCCGATGAATACTTCCCCATGCTGGAGGCCGCCGGCGACCAGGTTGTGCAGGTTATTCCCTCAGGCCCGGATGGGCGGACCGAGGTGATGCACCAGCTCCTCTTCGCGGTCATCGGGGCCGCTCAGCATTCGATCTGCGTGATCACGCCTTACTTCGTGCCGGATGCGGCCATGATCCTGGCCTTCCAGGCGGCCGCCTATCGCGGTGTGCGCGTGCAGATCATTCTGCCCACGCGCAACGACCAGATGATCACCTTGTGGGTCGCACGCGGTTATTACCAGGACCTGTTGCGGGCCGGGGTGGAGGTGTACGAATACGACTACGGCATGCTGCATTCGAAGGTCGTGGTCATGGACCAGGCCTGGGCCATGGTCGGTTCGGCCAACATGGACGAGCGCAGCTTCCGCCTTAATTTTGAGCTGACCACCATCCTCTATGACGCCGGCCTGGCCCGTGAGTTGTACGCCGATTTTACCACCCTGCGGGCCAAGTCCCGGCGGGTCAAGGTGGACGACGTCAAGAACTTCACCTTCACCGAGACGCTCAAGATCGGCCTGGCCCGCATGGCCTCGCCGCTGCTGTAACACGGGCCTGCTGCCCGTGGCTTCGTTACGGCACTGGTTTCCCACCCGCCATCCAGAGTTCACAGACGGATCAGGGGGGATGCCACTCGAATCGTGAAGGGCAGGCGCAGCGGCGTGTCGCCGCCTACGATCGCCTGCAGATCGACGCGTCCCGGCGGGGCATTCTCCGGCACGCGAAGTACGTATGCGCCGTCGCCCGTGGCTTCCGGCCTTGCCCAGCCGTGCGGCAGGTCCCATTCCTGCGCCGGCTGCGAGATGCTCACCGTCAGGGTGTTGCCCGGGCGGACGCTCTGCGGATCGACGGTCAGACGAACGGGCGCATCCACCGGCCGGAAGACGAACCCTGGCTTCCCGCTGATGAACACGGGAAACCCGGTATCCAGGGTCACGGTGAGCTGTTGACCCCGGCGCTGCGGCGTCGCCGGCTGGCCAACACCGTCAACGATGCGGACTTCCGCATCCGTTTCGAACGTCAAGAGCCGGCCGGATTCAGGCGAGCAGGCCGCCACGACGTCGCGCTGGCCGTCGCTGAAGCGGAAGGCGTAGGCGTCGGGGCCGAGGTCGATTCGCTCCTTGACCTTCATCCCGCCCAGCGTCCGGCAGACCGTGGCCACCGCGCGGTAGGCCGGCTTAAGACGGAAGTCGCTGCGGACCAGGCCGAAGTTCTGTTCGCCTTCGAAGGGGTCGGGGCCGTCGTTGCGGAAATCGTACCAGGCGATGTTGCGAACCGCTCCGCTGGCCGTGGAGGCCAGGTAGACGCGGGCGGCCAGGGAGGCCTGGCGGCGTTCGCTGTAGCCGGTGATGAGCTGGCTGGGGAAGCCGATTTCGGTGATCCACACGTCGCGGCCGTCCACCAGTTTCCGGGTGTTCTGAAGCTCCTCGATGTAACGCAGGTCGAGCAGGGCGCCGCGATAGGGATGAATGGTGAGGGCGTCAAACTTGCCGCCCTTGTCCATCACCATCTTGATGAACGCGGTATCAATGCCCGAAGTTGAGCAGCCCAGCACGACGGCTTCCGGGTCTTCGGCCTTGACCGCCTCGTAGGCCTGGGTGAGCAGTTTGGCATACAGCTCCTTGGGACCGGTCCAGAAGAAGATGTTGGGCTCGTTCCAGATCTCCCAATACTTGATCCGGTCCTTGTAGTGGCGGACGACCTGTCGAACCCAGCGGCAGTAGGCGTCGATGCCCTCCTGGGTGTCGGGCTTGGTCCAGGAGGACCAGTAGCAGAGCAGGCCGTAGACGCTGATGCCGTGAGCGTGGGCCACTTCGACCACTTGGTCATAGAAGGAGAAATCATAGCGGCCCGGTTCCGGCTCGGTGGCGTGCCATTGGATCTCTTCGCGGGTCCAGCGGATGCCCGCGGCTTGGGCAAGCTGGCATAACCGCGTCATGTTCTCGAGGGCCGTGTGGTTGCCGCGCCAGCGATAGAGATAGAGACCGCAGCCCATGATGCTCTCAGGCTCCAGTCGCGGTAGGGGGGCGGGCATCTTGCCCGCCTCGGACTGTTGGGGATTGATCATCTTGCCCGCCTGAGCTCCAGGCGACTCAACCGGCATGCTCACGCCAATGGAAACCGGCTTGGAGGCATAGTCGGGGTCAACCCACTGAAAAGAGGCCTCGACCATGTGGTTCTCGCCGGCCGGATAGAGGAACTCCTTGCGCACGGGCACCGCCCCGGCAGGGAGTTCGAGCTCTACGGCTTGCACGTCCAGCCGACGACTGAGGTTGCGATATTCGCAGATCAGTTGGCCCTTGGCAGGGGTGGAACGAAGGTTGCGCAGCTCGATTGAGAAGGCATGGCTTGTGGTCTTCGGCCCCTCGCTTGCGCTTCGAGCGGGTTCGGTTCCCTCGCTTGCGCTTCGGGCTCGTTCAGTTCCCTCGCTTGCGCTTCGGGTTCGGACGTCGGGGGTGAGCAGGACGGATTGCTCGGCGGGGAAGGTGAAATCGACCTCCACGCGCTTGAGCGAAAGCCGGCCCTGCTGGGGGCCTTCCGGCCGGGGTTCGAGCCAGAATCGTTGCATTCGCAGAGGATAACGAACATGGCCGTCGTTGGGGCCGCTGTGATGTTCCCAGGTGCTCATCTCGGCCAGCGGCACTTCGAAGGTCTGCTCGCCTTTCTTATCCAGCGTGCCGATCCGGCGATGGAAGATCTGAAAATGTGAGCCGATCTGGGCGTGCAGGGCATGGCCGGAGCCGTCGCTGTCCAGGACGAGCCTAAGGGTCTGCGGTTGGCCCAGCAGGGAGAAGTCTGTGGAGATGGCGGGCGAGTGGCCGGGGGTGAACCGGTAGTCCCACTGCCCATCGCGCAGGGCGTTGCCCTGACCGCCGCCCGGCCACCAGCGTGAAGCGGCGGCGAAATCAGTGGCCACGTAGCTGGAACGGCGCTGGGAGCCGTGGGTGCTGGAGCGCTCGTTGAGTTGGACGTCGTCAATCAGCAGCACGCCTTCAGGCGGCTCGGCCGTGTTCTCGATCAGCACGCCAAAAGTGCGCAGTGGGAAACGGAACTTGCCGTCATTGGCCCCTCCCCAGTGGTTGGTCCATCCGGCGGCCAGGTCGACTTCGAGCTGCTGCCAGCCGGGGAAGTGATAGTCGATGCCTTTCTGAAAGGTCTGGCCGGTGGCGTCCACGGTGCGGAAGGTAATGCGGTGGAGGCCGGGCTTCTTGAGCCAGAGATTCACCGTGCGGGCGGCGTTCTCTTTGGGCAGATTCCAGGCGGCCTGGACGTAGTTGCCCCCGCCGGCGAAGGAGTAATGCAGGGCCAGACAGCCGGGCTGGTCGTGGCCTTCGCTGGGGTTCCACTCGATGCGGCCTTTGGCCCCGGGAAACTCCGCCCCGTTGTAGAAGGTCCACGTTTTCAGCGCGTCCGCGGTGTCGAAGCGAGCGGTCATGGCGGCGGGGTCCGCCCCCAGAAGGCTGCCGGTAAAGATGAGCAATACGGCCGATGCGTGCATTGGGGTTCTCCTGTTTTGCCGGTGGGCAGTGTAGTGGGAAGAGGGGGAAGTGAGAAGTGAGACGTGAGAAGTGAGAACTGAGAAGTGAGAAGTGAGAGGTGAGAATGCACAGGGGGGCGGGCATCCTGCCCGCCTCATGGGTCGAAGCGCGAAACTCGTGGATCGGAAAGGGCATTGGCACACTGGTCATAACGCCTCCAGCGTTCTGTTCGCCGGGGTCGAAAATGAGTGCGAAAAAACTGTGGGTTACGACGGGCGAGCAGGTGCAGACCCCAGGCAGTGCCTCAAGGGGCGGCAAGAGATGATGGAGTTGACCGTAAAACGTTGGGCGAGAAAACGTTCTCTGTGACCCGCCAGACCCAGTCGGCCATGCGGCGGTGGCCCTTTTCAGAGAGGTGCAGGCCTTCGGAAGTGTGGCCGGTGCCGCCTATCTCCAGGATGACCACAGCGGGGCCGGGCTCGACCTTGTCAGCAGATCGTGCGGAAATCCATTTCAGAGCGGCAACAAAGGAATGGCTGCGTCAGCCTGCGAGAGCCTCGCGTAGCTGGGTGAAGCGGTCCTGGGGCAGCAGGACTTCCTCGAGGATGCCGCCGGCCACTTCGGGCGTGAGGCGCTCGAAGTCCTCGGGGCGGGGGGCGATGAGCACGCCGCCTAAGTCGATGGAGCCGGGGCTGACCACGAACTGCCCCGGGCCGGTGCCGTAGCATGCCGGGCGGTGGGCGAAACGCGGGAAGACGTAGACCAGCCAGACCTCCGGCGAGTAAACAGCGAAGAGATTCAGCATCGGCTCGGGATCGGCCGGATGGACTTCGCCCAGACGCTCGACCACGGCAGTCAGGGCGGTGACCAACTCATCGCGATCACGGCCGGCCAGGATGATGGCCGGCCGGCGGGGGGCGCGGGTGACGCCCACGCGGACGGGGTGGTCGCGCAGCCACTCGATCCAGCCTTCGCGAGCGTACAGTTCGCCGAGCAACTCCCTCTCGAAGGGCAGTACGCCGGCCTTGATGGCCTGCATGTGCACGTGATCGGGGGCGGACGCGCCGCACTTCGGGCCGTTGTAGAAGACGGTGTAAGCGCCGGCCAAATCGCGGGCCAAGTCAAGAATCGTGCCGGTCAGGGGCATGATACGTTGTGGCTCGTGCCGCGTGCTGGAGATGGTGAAGTGCGGATCGAAGATCGGGGCGGGATTGGACAGAATCAGCCACCTGTCGCCGTAGGCCAGGCCCAGTTGCTCGACCGGCAGGTTGGCCGGGCAGAGGAAGCAGGGCCGGGCGGCGATGGAGGCCGCGTCGATCTTGGCCCCGGTGCTGACGATCCGCGCCGCATTGCACTGGACCATCAGCGTGGCCCCGTTCAGGTTGAATGAGTTGACGCGGGCGTTGTGCAGCGACGCCAGCCCGTTGGCCAGTCGCGGCCACTCGGCGGCCTGACGGGCCCAGAGAGCATCCATCTGCTGGGGAAGGGAACCCGGAAACGTCACCAGTCGATCGAAGTTCATGCTTGGAACTCTCAACCTGAAGACCCCGCTCGCGCGGGACGCCCTCACCCCCACCGGAGGGAGGCCGGTACCACACTTGTTTCGTCAGGAGCCCTTAAGCTGATCCGCCTTTGCGATTCATCTGCTGTCGGGCCAGGATCTCGAGGGTTCGCAGCCGGTCCTTGTAGGTGTCATGCGCGTTCTTGGCCGGCAGGGGCAGATTCGCGTCGGTGTTGCCGTCCCAGCGGCGGCACAGGTAGACCGGCTCGAAGATCCGGCCGATCTCGTACTCCCGCGAGAGACGCATGCCGATCCAGTAATCTTCGCCGTAGCTGACGTTGGGCAGCGGGTGACGGCGGAAGAGCTCGGTCAGGAAGGCCCGCGGGGCGCCCAGGCCGTTGACGCGCAGCAGGTTGTTCCGCCCGTTGTCTCGCGTCCACTCGCGATGGTCGATGAGCCCGGGGGGGATTTCCTTGAGTTCGAAGTTGACCATCTGGTAGGAGCCGACCACCATCGCGTAGGGGCCTTCATCCATCTTGGCCACGATCTGCCGGATGGTATCCGGACCGGAGTAGAGATCGTCGGAATCGAGTTGGACGGCCACGCGTCCGCAATGGGGCGACTGCACCGCGTGATTCCAGCAGCCGCCGATGCCCAGATCGGTGCGTTCGGGAACCAGGTGCACGAGGCGGTCGTTCTTGGCGGCCAGGTCGCGGAGGATGTCGGTGGTGCCGTCGGTGGAGTGGTTGTCCACGACGATCACGTTGAACTTGAAGGGGGCCTCCTGGGCCAGGGCCGAGCGGACCGCGTCGGCAATGGTCTTGGCCCGGTTGCGCACCGGGATCACAACGCTGGCCTCGACGGGGAAGCGGCTTTCGCCGACCGGTGGGCGGGCGAAGCTGGGCGCGAGGTAGGCGTCGATGCGTTTAAGGTGCTCGGTGGCGACCTTCTCCATCTCCTCCTGGGCGGCGCGATGACGCGGGTCCTGGTAATCGAAGATCTGCTGGCCGGTGGGGCGGTTGTCCAGCTTCCGGCAGCGATAGAGCGTTTCAGGAATATGGACCGGCAACGACAGGACCGAGAGCCGCAGACGCAGGTCGTACCACCCGGCCCATTGGGTATCCATCAGCGGCCCGAAGCGGGCGCGGGCCTGCCGGATGGCGTCCACATTGATCGCCACGACGGGGCCGAAGTCGAAGCCGTCGCGAATACTGCCGAGCTGGTAGGGAATCGTCGGGTGGTCGGCCGTCCCGGTCGGCGTCTCTTCAGCGTAATTGGAATAGAGGATGGACGCGCCCGTTTCCACCACTTGCGAGGTCAGGCGGGCGATTCCTTCGGCACTGAGGTCCGCGTTGGCATCGCCGTTGACCAGCAGCAGCACGGGGGTGGAGACGCCTTCCAGAAGCTGGTTCCAGATCTGGCCCTGGAAGGGGCGGTCCGCGGGTTGAAGCTTCCAGTCGAGCTTGGCTGATGCAGGTTGAAGCTTATCGGCGCCAGGGCCGGTGACGATAACCTGCCGGACGCCCGCGGCAGCCCAGGCAGAAGCTGAGTTGGTGAGCCATTCCTGGGGCGCCTGGTTCGTAAACGGAATAAGAATTGTGCTGGGAACCACGTTTTCGTCCCGTGAAAAGGAGAGATCCTGCCGCATCCCACGCACCGGTCACTCCCCGGAGGGATGCAAGCCGGGATAATAAACGATATTTGTTGAGATGCCAATGCCGCTTGTCCCCGCGCCGGTTTTCCGATAATCTGCGCGGTCCATCGGGCGAAGGGAGTCGGCCCGACGGGTAGAGGCGTGTTCGACTCACCGGCGGAGACGGAGTGCCGTCACTATGAGGACGAAGACGTTTCAGATGAAATGGCTGACCGTTGCGGCTTTACTGGTTGCATTGGGGCTTGGCTGTGGTGAGAAGGGCCCCGAGGCAATAAGCCGATTGAACCCCCGCAGTGCGTCGTATTTAGAAGGAGTGCCGGTTCCCGAGGGGTTCAAATTGGTCGGTCGGGAGAGCACGGACTATGAATCGGGGGGGCAGCGCAGCGCCCTGCACGTATATGAGGGCTGGGCGGACCCAGCGGCAATCCGGAGTTTCTACCGGGAGCAAATGCCGATGATGGGTTGGGGGAAGGTGAGCGATCAAAGCGTGGAGGGTGTGGCAACCCTCCGTTTCGAAAAATCCAACGAGGCCTGCACAGTGGACATCAAGCCGACCGGACTGCTCAATCGGACGAAGATCCACGTGACGGTAAGTCCCTTTAATCGGGCCAGAACAACAACCGAGCCGCCGAGGCGATCAGTGCCATGAAGCAAAGCAGACGACAAGAACTGAAGACGAACGAGCTGAGTGTTTTCCTCCAGCAGCTTTACGCGAGCGCCAGCCGCAACGCCAACTACATCATTGGCGGGGCGGTGGTGGTTGTGGCCGTGCTGGCAATTGCGCTGTACGTGCAGCACCGGCGGACGCAGGCCCGCGAAATGGCTTGGAAGAGCTTTCAGGAACTGCGGGCAGAATCGGTTGTGGAGAAGCCGGAGCTGCTCGAACAGGCTCGCGCCATGGCTGAGCAGCAACGGGGCAAGGGCGAGCTGGGCTATCGGACGGCGGAACTGGCCGCCGATATGGCCTACGAATTAGCCATGAGCCCGAAAATGGCCTCCGAACGCGCCAAGCGGCTGGAACTGCTGCGGGATGCACGCCAGCGGTATCAGGGGCTGCTCGACTTGGCGTCCGATAACCCGGTGATGGCGGAGGGGCCCCGCTACAACCTGGCCAAGATTGAGGAGACCCTCCTGGTGATGGGCGAGAGCACGCCGGATAAAGTGCGCTCCCACTATCAGGAGCTGTTGAAAAACCCGCACGGCCGGTTCTACGCCATGGCGGACGAGGCGCTCCGGACGCTGGATGATCGCACCGTTCCGCTGAAGATCGTGGCCACCCGCCCGGCCGATACGCAGCCGACCACGGCCCCGGCCACTGCGCCTGCGACGCAGCCTTCCGCTGCGGTCAGCACTACTCCGGCCGGCGCCACGGCTCAATAGGTTGCCTCAACCCGTCGGGCCGGGGTTAATCCTGGTACCGTTCGCGCAGGCGGGCTGACAGGCGGAGCATGAGCTGGATGCGCTCGAATTCGTTGAGCCACTCTGTGGTCACGGCCGCCAGCAGATCGGGGTCGGGCGCGCCGATGCCGGTGGGGCAGGCGGCGCCCAGCAGGTTCATGGCCATCTCGCGATATTTGGAGAGGGTCCGGTCGCCATACCGGCCGCATTCGTTGAAATCCTCGGAGAGGAAGACCACCACGGGGACGCGGTTGCCGCCACACAGCGACAGCTCTCTCTGCACGTCGGCGTGATCGTCGCGGTCGAGAAAACGCAGGTTGATAGTTGGGGTCGCCTCAGCGAAGCGCTGCAGGATGGGGCACTGGTTCACGCAATCGCCGCACCAGGCGCCGGCCAGGCACAGCGCGTTCATCCGGCGGACAAAGCCGCTCAGCAGGGCCGTCTGATGTGGTGTGAGCGAGACCCGATCATACATGGCCTGCCATCGCGCGCGGTGCTCGGGCGTACCGTATCGGTCGAGGAAATCATGATACGTCAATCCCGCTTCGAACTTTTCCTGCCAGTTCATGAGATGCCTCCCAATAAGCGGGCCCGCGGTGGGGCTTAACCGCGGGCCGGCGGTAGTTTCCGTGACCTGAGGGGCCAAACTTAACGCTCGCCCAGGTTGATCCACACGGTCTTGATCTCGCTGTAGTGTTCGAGGGCTTCTTTGCCGCACTCGCGGCCGTGGCCGGAGTACTTGTAGCCTCCGAATGGAGCCCCCGGGTCAAAGGTATTGTAGCAGTTGACCCACACCGTGCCGGCACGGATGCTGTCGGCCAAGGCGTGGGCCTTGGTGATGTCCTTCGTCCACACCGCGGCGGCCAGGCCGTAGATGGTCTGGTTGGCCTGCCGGATCACCTCATCGATATTCTTGAAGGGCAGCACCGCGACCACCGGTCCGAAGATCTCTTCCTGGGCGATGCGCATGTCGTTTTGGACATTGGTGAAGATGGTAGGCTTGACGAACCAACCCTTCTCGCCGAAACGCTCGCCGCCGGTGACCAGCGTGGCGCGATCGACGTTTTTACCGATGTCGATGTACTTGAGGATCCTGTTGAACTGCTCCTCGGAGACCTGGGCGCCCTGCTCGGTATTGGGGTCGAAGGGGTCGCCCAGCCGGCGACGACCGGCCGCTTGGGCGAAGGCGTCGAGGAACTTGTCATGCACCGACTGCTCGACGAACAGGCGGCTGCCCGCGCAGCACACTTCGCCCTGGTTGAAGAAGATGCCGTTCAACGCGCCCTGGACGGCCTGTTCGAGATCCGCGTCGGCGAAGACCACGTTGGGGCTCTTGCCGCCGAGTTCAAAGGTGATCCGTTTGAGCGTGGGGGCGGCGTTGGCCATGATGATCTGGGCGGTCTTGTATTCGCCGGTGAAGGCGAGTTTGTCCACGTCGGGATGTTTGACCAGGGCGTCGCCGGCGGTTTCGCCGAAGCCGTTCACCACGTTGATGACGCCCTCGGGGACGCCGGCTTCAAGAGCCAGTTCGGCCATCCGCAGGCAGGTCAGCGGCGTCTGTTCGGCGGGCTTCATCACCACCGTGTTCCCGCAGGCCAGGGCGGGGGCCCACTTCCAGGTGGTCATGAGCATGGGAAAGTTCCAGGGGATGATCTGGCCGCACACGCCCACCGGTTCGCGCTTGGTGTAACAGAGGAAATTGCCCATTGCGCGATCAACGGGGATGGTCTCTCCGTAGATCTTGTCCGCCCAACCGGCGAAATAGCGGAAGGTGGCGATGACCAGCGGCAGGTCGGCGGCCCGGACTTCGCGGATGGGCTTGCCGTTATTGAGCACCTCCAGGGCGGCCAACTCCTCCTGGTTCTCTTCGATGAGGTCGGCCAGCCGGTAGAGCACGGCCCCGCGCTCGCGGGGGCTGAACTTCGACCAGGGCCCTTCGAAGGCGCGGCGGGCGGCGGCGACGGCCTTGTCGATGTCGGCCTTGTCGCTTTGGGCCACATGGGCGATGACTTCGCCGGTGGCCGGGTTGAAGGTTTCGAAGGTCTGGCCGGATTCGGCATCCACCCATTTGCCGCCGATGAGATTTTTGGTGAGACGCACTTTGGGTGGGGCGATGGTTGTGGCGACCATAGAATTGTCCTCCATCAGCCAGGCAACCTGGAAAATAGGGAGCCTACCGGCCTCCGCGGGCCGGTAGAAGCACACCCCTCTATTCAGATGTTCCGTCAGGACGGCCCGAAACCACTCGTCCGATAATAGCATAGGCCCCTGTGCTGGCGGGTGCAAAATTCGGCGCGCCTCGCGCCGGCCGCTCGGAAATCTGAAAACGCAGCGCCGGAACAGACCCCTGGCGAAGCTGAATGAACGCGAAATCCGCCCCGTGAAATCCGAAATCCGCGTCTTTCTTTGGCCGATAACGAGCAAGGTACCGGTAATCTCCGCCTTGGTTGTTGCGGGGGCCGGATGTTTCCGCAGGCCGGACGATTGTGAGGGTTTCACATGATGTCGATGTTGCAGCGTGCGAGCGCGCGGTGGGCGGTTGGTGTGATGTTGCTGGGTGGAATGTTGCTGTGGGCAGGCTGCCAGCAGCCGCCCTGCCGGCTTAATGCTCCCCCACAGGGACACACCGAACGACCTCATCAGTTGCAGGACCAGTACACGTACATGAACGACAACGCCCTGCTGGCGGAGATGTCCATGTCGCCCGCGCATTTCGTGCCCGGGCGGGCGGATCTCAATGCGTTGGGATTGCGGAGGTTGACCCGTTACGCGGAACTGCTGGCGGTCTATCCGGGCGACCTGCATTATGACGGGGCCGATCCCGAGCCGTTGGCCAGCCAGCGCCAGGAGCGCATCCGGGCTTTTCTGGTGGACGCGGGTGTGAATCCGAACTCATTCAAGGTGGAGCGCGGCATGGCTGGCGGCGCGGGGATGCGCGCAGACGAAGCGGTGGCCGTTCGCGATGCCTCGACCTTTACCGAGCAACGGGCCCAGACCCAGGGCAAAGGCGGCGACTGGCGGGATGACACGGCGCGGATGGGACAGTAAGCGTCTGGCGATTGCCTGCAGACAAGGAGCGAATCAATGTTCGCACGCATCTGGCAATTACGATGCATAGCGATCGGATTGGCGGTGTTCGCCGTGAGCGGCTGCCAGTCCACGCAGAAAGACGTGAGCCCCGGCACGTCGTCGCAGACTGTCTCCGGCCTGCCGACGGATGTTTCGCAGCTCAAAGAAGCCAAACCGCCGGAGATCCTTCCGGATACCCATGTGGCCGCGGGGCGTCTGCATGAGAGCCAGGGCAAACTGGCCCGGGCTGTGGAGCAGTACCGGTTGGCGATCAGCGCGCAGCCCAACCACGTGGAGGCTTACAATCGCCTCGGGGTGGTGTTGGACCGGCTGGGCAAATTCAAGGAGGCCGACCAGGCTTTTGCCCGGGCGATTCAGTTGGCTCCCAAAGAGGCCTATCTGCGCAACAATCTCGCCTTCAGCTACATCATGCAGACACGGTGGGCGGAAGCCGAGGAGGAGTTGAACCGGGCCCTGGAGCTTCAGCCGGAGTTTCCCCGTGCCCGCGTCAACCTGGCCACCGTGCAGGCCCAGCAGGGGCGTTTTGAAGAGGCGTTCCGGAGTTTCAGTCAGGTTCTCCAGCCGGAGGACGCCTATTACAACATGGGGCTGATGTATCAGTCCAAGAGGCGTCCCGTCGAAGCGGCTCAGGCCTTTCAGCAGGCCCTGCGGCTGAATCCGAAAATGGTTGCGGCTCGCAAACGCCTGGACCTGCTGCCGCCCGAGGCGCGCAGCGAGGCGGAGCAGCGTGGTTCTCTGTTCTCGTTCCCGGTAGCCCTGAGCGGACCGAGCGATACGGAAGACGCTGTGCGGTCGCAGCAGGCCGCTGAGGATCGGGAACCAGCTCCATCGTCCGAGGCGGCGGCGCCGGCCACACAGCCGGCCGGCGAAGCCGTGGCCACGGACGACGATCCCTTCGTGGAGCGGACCGGCTCGGATGAGTGGATATTCTCGAAATTGACGGCCGGATCGCCGGAGCCGACCTCATGGAACGACCAGGGGGCTGAGGCGGTGAGCCGAATCCGCAGTGCGATCGAGCCGTTGAAACAGCTTCTCAGCAGGCTGCCGACGCTCGCGATGGACCTGGAGGACGGCGGGTTGGCCGTTGAGGGCTCTCCGTTGCCGCCGGAAGTTCCCGCGCCGGAAATGGAAGGGCCGCCGGCGCCCGATGTGGACCTGCGTTAGCGTTCGCTGAGCAGGGGCGGCCGGGTGTTCGCATTCCGCCCGGCCCCGACAGACTGTTCTTACCCACGAAAAACCCCGGGCGGTCATTAGACCGCCCGGGGTTTTTGACTTGCTGGTACCGTTTCCGATCCAGAAATCTCGCCCTTCGGCCTGCGAGGCGGGCAGGATGCCCGCCCCCCGATAACGCTGGCCAGCTATTCTGGAGGGCGGGCATCTTGCCCGCCTGGTCCGCCGCGAAACTGGCGTACTGGAAACGGCGCAGGCTCGTTTTCGAACTTCGGCGTCAGGTCGTCTTGAGATAACCGCTGACGCCGGCGACGACGGCCGACAGGATCAAGAGGGCCAGCCCGCAGGCCAGGCTCGTACGGGTCCGGCGGCTGGTTCCACGCCACTCGCCCAGCACAATGCCCAGCAGCGTGCTGAACAGGATCGAGCTGGCCATCAGCACCGCCCAACCGATGTAACCTCTCTCGCCCATCCTGGGTTCGCCTGTCTTGAAGCAGATGAACTGCGAGCACCAGATTGCGCCGGCCAGACCGGCAAAGAGCAGATTGCTGCCCAGCGGGGCGACCTTGCTGGTGTAATCGCCGATGGTCTTGTTTTTGAGATTCAGGTAGAAGCAGTACAGGTAGTTGACCAGGAACCCGCCGGCCAGCACAACCACCAGCACGGGCATGCCTTTCCAGGTGGCCGACGTGACCGGTTCGATGGACACGGCGAGCTCCTCGATCTTGGCGCCGCCCTGCAAGCCGAAGCTCATGCCCGAACTCATCAGGCCGGAGAAGATGGCGACCAGGATGCCTTTCTTGAAGTTGTACTCGGCGACGGCCTTCTTCTTCTCCTCTTCGGGCAATTCACTTTCCTTGGACATGCCGGCCATGCCGACGAGGATGATGCCCAGGATGGAGACCACCACGCCGATCAGGCTGACCTGGGCGGCCTGGGTGTCAAAGAGCAATCTGGGATTGCCCTTGATGATCGGGGGGATCAAGGTGCCGGCCGCCGAGCACAGGCCGCAGCCGATGGCCAGCCCAAGCCCGACGCCGAGGTAGCGGATCATCAGCCCCCAGGTGAATCCACCCAGGCCCCACATGGCCCCGCAGGCGAAGCAATAGGCCAGGGTATTCAGCGGCGCCTGGCGCAGCACGGCCAGCAGGTTGGGCGAGGTGGAATACGCCAGCACCCAGGGCACGATGATCAGACCGGCCACGGCATAGATCATCCAGTAGCTTTCCCAGGCCCAGTTCTTGACCTTCTTGAAGGGGAGATAGAAGACAGCCCCGGCCAGTCCGCCGAGGACGAAAATCAGGGTGCCTAATGCGGGGTTGGGTTCCATGTGTGTCTCCTTGGGGAAGCCCGAATGACGAAATCCGAATGTCGAATGACGAAACCCGAATACCGAGCGGCCCCCGGCTCCCTGTGTTTCGTCATTCGATCATTCGTCATCCTTTCGTCATTCGAGCTTCGACATTCGTCATTCTCGATTGCAGGTGTGCGTACAACTCACCGCTTGCTCAACACCTTGGCCTCGTAGTCTTTGACCTTGGCCAGCCATTGTGCGCCCACCGGCACGCCGGCCTGCAGGCAGTAGTAATCCCACACCGCGCCCAGCGGCAGGGTCTTGAGTTCTTCGAGCATGGCCAGCCGCGAGGTGAAATCGCCGTTGGACTCGTACTGGCGGAGCTGATCGGCGGGCTCCAGCAGGGCGGCCAGCAGGGCCTTGATCATGTTGCGGGCCCCGATGACCCAGGCGGCCACGCGGTTGATGCTGGCATCGAAGTAGTCCAGGCCGATGTGGACGCGGTCGGTGTAGCCGTTGCGGATGATCTCCTGGGCGATGGCCAGCAGCTCATCGTCGAGGATGACCACGTGATCGCTGTCCCAGCGCACGGGCCGGCTGACATGCAGCAGGATCTCCTTGAGGAAGCACATCACGGCGGAGATCTTCTGCGAGATCACCTCGGTCGGGTGGAAGTGGCCCGAATCCAGCGTGAGCAGCACGCCGCGCGAGATCGCGTAGCCCAGGTAGAAGTCGTGCGAGCCGACGGTGTAGCTCTCCAGGCCCAGGCCGAACAGCTTGCCTTCGACCGCGTCGAGGTGGAACTTGGGATCGATCTTCTCGGCGAAGATGGCGTCGAGCGACTTGACCAGCCGCTCGCGCGGGGCCTTCTTGTCCACGAGGATGTCCTTGGAGCCGTCGGGAATCCACTGGTTGGTCACACAGGGGGTGCCCAGTTGCCGGCCGAAGGCCTCGCCGATCTTGCGGCAGGCGATGCCGTGCTCGATCCAGAACTTGCGAATGCCTTCATCCGCGTGCGCCAGCGTGAAATTGTCCGCGGCCTTGGGGTGGGAGAAGTACGTGGGGTTGAAGTCCATGCCATGGAGCTTGCCCTTGGCCCAGTCGATCCAGCCTGCGAAGTGCTCCGGCCCGATGGCGTTGCGCTCGACCTTCTTATCGGTGTCCAGATAGATGGCGTGCAGGTTGAGGCGGTGCCGGCCGGGGATCATGCTGTAAGCCACGTCGAGGTCGGCGCGGAGTTCTTCGGCCGTGCGGGCCTTGCCGGGGTAGTTGCCGGTGGCCTGGATGCCGCCGCTGAGACTGCCCTTGGACTCGAAACCGCCCACGTCGTCACCCTGCCAGCAGTGCAACGAGACGGGGATCTTCTTGAGGATGGCAAGGGCCTGGTCGGTGTTGACACCGAGTTCGGCGTATTGCTGTTTGGCGAGTTCGTAGGCTTTTTCGACGGACGATGCATTGCTCATTGCTGGCCTCCTTATCGGTGACGGATACCTTGAGAGCGGTACGACCGGATGCCGGTCTGAACCCCTGATCCGGCGAGTTGCCGAACGGGCAGAACCCGGTAACATGAACGGCAACTATAGTGCGTCCCGGGCATTTGTCCAGACACGTTCTTCCGGCCTGGGGGCGGAATTTTCCCGGCTGACGGCCGGCCGCGGAGCATGCCCTGTGCGCCACGGCCATGTCGGCGGTGGCTTGCGATTGAGCGTTGCCGGCGTTCGGCATTGGCTCACCGTGCAGTGGCACAGGCCGGGCGTTTGACGCTGCTCACCGGGCAGAGGCACATATCCGCGTTCTTGAAGGAGGTTTTCGTGGGCACTACGACTCTCCCGCCCGCCGGAACTGATACCCTTTCCGCCCGTCTGGACAGGCTTTACGAATTCGAGCGGGAGCCGGTTTCTCCCGACAAGCTGCACGATGGGCGTTATTTCGCAGCAGTCTTCGCCGGTGAGCACGTGGCCGGCACGGAGTTCGTGATTGGGGCCCTGTTCGTCCAGTGGGGGGCTTCGGCCCGCGACCTGGTGCTGGGGCTGCTGATCGGAAACCTGCTGGCGGTGCTGTCCTGGGCCTTTATCTGCTCGCCCATCGCGGTGCGGACCCGGCTGACGCTGTACTGGTATGCCCGCCGGATCATCGGTCCCGGCCTGAGCGTGGCCTTCAACCTGATTAATGCGTTGCTTTACAGCTTCCTGGGGGCGGCGATGATCGGCGTGTCGGCGTCGGCCGTCGGGTTGGGGGTGTCCAAGCTGGGCGTGCCGTTCAAGCATCCGGCACTGGACGATATGACGCCTAACAGCGTGGGCTGGGTGGTGATCGTACTGCTGGTGGGGATGCTGGTCGTTTACCTGGCCATCGCGGGTTTCAAGAGGCTCAGCCAGTTCGCGGGCGTCTGCGCTCCGTGGATGTTTCCCATTTTTCTGGCGGCGGCCATCGTCACGCTGCCGAAGCTGGGCGAGGTGGGCAGCGCCGCCGACGTCTGGCACATTGCCAAGACCCGAATATGGAACGGCCAGCCCCTCAGCGCGAAAGGTACGCTGGAGGCGGGCTTCCAGTCGGATCTGGACAGAGGCGTGATTCCCGCCGCCTTTCGAGAGGAACTGCGGAATGAGCCCAAGCCCGCCCGGCGCGTGTGGCTCGGGGAAGAGGCCCGCGTGGAGGTGGTTCGCCCCGGTGAGGAATGGCGCATCGAGGACGGCGAGGCCACCTACCTGGTTCAAAAGCACGAGCATGTCCTCCGCCTTTCGCTGGTGGAGCCTTCGCGCCTGGGCTTCTGGCACATCCTGTTCTTCGCCTGGTTCTGCAATCTGGCCACGCACATCGGGCTCTCGGATATGGCCCTCTTCCGGTATGCACGGCACTGGCGCTACGGGTTTTACTCGGCTCTGGGCATGTTCCTGGGGCACTATGTGTGTTGGATCTGTGCGGGGGTGATGGGGGCGGTGATCTGGGGCGAGCTCAATCCTGGCCGGATGGCCTATGAGGCCGTGGGGTTGGCCGGCCTGCTGTGCGTGCTGGCGGCCGGATGGACCACCGCGAACCCGACCATCTACCGGGCGGGACTGGCCCTGCAGATCATCACGCCCAACTGGCCGCGATGGAAGGTCACGCTGGCGGTGGGCATGATGACCACCGTGGTAGCCCTGTTTCCGGCCATCTTTATGAAGCTGCTGGAGTTTGTGGCCATCTATGGGCTGGTGCTGATGCCCATCGGGGCGGTGGTCTTCGCGGAGCACTGGCTGTTGCCCCGGCTGGGTCTTCGCCAATATTGGGCCCAGCGGCGCGGGCTGACGGTGAACATGCCCGCGGCGATCACCTGGCTGGTCGTGCTGGTGCTGGCGTTTCCCATCGAGCAGTTCACCGGCGGGGCGCTGCGGTCGCCGATGGAGATGCTGGGCGTCCACTTGTTCTTCCGTTGGCTGCCGTGCTGGTTCGTATCGGTGGGCGTCTATATCGTGCTCTGTTATCTGACTCCGGCAGCGCGTGAGGACGGGCCGTTGGCAGGGGATAGAGGAGGGACGAGGGGCGAGGGACGAGGGGCCGAGGAGTCGTGGGAACCAGGAGCGGAACGGACGGACACTCCATCCGCCACCCCCATTCCGCAGTCCGCAAGGTTCCGACCGGTAGGGCCGGCCACGTGGCTCGCGGGGGCGATCGCGCTGGTGTCGCTGGTGGCGTGCGTGGCGCTGCCGGTGTGGGTGTTCGCGGGCGGATCTGAGCCGGCGGTGTACGACGCGCGGCTGTCGGTGTGCAAGACGGGTCTGCTCGTCGCAACGGTGATCTACTTCATTGCGGGTATCTACTACACCACCCAGCGGGAGAAGGCCCGAGGGGCCAAATGACGAGTGTCGAAACCAGAATGGCGCATGGGGTGGGCCAGCGCTTGCTGGGAGCGTTCGTGTTGCTGCTGGTTGCGGGGCTGATTCAATTGGCGGTGTTCTATCCGCTCATCCCCGATCGGGTGGCCTCGCATTTCGGAGTGGAGGGACGCGCGGACGGTTGGACGACCAAGCGGTCCTTCTTCGCGTCCGTGGGCGGGTGCTACGGGGTTACTGCTCTGGTATTCCTGGCCACTGGTTACGCGGTCAAGCGTTCGCCTGTTCGGTGGATAAGCCTGCCCAACAAGGAATACTGGACCGCGCCGGAACGGGAGCAGCAGACCCGCGCATGGCTCTACCGTCACATCCTATGGTTCGGCTGTTCGATGTTGGCGTTGTTGATGGTATTTCACTTTCTCACCTGTCGGGCGAACCTGCGCGCCGATCAGAGCATGGGCCCCTGGCCGTGGGTGGTCATGGGCGTGTATCTGACCTGGGCCGTCGGCTGGACGGCGCGGCTGATCTTGAGATTTGCGCGCATTCCCGTGAAAAACGTCACTAACACCGCAGATTGAGTTCCCTCTCCGCGCGGCATCCGCTTACCACCTCCAGCGGGGTCAAAGAGTTATGAACCAGGAATAACGTCGAACAGGCCGGTTTGTCCGCCTGGATGGCCCTACACTTTTGGTGGGGAGGGGCAGTTCTGAACCCCAATGCCGCTGGGCTCTTCCGGACTATCGCAGGGACGCGTCCCAGATGACGGAAGGTGAAATATGCGTACCAGGCTGCTTGCTTATATCGTCGCCATCTTGATGGCGCTGTTTGTTTACCCATTGGAGGCGGAAGCGCAGCGCGGCCGGGGCGGGCGTTCTGCGATTGGAGCGCGAGGGGGCCGGTCTGCGATGCGATCCGCGCCGCGCGCCAGCCGATCCGCCCCCCGTATCAGTCGATCCGCCCCGCGTATGAGCCGGTCTGCTCCGCGAATGCGCAGCGCCCCGCGCTCATCGATCGCCAGGTCCGCCCCGCGAAGCGTCGCACCGCGATCGCGGTCGTTTAGCCGTGCGCCGAGCTTCAGTCAATCCCCGCGGGTCGCCCGCTCTCCGTCCGTGCAGATGAGGCGTCCGAGCGTCGGCGCCCAGCCGCGGACGGGTGTATCGGGTCGCAACGGTATCGCGGCGAATCGGTCCGCGGTTGGTTCGAGGGGCGTGAATCCGGGCGTTCGCTCCGGTGTGACCGGCCGCAACCGGCCAGGCATCGCCGCCCGTCCGGGTGGCACGTTGCGACAAGGCACGGCGGCACGGCCCGGAACCACGGTACGGCCGCGCACTGGCGTACGGCCGGACATTTCGGGACGGCAGGGCATCGCCGCCCGGCCGGGGACCACGCCACGGTCGGGAACGATACAGCCACGAGGCTCGACGCGTTCGGGAGCGATTGCCGGTGGCCGGACGCCCACCGGCGTTCAGCCGGACCGTGGGCAACTGGGGAATTTTCTGGGCTTGAGACAGCCACTGGATCGCCGCGGCGCGTTGGCGGATCGCTCCGGAAGGCCGAGACTGCAGGGCACACCGATCAGCCCGGACCGCTCGTTGTCCGGGCGGCGGGGCGGCGTAGTGGTCCCGGACCGTCCGGGCTTCGGCTTTGACCGCAGGCCCGGTCGGACCGGCATCGCCGGCCGAGACCAACTGGGCCGGCAGGGCGTGATCAACCGGGACCGGTTCGGTCGCCTCGGGCCGCGAGGCAATCCGCTCTTTACCCGGCCAGGCTGGGCGAGGCTGGACAGGGACCGGCTCGGGGTCGTCAGAGATCGGTGGCAGGACGCCCTGGTCCGGCACGGCGGAGTGCGCGACTTCGGGCATCGCGACCGCTGGCACCGGTGGGGTACCGGCATTCGCAATGGCTGGTGGCCGCACTGGCGGGATCGCGCTCACTTCTGGTTTACTCGCGACTGGTGGCACCATCATCGCCCCTTCCTGCATTCGGGTTTCTGGCATCCCTGGCACTGGAATCGCTTCCATGATTTCGGCTGGGGTTTCTGGTGGGGCGTGCCGACCTGGCCGGTCCTGTCCAACTGGTTCGCCTGGCCGGCGGCCACGTACTGGTCGGCCCCGGTTTACTATGACTATGGTGCGGGCGGGAACGTGGTCTATGACAACGACTACGTCTACGTGAACGACGTGCCGGTTGCGACCCCCGAAGAGTTCGCGGAAAGCGCGGCTGCCCTGGCCACCGTTCCGCCGCCGCCCAGTGAAGAGGTGGTCCAGGAGACCGACTGGATGCCGCTGGGCACCTTTGCCTTGTCCACGCGTGAAGGTGAGGCTGAGCCGCACTGGGTGGTTCAGCTTGCGGTGAACAAGGAAGGGATCATCAGCGGAACCCTGTACAACACCCGGACCGATGAGGTTCGCATCCTGCAGGGGCGGGTGGACAAGGAAACGCAACGGGTTGCGTTCCGCGTCGAGAACAATGAAGAGATCGTGATGGAGACCGGGTTGTACAACCTCACGCAGAATGATGCGCCGGTGCTGGTGCACTTCGGGCCGGACGATTACGAGCAGTATCTGCTGGTAAGGCTGGAAGCGCCCGAGGAGCAGGGTAAAGATCAGTTGCCGGATTAGAGTTCGGGCTGATCTCAACTGCTGGGTTGTGCCTGGCGCGGATTCGCCATTGACGCGAACGGATCGCATTCACGCACGCATGGGGCACATGGGCCTGCGGTGAGGCCGGCCCGTGTGCCCGACTGCTGAGATCAAGCCACCTTTCTATTCAAAACGTGCAGGGGTGCGCGTGGATGCGGTTACGCGCAGATACGCCTCCGCAAAGACACTCGCACGCCCGAGATGTCGTGACCGGTTATGACCTGGCAGAGTGGAGGTGTATCCATGTGGAGATTCTCGGCTCTTGGAATCTGTGTGGCGATCCTGACCTGCGCTGCGGCGGACGCACAGGACGTAGTTGACTGCGTGCAGCCGCAGCCTCAAATCGTGTGCGGACCGCAGGAAACGGGTGCGGTCGTGCTGGAGAGCGTGGCTTTCCGGGAAGTCTTGGCCGATGAGGCCGCAACTCGGCAGCCACCGGCGACGCGCCCGGCAGCCGACCGCGACACCACGGCCGTCGAGCAGGCCCTTCGCACTTATGCCGAAACCTTCAATAAACATGACGCCGCTGCAATTGCAACGCTCTGGTCGCCAACGGGCGCTCACGAGGATCGCGACACCGGCCATCGCCTGGAGGGCCGGGAGGCCATCCAGGCCGACCTGGCGGCTCTGTTCAAGAAGCATCCTGGAATCCGCATCTCCGTTCAGACTCATCGAGTGCGGTTCATCGGCCGGGATGTCGCGAAAGTGAATGGCCGGGCCATGGTGAGCGTCCCTGGCGAGGAGCCGCTGGAGACGAGCTTCTCCGCTATCTTTGCCCGAGAGGATGGACGTTGGCTGCTGGACAACGTTGAAGAGACCGCATCCGCGTCGTTGGCTGGCGGGGGTGCGGCTTTGAAGGGGCTGGCATGGATGGTGGGCACGTGGCGGGACCAGTCCGAGGACGTCCAGGTGGAGACTACGACGCGATGGTCGCGAGGCGGCGCCTTCCTGATCCGCTCCTACGCGATCCAAGCTCGTGATCAGGAGCCCCGAGAAGGAACGCAGGTGATCGGGTGGGATCCGCGGAGCCGGCAGATTCGATCCTGGACCTTCGAGTCGGACGGCTCGTTCGGGGAAGGTGTCTGGTCGCGCAGCGGCGACGAGTGGCTGGTTCGGATGATCCATACCTCGGCCGACGGCGAAGTGGCCACTGCCACCCAGGTCATCAACAAGATCGACAATAACCGGCTCAAGACGCAGATGGTCGGCCTGGAGGTGAACGGTGTCCCGCTGCCTTCCATGGAACCGGTGATGGTGGCGCGCGTCTCGACACTCGAATCCCCCAGCAGTGATCGGAGGTGAGCCATGCGTACGAAGAATCTGCTCATCGTGTCAGTAGTTGCCCTGATCCTCGCTGTTGCCTGGCCGGGCGTCGTGGAGGCGATTCGAGGTGGTGGGGGCTTTGGAGGGGGCGGACGTTTCGCCGGAGGAGGTCGTTCGTTCG
>JAAXZI010000002.1 GCA_012719955.1 Phycisphaerae bacterium | reverse complement strand
CCCCTGAACCCTGAACCCCGAACCCTGAACCCTCCCACTAAGGCAACGTCACCACCTGCGCATTCTGCCTCGCGCCGGTTACGATCACTTTGAGCGAGCCGGAGAGGCTGGGGGCGATGTCACGGAGGCGTTTGAGGCTGTTAATGGGCACATCGCCCACCTGTCGGAGCACCTGGCCGGTGCGGATGCCGGCTTTCTGGGCCGGCCCGTTGGGATCGACCTCAAGGACCAGCAGGCCGTCCACTTCGTCGGCGATCTTGTGGGCCCGGCGGGTTGCGGGCGAAAGCTCGGCCAGCTTCATTCCCCGCCAGGAGAACGGAGCGGCAGCACCGGCCACGCGAAGCTCGGTGGGCCGGCGATCGGGGCGGACGCGCAGCCGGAGGGATTGTTTGTCCCGATAAACGAGCATGGAAACCTCGACCCCCGGCCGGGAAGCGCCCACCACGCGGACCAGATGATCGCGGCTCTGCACGGGTTCGTCGTCGTACTCCATGATGATGTCGCCGCTTTGCAGGCCGGCCGTGGCGGCAGGCGTTCCCGGGCGGACTTCACGGACCAGGGCGCCGCCGCTGGAAGGTGCGCCGGCCAGTGCCCGCTCGTAGGCCGTGGGCACGTCAAGGTCTACGCCCAGGTAGCCATATTCGACCTGCTCGCCGCGGGCGAGTCGGGCGATGATCTCGCGGGTGCGTTTGTCGATGGAGATGGCATAGCCGATGCCCTCACTGGCGCCCGAACGGGTGGAGATGGCCGTGTTGATCCCGATCAATTCGCCCCGGATGTTGAGCAGCGGCCCGCCGCTGTTGCCAGGGTTGATGCGTGCATCGGTTTGAATGAGGTTCCCGTAATAGCGCTCGCCCAGCGGATCGAGCTGGCGGGAGAGCTCCTGCCCCAGGGCGCTGACCACCCCAAAGGACATGGCCGGCCGGCCACCGTTGTCGGAAGCCGTACCGAACGGATTGCCCATGACGATCACGAAATGGCCCTGGCGAACATCGGCCACGTCACCCATACGGATCGCCTTGAGGTTTTTCGCGTCCACGCGCAGCACGGCCAGATCGCTGCGAGGATCGCTGGTGACTTCCAGGACCGGGACGACCTGGCCGTTGGATAGTACACAAGTGATGTCCTCGAGCAGCGCATCCTGGATCACGTGTTCGTTGGTCAGGATGAGGCCGTCCGGGTCGATCACAACGCCGCTTCCGACCGCGGGGAAAAGGCGGCGGCTGAGGTTATCGTTGACGTTGTCGGGGAGAACGGAGTCGCTCTCCGGGTTATCGAAATGCCGCTCCGTGCGAATCGCCACCACGCTGGGCCGTACGGTGTCAGCCACATCGGCGAGCGTTCGTTGAAGCATCTCGACCTGCCGCAGGTTGCCCAGCGACGGCTCGGCAGCCCGTACGGCGACCGGTGCCCAAACCAGCGCCATGAGGGCAGCCAGCAGGATAGATTTGAGATTGGTGAATGCTGTTGGCCCAATCATGCGATGGGGTCCTCGATTGCCTCGTGCCGCCTGCCCGCCACAGAGGCGGGCCATCGGTCTGACGGGGGATTATACCCGCGGCCGCGGACCAATGCGGAACCCGGTTGCGCCGGCACTCACCTGCTGGAGGCCGCGGAGGCCGGATGAATGACTCGCTTGGGCGGCTCCCAGATGACGCCTTCCTCGTGGTAGTTCTTCACGATGCGGGCCACCGCTTCTTCGATATCGTCGGTCAGGTAGAACAAGTCTATATCCTCGGGGCTGATGGCGCCGTGTTCTTCGAGAAGCGTGTGACGAATCCAGGAGATCAACGGAGCCCAATAGGCCTTGCCGATGAGGATAACGGAGGACTGCTTCGTCCGGTGGGTCTGGATCAGCGTCAGAGTCTCGAAGAGCTCGTCGAGCGTGCCGAACCCGCCCGGGAAACACACCAGGGCCACCGCATAGCGGACGAACATCACCTTGCGGGCGAAGAAGTAATCGAAATCGAGCCGCACGTTCTGATAGCGGTTGGGCTTCTGCTCCTGGGGAAGCACAATGTTCAAACCGACGCTGGTGCCCCCCGCTTCGGCAGCCCCCTTATTGGCCGCCTCCATAATGCCCGGGCCGCCGCCGGTGACGACGGTAAAGCCCTCCCGGGCCAGCCGGGCACCGAGTTCAACCGCCTGCTGGTAGTAAGGGCTGGCAGGCTGCGTTCGGGCCGATCCGAAGACGGTAACGGCCGCACTCACCCGGCTCATGATGTCGAAGCCGTCCACAAACTCGGCCATAATGCGGAACAGCCGCCAGGCCTCCTCAGGGGAGGCCCGCTTCATCTTATAGTTGTTGTCGCCATTGCTGTTGCCGTTGTTGTTATTCACGTTCCCTTCAGCCATCCTGCCACCTCTGCGGGGAGTCTACCACATACTACGACCGTCGGCGACGCATCGGCCGTAGGGTATAACCCCTGACAGGGCAGGCTGCAATCCGGCCGGGGCACTGGACAACCGGTTCGGGTCTAACGAGAATAGGTTCCCTATAGTTACACGGCCGCACCGCTGATCCCAACGGTGCGGCTTCATCTTTTGATTAAGCCCCCATCCTTGCCCCGCCAGGGGGCAGGGTGCCGAGGGGCCAGACGAGGACATAAATCGCGAATGTCTATCATTCAGCCCACATTGACGGAATTAGCTCAACGCGCTGATTTTAAGAACTTGGAAGACCGCTGGTTAGCTGCCCTCGAGGAGAACGGAGCCCATCGTGAGGACATGCTCAACGCCCTGGGCGTCTTAACCAAAGACGGGCGCACGGAGCGGGCGACAGCCCTGGGCTGGACCTGGATGGAAAGCGCCAAAGAGCGGCTTGAACCGCCTGAGCTGCTGGCCCTGGGGCGCGAGCTGATTCTCCAGTGTGGCGACAACGAGGATATGCGCCAGGAGATTCTCCGGCTGTACGGCGAGGTCTTCGCCGACCGCCCGGAGTTGGACCGGCTCATCGAGGCTTCCGGGCTGCGCGGGGGCAAATCGCCCCGGCGGGCGCTGCGAACACTGGAAATCTGCCTGGGATTAAAGGTCGGCAGCCACTTGATTTCCCGCATCGACGAGCACATCGCGGAGGTGGTGGCCATCGACTCGGAGGGCCCCGAGTACACCATTCGGAAGAAAGGCGGCCGGACGGAGACCCTGGACCCCGACTCGCTGGCTTTGAACTATGACCCCATTGAGGCGAATGATTTCCGGGTGCTCATCCAGCTCCATCCGCAGAAGCTGACCAACATGCTGGAAAGCGACCCCGCCGGCGTGGTGATGGGGATTTTGCAAAGCCATCGCGGCCGGCTGGATTCCGATGAACTGGAACACCTGCTCTCGCCCCGGTTCGTGCCCGCGGCCCGGTGGAAGGACTGGTGGAGCAAGACCAGGGCCGCCCTGAAGCGCTGCCCGAACGTGATTGTGGAAGGCCGGAACCCGGTCATACTGACGTACACCGCGACGGCCCAGACGCTCGAAAGCGAGATTGAGCCGCAGTGGCAGCGGGCGGAGACGCCGTCCCAGCGGCTGGCCACCATCGAGACGTATGTCCGCGAGGCCAAAGCCCGGGGAACCCAGCTTCAATCGTCGCTGATCCAGCGGATGTACCGCGACCTGCAAGCGCGTGTGAAGGCCACCCGGCCGGGCGCCCCCTCAGAAGCGTTGACCGAAGCCATCATCATCGAACGGCTGATCGAAGTATCCGGCCTGGCGGGCATGGAATCTCCGGCCAGTGCGATCCTGGCCGAGAGCAAGGATGTGGTGAGCCTCATCCGGGGAATGCGCGAACCCAAGCTGGCTTTGCGCGCCATCGAATTGATTCGCACGACCTTGCCGGAGAAGTGGCAGGAGATTTATCTTGACCTGCTGCCTTTCGCGAGCATCGACGGCTGCGAGTTTATCTCGCGGGCCCTGAGCGAAGCCGGCCTGAGCGAGCGGTTGGCTGAAGTCGTGGCCCGGATTCCCACGAATTTCCACGATCACCTGGATGCGGTCTGCTGGTTGTGGCGCGGTCCCTCGCTGGAAATCCCGGAACCGATGCCGCCGCGCGAGTTGCTCACGCGCTTGCTGAACTTCCTCAATGAGCTGTCGCGCGACGATCATGCCGATCCGGATTTTGTGCGCGAGGCCAAGACCAGGATCCGTTCGGCCTTGAGCGCGGCCAATTACGCCCGTTACAGCGAAGTTATCGCGGGTATGGAGCCGGGGCTGGCCTCGACGGTGCGACGCACGGTGGACCGGATGGACGCCCTGGGGCACGTGGTGCGTGCGGATCTGCTCAAGATCATCCGCGAGGTTCATCCCCAGTTGTACGCGAAGGCGAAGGTCGATCCGTGGCTGGACGAGACCATCATCTACGGCACGCAGGCAGGCATGAACCGCCGCGAGGAGGAACTCAACTATCTGCTCAACGTCAAGATGGTGGAGAACGCCAAGGCCATCGGCGAGGCTGCCTCGCACGGGGACCTGAGCGAGAACTCGGAGTACAAATTCGCCCTCGAGGAGCGCGATTTACTGCGTGCCCGCGCGGCGAGCATTCAGAACGAATTAAGTCGGGCCCGGCTGCTGACGCCCAACGATGTTTCCACCGACGCGGTCAACATCGGCACGCGAGTGGAGCTGGTGGGCCCGGAGGGCCAGCGGCGAGAATTGACCATCCTCGGTCCGTGGGAGGCCGACGTCGAGAAAGGCATCTACAACTACAAGGCCCCGTTGAGCCAGAAACTCAAAGGGCTGCGACCCGGCGATACGGTGACTCTGGACCTGGATGGCACAGAACGGCCTTACCGCATTGAAACCATCACGAACGCACTCGAGTAGGAGTCTGCTGAAACCCTGTAGCCGGCGCCGGCCGGACGCCCGCGCCACAGCGGTTTCAAAACGCACGGTAAGCCTTGTGATGACGGATGAGAGACACGGGGATCGCCATGCTTCCTGCTCACGTCCCTCATCCACCCTCATGACATTCGGAGCGATCCATGCGAACCGCAGTCGCCACGGTGACGATCTTCGGACTGAGCCTGACGCTTCAGGCGGCCTCACCGCCTTCGATTGACGGATCCCTGGAGGACCCCTTCTGGTCCATCGACGCGCGGACTTGGGCCGTGCACGATCCCGAGCACCCCACCAGCGCCGCGAGGTTTCTGCTGGGCTATGACGAACGCTTCCTCTATCTGGCCGCCGAGGTCACGGACGCGGATGTGGTAGGCACCCATCAGTCGCCGGGAAGCGCGACATGGCTCGATGACTCGGTGGAGTTCTACATCGATTTCGGTGACGGTGCGGCCGTCGAGCGAACGCCGGAGACCTGGCAATATACGTTCAGTGCGGCCGGCGGCGCGAACCGGACGAGAGGCATCGGCGCCGGCAGCGGCGAGAAGCACCCCGCGCACGATGGGCCGGCGGGCTGGTCCTCGGAGGTGCAGTGGGCCGTACGGCTCCGGCCAGGCACCAGCCTCAACGCCGCGCAGAGCGACACGGGCTACATCGTCGAGGCCCGCGTGCCGCTCAAGGAGCTGGGACGCGACGGCCCGCTTCGTCCGGATGGCAGCGTAGGCGTCAACTTCGTCAACATTCGCCGGGCCGGAGAGAACAGGAGCGAAGGCCGGCCGTTGTCCGTGGTCCCCGGCCTCAAGCCGGAGGAATTCCATAATCCCAGCCGCTGGCAGAGGATCCGCCTGGACTGGCAGGCGCCGTTCGCGATCCGCGGCCTCGCCCTGGATCTGCCCGCGCGGCCGGAGAATGCAGACGAGGCCTTCCGCTGGGGCCAAGGCACTGCCTCCCCTGCCGAGTGGCTCAATCAGGAGGGCTGGAGATCTCGCTTTGCGCTGATGCGCAAGCACGGGCTCAACGCACTTCTGCTCACGCATCCGGACGCCCGGCGACTGACGGTTACCGACAGCATCAACGACCCACTGGACGGAGGCCGGCTCCGCCAAATCCTGAGCGAGGCCCGGGGGCACGGCATCCGCGTTTATCTTGCACCGGGAGGCGATTGGCCGGGGCCGACCACGCAGATCGCAAGCACGCAACCGGCGAGCAGTCCGCCACCCCCGGCGCAACTGGTTGTCGGCCTGCTTCGTGCTTACCCCGAGTTGGCCGGACTGGCGATCCGCCCGCCCGCCGGTCTGCCAGGCAAGGCCGAGTTTCTGATCGGATTGGCCCAAGCCATGCAGGCCGGCGCTGCTCAGCCCGGCGACCGCGCGGCCCCAACGCGTGGTCCCCAGGAGCTGCTGCTATGGATTCACGATGAGCCAGCGGAGACCCTCGCGCGTGTCCTGGACATCTACCCGCACGTGCGGCTGCTGCACGACTTCCAGGAAGGGTCATGGACATCGCCCCAGGTTGACCCCCGGGCGGTACGGCTGGGGGCCGAGGTGGCTGCGGCCGGTGCCCGAACGCCCCGTTCGCCCGTCTCCGTGGTCGCCGTCGGCGGCCCGGGGTGCGCGAGCAAGTACCTGTTCTGGGGTGATCCGGCATGGATGCGGGATGTATCCCTGGATTTGCGGCGTCACGGGATGCAGGGGATGTTTTTCCGGCCCGACAGCGCTGATCCATGGCTGGCGATCGAGTCCTGGGGCGTGTACGCGTTCCAGTCGGGCGACGTGTTCAACCGGAAGCGCTGGCAGAAGAGGCTGGAAGAGGTATATGGAGTAGGCGCCTACGCCGGGCAACTGCTGGAAACCGTGCGCCACGCCAGCGCAATCATGCCCCGGTTCTGTTCCCTGATCGACGGCTGCTCTCCCAGGTACATGCCGCAACTGGGCCTGCCGCTGGTCTGCTCGGTGGGCCTGCCCACGGCGATGGCCGCCCGAACAGCACAATCACCGGCCCCTGCCGATGGCCCGTCCACGCGGCCTTCGGCCGTTCCACTGGTCCCGCCCGGCCCGACGCCGGTTGCGAGCATTACTGAAGATGTGAATCGCCAGGCTCCGCCCGGCGCGATTGGACCCGAGCTCATCGGCCAGGCAATCGGGGCGGACGCGGATGCCTGCCGGTCGCGGCTGACCGGGCTTCGGCACGTCAAGCCGGCGTTGCCGCGGCAGGCGGAAGAACTGGGTCGGCTGCTGGACAGGATCGAATTCAACGCGGCCCTGGGTGAGCACTACGGGCATTGGATCCGCGCGGGGCTGGCCTGGGAGCGACTCCGCGCGCAGCGCGCGGCGGACGGTACGTGCATAAGAGAGCTTCAGAAGGCCAGAGAGGCATGGGATGCGGTCATCCGCATGGCGACCCGGCTCCACCCGGACCCGGTGCCATTCTGGGAAATGCAGCTCGTCTCCCCCCCGCCGTGGACGCGCGAGCAGGTCCTCCGCAGCTACCGGCGCGTCCACGGACACTGGCGCGACCGGGCATCGGCCTTCGACCGTGAGCTGACCTGGCTCCGGCATCAGGGCAGGGCGGACGAGCCCGACTCGCTATCCCTGCCGGGTTGGGACATTCTGCACGCCTGGTCCCCGGAGCAACTGCAGGGGGTCTCTCATCTTCGCTTCAACCAAATGGATGAACGCCGATATCGGCTCAGTGCGGGCGGTGAACGAATCTCCCAGGAGGGCATCTCGATTCAAGGCCCCTCGCTGGTGCTGAACACGCGCGGCCTGGGTGGCGGCTGGCACCGCGTGTTTGAAACCGTGCCGACGGCGATGCCGATACCACTGGGGCGCCCGCTGGAGGTGGTGTTCATGTACCGGGTGCTTCAGACAAGCACAGAAGACCCGGAGCCATTCCTGGCCGGCATTCGCACAACGCCTGAAGGGCCCATCCTTGGGGACCAGCCCCGCTGGGGCGCGCCCGCCGGCCACCAGGGGATGCGCGTGATCAAGGCTCCACCGCTGCAGGAAGGAACCCCCATAGTGACCCTCGACGTGCTGGGCGAAGCCGCGATCGTGATCGACGAGGTGCGACTGGAGGCGGTCAAGGCCGCGCCATAGTTCGCAGGCCTCATACGAATCCCCAATGGATCGTGTGCGTTGGGTACCCCACCCTCTTCAGAGGCAGGGGCGCAAAGTTTCAAACGATCAGCGGCACGGCGACCCGCAACCAGGCAGGAACCTGCCCAAGATCGTGGCGGAAACCGCGTCATTCCGGCTTATTCGGCGCGGGCTCGTCCGCCAGTTCCACCCGGGCGTTATCCAGTTCCTCCACGTTACCCCAGCCGGGCGGCACGTAGAGAGTCGCTTCCAAGCCTGAAGGGCTGGTCGAGCGGTTGATTACGATGGCCGCGGCGGCCGGCCGGGGGGCCGCATCGGCTCCGGCCGGTTCTTCCGGGATCAGCCGTACAATTCGCCCCACGCCAGCGGTGGAACGCTCTTCGAGTTCGGCCACCGCCGAGCGCGACTCAGGCAACGGGCGCGTGATCATGCCGATTCCCCGCCAGTCAGGCGGGCTGGGCTCGCTCCGCTCGGCAAAGTCCCACAGACGCACCTGGGCCCGCTGATGCGGTGGAATGCTGGCCGTGGAGAAATCGGTCTGAACATGCCGAACGGTCAACTCGGCCACCGTTTTGCGAATGGTCGGATCACCCGGATCGGTATGGCGGACCAGGAACTTTTCTCCCTCAGTCACGCCGTCGGTCTCGCCGGCGGCAATCTGGGCAAAATCGCCGTCAGGCGTCGATTTGATCTCGAAAATCGCGGCGGCCAGCGGTCGGAGCGGCGGGCCCGGCGGCGGACGGACCCAGGCGCGGTCCCCCTCTTCGGCTCTTCCTCTCCGCCCGGCGTTGAACATCAGCGCAGTGCTATTGCGGTCACCCACGCTAACGATCGTCGCGTGGCCGATGTACTCCCGGCCCCGGAAGAGATCCACCAGACGCCCCAGCTCGATTCCATCCTCGGCCGAGCCGACCAGCGTCAGCAGCAGATCGCCGCCGGCTTCCGTGGCCGGCTGGGTGGCAAGCACCATGCTCTCGACGCGGCCGATCCGGCGGTCGGCGGGCGAGGGCCACAGTTCGACGGTATCTTTCGGCTCGGGCAGCGCGTTGCCCACCAGAGGCTCAACGACGACCAGCGAGGTCTCATCGCGGACGAGCTTGACGCTCCCGCGGGCCAGGGGCACTTCGAGGCGACCTTCGGCAAGCCGGCGAATCAGCAGGCGGTCGCCGATCTTGAGACCCGAACGGCCCCCCAGGTTCAACCAGGCGGTTCCCCGTCCGGGCGGAACGCGATCCACCTGCCCACGAATTGTCACCAATGGCGGCAGGCCATCCCGATAGGAGGTCAGCGCAGACGATTTCAGGATCGTCGCCGGCCGGCCAGGCTTGATCTCCGCAACGGCTTCGGCTGCGCCGGCCGAGCCATCCTGTGAAACAAACTGAATCCGGCCGGAGGCATCGATTCGACCGTTGTTGAAGACCCAGAACTGGTCCCCCACCTCGATACCCTCGCGCGCCCCGGCGGCGAGAGCGACAACACCACGATCGGACGAAAAGCCGACCACTGCGGTCTCCAAGACCGCACGGGGGGCAGGCTGAGCCAGGGACAAGGACACGGCCAGGCACAGGGCCATCGCCACCCGGCAGCAAAGCGAGAAAGGGTTCTCGGCCAAGATGATGCGAGAAGGAGTCGCTGGTTCAGAAGGCGGGCAAGATGCCCGCCCCCCTGTACATGCCTCCCCGGCAGGCTCGGCCAAAACGCCGGCCCTTCCCTGAACCCTGAACCCTGAACCCTGAACCCTTGTCAACCCTGAACCCTCGCACCCATCCTCTGGTCCAGCACCCGTCTGACCCGCTCAATCACCACATCCGGTCGAAGCTCTTTCATGCACCGATGCCCGTACGGACAATCGGCCACATCCTTGAGATAGCACGGCGAGCAGGGCAAATCCAGTCGGGCGACCACGTCGTCCCGGCGGTACGGCCCTGTCCGGGCCGGGCTGGTGGGGCCGTAAATCGCCACCATGGGCTTGCCCAGGGCCAGCGCCAGGTGCATCGGGCCGGAGTCGTGCATGACCACCATAGCCGCGCCGTCCACCAGGGCAATCAGTTCCGCCAGTGAGGTCCGCCCGGCCACATTGATGATCTCTCCGCCGGCCAGTTCCGCCACCCGGTTGGCGAGAGGCACCTCCGAATCCATGCCGGCCAGCACGATCGCGACGCCATATTGGTCCCGGACTCGCCGGGCAACCTCGGCGAAATGCTCGGCGGGCCAGATCTTGGTCTCCCAGCGCGTGCCGGGGGCCATGAGCACATAAGGCGCGCCGGCCTTCAGCCCGGCCGCTTCGAGCTTCTGCCGGATGGCCGTGCGGGCCTCCACTCGCACCGGCAGGTGGAAATCAATGGGCGCATCCTCAAAACCCAACGCCCGCCCGAAGAGCCAGTTGCGATCCACCGCGTGCATGTCACGCTCGCGCACGGAGACGCGGTGCGTATAGAACATCCACGCGAACTCGCGGGCTGAGCCAAAGCCCAGCCGGGTGCCCGCCCCACTGGCAAAAGCCATAAACCCGCTGCGAAACAGACCTTGCAGATCCACCACCAGGTCGAAACGCCGGGCCTGCAGGCCGCGGATGAAAGCTGCGAAGTCGGCGGTGACGCTCAGGCTCCACCCCACGCGCGCGTATCGTTTGCGATCGAAACGGATGATCTCGTCGAGCGCGGGCTGGCCCTCCAGCAGGCCGGCGCAGTTGTAGTTGACCAGCCAACTGATCTGCGCCCGGGGATACCGCCGGCGCAGTCCGTTGAGCACCGGCAGCGCATGGATGACGTCGCCGAAGGAACTCGGCTTGATAATCAAGATACGGCGAAACTCACGGCGGCTCAGTTCGTGCGTAGCCAAATTGACACCTGGGAGGGAGATTCTGCTGTCAGCCATGCTATCTGCCACGTCTGAGACCTGCGGCCAGTTCTTGAATCATGCCCCGGAAGCCGGCAGGCAATGTGCCGGAGCAAGAGGGTGATCTTGGGGTCAATGTGCTCACGTCGCAAGAGATCATCCAAGTTCATCTTGGCCTTCGCTATGCCCCCAGACAACTGGATGGGCCACTTCACTCGGTCCGGTTGGAGGCGGGAGCAGTTCAACCGGAAGCTTCCTGCACGATGGCCCAATCGGGGCCGGGTATCAAGGCGGCCAATTGGCGGTAAGCCTCCTGCGCATGCTCCTGCGAGGGCAACCGCAACTCATGTGAGGCGCCGGTACGGACGTGAACGCCCCCGATCGACTTCAGAGCCTTTCTCAATTCGTTGGGGGTAACGGGGTCCGTGCTGCGATGCATGGAGACGATTTTGTACGGGAGATAACCCATGTGAAGGGCTTCCTGTTGAGTCAGCCCAAGAGCTACCCGAATAGTATCCCCTTCAAGGAGCCGCGCTTGATCGAAAGCATCCATGATGATGGCAGAACGAGTCGCGCGGTCGCGATCGCGCCAGGCATCCCAGATAACCACGACATGACGTGATCGGGTCTGGGGGATGCGGTCTTGAAGGACAAACGGCTCCTCCAGCACGGCAGGGTTTTTGAGCCGGGCCGCGAGTTGATCGACGAGCGTCTCACGACTTTTCTTGGCCGGAGATCGGGCAACCATTGCTTATCTCCAAAGACGGCTGGCATTCCTCCGGAACCAGTTGGCAGCGGTCCGGACAGCCTCCAACTCTTTATTATACGGTTTGTTGCCACGATATCGAAGGAACTCTGCCCAGCATTCAAAGATGGTCAGGGCGTGCTCGTGCATCCTGGTTGCCAAGTCACTGTCCATGGGCTTGCCGCCCGGTTTGCCACGGGTGCTTTCGAGCAGACGTGCCCAACCCACCACGTGGCGACCTGCTTTCGGACCATCCCCAACCGGGTGCTTTAGCAATCCCTCCATCCCGTCGATCTCATTCTCAGCCGGCTTACGATGGAGCTTAAAGTCGATTGCCGAGCTCGGCACAAGACCGATGGTACGGTAGTAAGCAGCCTTCAGACAGATCTCGACGGAGTATCCGTATAAGTAGATGGCCCCCAGGGCCTCACCCTGCTCATATAAGCGCTCGGCCTCACGGAACCGCAGGCGAGCTGCGGACTCGAACTTCGCCAGCGTATCTCCACCGGCTCGACTGACCAGGGTCAAGGGCGTTGTTCACCTTGCCGCGCCTCGCCTTGCGGTAAGAAAGATGCTCCGTGCACAGCCAAGAAATATCTGCAAAGCAGGCGTGCGTCAACGGTGGCCCTGATGCCGTTTCCAGTACACCAGTTTCCCGGCTGATCAGGCGGGCAAGATGCCCACCCGCCACGAGTCAGGCGGGCAAGATGCCCGCCCTCCGAGACAGCCGGCCAGCACTGCCGGGGGGCGGGCATCCTGCCCGCCTCAAAGGCGAATCGCGAGACTCCCGGACCGGAAAGAGTACTAACCCAGTCACCATCGGTGTGTATCCGAAGACTTCAATTGGCCGTTCGAATCACAATTCCGATCCGACTGCTCTATCATCCAGAATCTGTAAGGCTGGCATCCTCAGTGAAATTCCTGTATCGTAGCGGAAGCGTTCAGAGACTGACTGCGGGCCGGACGAAAGGCCTTCCCGCGAAGTGTCAGGGACGACCCATGCCTCTCAGCGTCGATCAAGTCCTCGCGATGGCTCCCGATGCGGCTTCCGCTGCCGCCGGCAGGAAGCTCAGTTCCACCAAATCGTGGAGCGGCCTCGGCCAGAATGATGACGCCCTCTGGGGCGAGTGCAAAGGCTCGGCCGTCTACCAGGTTCGCGTGAGCTGCGCGGACTGGTCTTACAAGTGCAGTTGCCCGAGCCGCAAGTTCCCCTGCAAGCACGTGCTGGGCCTGATGCTCATGGCGGCGCAGGATCCCGCCGCCCTGCCGGTCGGCCCGCCTCCACAATGGATCGTTGAGTGGCTCGAAAAACGCCAGGCCACGGCCAAAGCCCGCGAGACCCGCCAGGAAAAAAAGAAGACAGCCACCATGGCCGATCCGGCCGCCGCCGCCAGGCGGGCCGCCACCCGCGAGAAGCGCGTCGCCGACGGCCTCGAACGGCTCGAACTATGGCTGCGGGACCTGGCTCGCAACGGCCTGGCCGGTCTGGAGGCCAAGCCGTTCTCGTTCTGGGATTCGCAGGCCGCCAGCCTCGTGGACGCTCAGGCCCCTGGCCTGGCCACACGGGTGCGAAGCCTGGCCGCCATCCCCGGCTCTTCGCCGGATTGGCCGGTCCGGCTCGCTGAGGGGCTTGGCCGGACTGCGTTGATTGTTCAGGCTTATCGTCGACTGGCCGAATTGAGCCCGGCCATGCAGGCGGAAGTGCGCTCCCTGGTGAGGTGGGCGGTCTCGCAGGATGAGTTGGCCGCCGTCGGGGAGGTGGTTGAAGATACATGGTCCGTTCTCGGGCAGGTCATCACCGACGAAGATCGGCTTCGCGTTCAGCGGTCGTGGCTGCAGGGGCGGCAGACCCGGCGAGCGGCCTTGATCCTTCAGTTTTCAGCGGCGGGAGCGGCGTTTGCGGAACCAATTGTGGCCGGCACGCAGTTTGTGGGGAAGCTGGTTTTCTACCCGGGGGCCTGCCCTCAACGAGCGCGGATCGTGGAGCGAGGCGAGGCCATTAAATTGACGGGGAACGCGGTCGCTGCTCCGTACCGGCGAGACGCCGATGCCACACTGGAGGCGGGCAAGATGCCCGCCCCCCTCAAGGCAGGCGAGCCAGCCTCCTCCCTTGAGGCGGGCAGGATGGCTGCCTCCCCAGAGGCGGGCAGGATGCCCGCCCTCCTTGTGGGGCATGACTCGCCCGAGACGTTCCTCTCGGAAGTGGCGAACATAACTGCCCGCAATCCGTTCATTGAGCGATTTCTCTGCGTGTTGAACGACGTGGTGCCCGTTCACACCGGGTCGGGTCAGTGGCAGGTGCAATCCGGGAATCAGGCCCTTCCGCTGGCCGGGGACGGGCACTGGCGTTTGCTGGCGTTGTCGGGCGGCCAGCCGGTCGATCTGGCCGGCGAGTGGGATGGACATGCGTTGATGCCGCTGGGGGTCATGGTCGGCGACCGATATGAGCTGTTGCCGGTGGCGTGATGGAAGCGATTACGAAACAACTGCTGGTGGGCACATCGCGGCTGGGCGGCGCGGCCAAGCTTGAAGCCGGCGAGGTGGAAGCCCTGCTGGCCCAGGTTCAGCCCGTCGATCAGGAGATGCGGCTGCTGCTTACCGCCGGCGCGTGGGCGGCCTACGGCCAGGCGGGGCGCAAGCCGCTCGCCGCCGTACCCTTGCCGGAGCCCGCTCCGGAGACGGACAGGCCGGTTGTTTCCCCGCGCGCGGCCCGCATACTCGAAGCCATGTTCGCCGGCGAGCACCGGGATTTGCTGCCCGAGGCGCTGGAACGAGTGTGTGCGGCCGGCCTGCGGCTGCCCGAGCACCTGCTGCCCAAAGCGCTGGACTGCCCGGACGAGAAGTACCGGCCGTATATCGCCAGAGTCCTGGGAGCGCGCGGGCTTTGGCTAAGCCGTTTCCATCCGGCATGGGCGTGGGCGACCATGACCGTCGAGGCCGGGTCGGAGACGATGCCTGCCGATGCCGAAGAGATCTGGGACTCCGGCCAGATCCGCCTGCGCGAGGCCGTGCTTCGGCAACTCCGCAGGCAAGACCCGGCCAGGGGCCGCGAGTGGCTTGCCGGGTCATGGGCCGGCGAGAAGGCGGAGAACCGCGGACGCCTGCTGGCCGTGCTGGAAGTGGGTCTTTCCGGCGAGGACGAGGCGTTCCTCGAAACGGCCCTCACCAACCGAGCCCTGCGCGTCCGCGCCCAGGCCGCCGAACTGCTCGTCCGCATCAGCGGGTCGGCGTTTCTGCAACGGCTTTGCGAACGGGCGGACGCCTGCGTGTCGTTCAAACCCGCGACGGCCGGCAAGATCACTTCCAGGCTTAAATCGCTGATCGGCAGGAAGAGCAGCGGCGAACTGGTCATCTCGGTACCGCAGGACGTGGACGCCGCTTGGAAGCAGGAAGGCATCATCACCGCTCCGCCGCAGGGCGTCGGCCCCCGCGCCTGGTGGCTGAGCCGCATCATCGGCCTGGTGCCGCCGGCCCATTGGCAGGAGCGGTTCAACCTGTCGCCGGCCGAGTTGTTGACGGCAACCATCGCGGAAGAATGGGAAACGGCCGTCCTGAAAGGCCTGACTGAAGCGGCCACACTGCATGACGCCCGCGAGTGGTTTGACCCTCTGTGGGACCATTGGATGGGCGCCGCCGGCCTGCGAAAGGATGAAAGCTTGATCGGCACGGATCGGAACGAACCGCTCGGTCCCCTGCTGGCCCGCATGGACCCGGAAGACGCCAACCGCCGGGTCGAGCAGCTTATTCGCGAAGAGCGTTCGACGCCATTCTCGTGGTTTCGAGGGTTGGAGTGCCTGCCACGGCCATGGACGCCGGAGGTGGGCCGCGCGTATTTGGCGCATGTGCGCGACCGGCTGAAAAAGGCCCCGAGAGTCTCCAACGTGGAAATTCAGACGCTGGACCTGGCGGCTCGGGCCTTGCCACCGGAGTGCTTCGACGAAGCGCTGCGCGAATGGGATGTGCCCGAGGGCAACGATTACACGCTGCAGTATTGGCGAAGTCAGTTGGAGAAGTTTACGGAAGTCGTGTTGATTCGGCAGAGGTTTGTGAAGGAAGTGGGATCAGTCTGATCCGTCGGATCGGTCGGATCGGTCCGATCAGACATCAGTGACCGACAAAGGAGCGTATCCGTGGCCAAGGCAGTCGCACAGCAACAAACCGGCGGTAACGGCACACCGGAGTCACTGCTTCGCCCGCACGCGGAGCAGCTTTATGCCGACGAGCTGGCCGAATTGGCCAAGGCCGACGACCGCCAGCGGCCGCCCAACTGGAAGCTCTCGCCGTGGGCGGTCAAGACCTATCTGCTGGGCGGCAAGCTGGAGAACGGCTTCACCGTCAGCCCCAAGTACATCGGCAACCCCCGGCTGGTGGAGATCGCCATCGCCACGTTGGCCACCGACCGGGCCCTGTTGCTGATCGGCGTGCCGGGCACGGCCAAGCCGTGGGTCAGCGAGCATCGGGCCGCGGCCATCTCCGGCGACTCCACGCTACTCGTCCAGGGCACGGCCGGCACCGACGAATCAGCCCTGCGTTACGGCTGGAACTACGCCATGCTGCTCGCGGAGGGGCCGAGCATGAACGCCCTCAAGCCCAGCCCCATGATGCGGGCCATGATGGACGGCAAGATCGCCCGGGTCGAGGAACTGACCCGCATGCAGAGCGACACGCAGGACACGCTCATCACGCTGTTGTCGGAGAAGACGCTGCCCATCCCCGAGCTTAACAGCGAGGTCCAGGCCCGCAAAGGCTTCAACGTCATCGCCACGGCCAACAACCGCGACCGCGGCGTCAATGAGCTGTCCAGCGCGCTGACCCGCCGCTTCAACAACGTGGTGCTGCCGTTGCCCGAAACGCTCGACCAGGAGGTCGAAATCGTACACAAGCGGGCCACGGAGATCGGCCGGGCGCTGGAACTGCCGGTGGAGAAGCCCGCACTGGAGGAGATCCGCCGGGTGGTCACCATCTTCCGCGAGCTCCGCGCCGGCGTAACCGAGGATGGCAAGACCAAGGTCAAGTCCCCCACCGGCACGCTCTCGACGGCCGAGGCCATCTCGGTGATCAACAACGGCCTGGCCATGGCCGCCTACTTCGGCGAAAGCGTGCTGACCGCCAACGACCTCGCGGCAGGCATCACCGGGGCAATCATCAAGGACCCGGTGCAGGACGCGGTGGCGTGGAAGGAGTATTTGCAGACAGTAGTGAAGGAACGTGAAGGGTGGAAGGATTTGTATCGGGCGTGTCGGGAGGTCTTGTAAGGTTCTTGGTTCTTGATCCTTTGTCCTTGGTTCTTGGGGGATGGCCAGAGACACAGAACAAAGGACCAAGGACAAAGAACAAAGGACAAAGGACAACACTAAATCTTTGGAATCACCTTCATGCCCCACCACATCTACGGCATCCGACATCATGGCCCCGGATCGGCGCGGGCTTTGCTGGCTGCGCTGAAGACGCTCCGGCCGGATGTCGTTTTGATTGAGGGGCCGCCGGATGCGCAGGATGTGCTGCCGCTGATCCGCGATGATGGGCTCAAGCTGCCCGTGGCGCTGATGATCTACCGGGCCGACGAGCCGCGACATGCCGTCTTCTATCCATTCACTGTGTTTTCGCCTGAATGGCAGGCGCTGAACTACGCCTTTGAGCACCAGATTCCCGCCCGCTTCATCGATCTGCCTATGACCATTCACCTGGCCGAGGAGGCCAAGGCGATGGAGAAGCTCAAGAAGGCTTTGGAAGAGAAGGCGAAGCTGCCCAACTGCGACGACTCATCGCCTATGCCCGGGGCCGGTTCAGGCGATGGCAACGGTTCGCCGCAGATGGGTTCGCCCTCTCCGGGCGATGGCAAAGATCCGAATTCCACTCAGCCCACGCTTCGTGAGGACCCGCTGGGCATGTTGGCCGAGGCGGCCGGCTACACCGATCACGAACTGTGGTGGGAGCACCAGATCGAACAGCGGGTGGATGCCACCGATCTGTTCGAGGGCATTCTCGAAGCCATGACCGCCCTGCGGGCCGACGCCAAGCCGCTCGATGATCGCGAGCCCGCCCGCGAAGCCCACATGCGCCAGTGCATCCGGGCTGCCGTCAAGGAGGGATTTGAAAGAATCGCCGTGGTCTGCGGCGCATGGCATGCCCCCGCGCTGGTGAATCTCGACGGCGCCAAGGCGGATACGGAACTGCTTCGCGGCAAGCCGCGCACCAAGGTGATCGCCACGTGGACGCCGTGGACGAACTCCCGGCTGTCGTATCGCAGCGGCTACGGCGCGGGCGTGGCCTCGCCGGGCTGGTACGAGCACTTGTGGACCGCGCGCAAGCATGCGTCCGCTCGCTGGGCCACGCTGGCCGCCCGGCTGCTGCGGAAAAAAGACCTCACCGCCTCCTCGGCGGAAGTCATCGACACGGTACGGCTGGCCGATGCCCTGGCCGCCATGCGCGGCCTGCCGCTGCCCGGCCTGGCAGAAATGAACGAGGCCATCCTGACGGTGCTGTGTCATGGCCAGATTGCGCCCATGGCGTTGATCCGCCAGAAACTCGAAATCGGCGACCGGCTGGGGGCCGTGCCCAAATCCACGCCCACCGTGCCGCTGCAGCACGACCTCGAGAACCGGCAACGAAAAGTGCGGCTCAAGCCCAGTACCGAGATCAAAGACCTTGACCTCGACCTTCGCAAAGAAGGCGATCTGGAGCGCAGCCGACTGTTGCATCAGGTCGCGCTGTTGGGCATCCCCTGGGGCGAGGCGCATACCGCTCACGGCAAGCGCAGCACCTTCCACGAGCTCTGGCAGATCCAGTGGCAGCCGGAGTTCGCCGTGCAGGTGGTCGAGGCCGGCATCTGGGGCCGGACGGTCGAATCGGCAGCCGAGGCCCGCGTGTGCCACCAGGCCGCCGAGATCCAGGAACTGCCCGTTCTGTGCGAACTGCTGCTCACCACGACATACGCTCAGCTTCCAGGCGCGGTGAAGTACCTCTTAAAGGTGGTACAGGACCAGGCGGCCGTGGCTGCGGACGTCCGGCACCTGATGAACGCCCTGCCCAAGCTAAGCGAGATTGCCCGCTACGGCGACGTGCGCGGCACGAAGGGCGAGCAGGTGCTGCCCATCATCGCCGGGTTGTTTGAGCGCATCCTGATCGGCCTGCCCGGGGCCTGCGGCTCGCTCGACGACGAGGCCGCCGCCCAGATGCTGGAAGGCATTGCCCACGTGCAGGAGAGCGTCGATCTGCTCCAGGTAGAGAGCATGGCCGACGATTGGCAGGCGCTGCTGCGCAAGCTGATGGAGGATGAGAACATCCACGGCCTCGTGCGCGGCTGGTGCTGCCGGATCCTGGTCGACAAGGGCGCGATCAGCAGCGACGAACTCCACCGCATGGCCCGGCTGGCCCTCTCGCCGGTGGTGCCTATTCTGCAGGCCGCCGCGTGGGTGGAGGGATTACTGCGCGGCAGCGGCCTGACCTTGCTCCATCAGGACGGCGTCTGGGCCGCGCTGGACGCGTGGCTGGTCGAGTTGCCCAAAGACATATTCACGCAGACGCTTCCGCTGTTACGGCGCGCGTTCTCCGGCTTCAGTGGGCCTGAGCGCCGACAGATGGGCGAGAAGGTCAAACGCCTCCGATCCGCCGGGGCCGCCGGTGCTGCCGCAAAAACGGATACAGGGGCCGACAACCTGGACGTGGAACGTGCCCGGCGGGTTCTGCCCGTATTGGCCCAAATCCTGGGGGTGCCTTATGCCGGTTGATGACACCGAACGGCTGCGACGCTGGCGCCTGATCCTCAGCACGGACACCGATGACTGCCTGGGCCGCCTCTCCGGCGACGATGCCGAGATGGATCGCGTGCTGGCCATGCTCTACAACAACGGCCCCAGACAAGATGGCCAAACCGAGCGTCAGGCCGGCCTGGGCGCATCCAGCCCGCGCGTCAACCGCTGGCTGGGGGACATCCGCAAGTACTTCCCCACGCCCACCGTCCGCGTGATGCAGAAAGACGCGCTCGAGCGGCTCAACCTTACTCGCATGCTGCTCGAGCCGGAGATGCTGGAGGGCGTCGAGCCCGACGTGCATCTCGTTGCGACGCTGCTGACGCTTAGCCGGGTGATTCCCGACAAGACCCGTGACACCGCCCGTGAGGTTGTTCGCAAAGTGGTGGTCGAGCTTCAACGCAAGCTGGCCAATCCGCTGATCCAGGCCGTTCGCGGCAGTCTGAACAAGGCCTGCCGGACAAACAAGCCCCGGCCGCACGAGCTGGACTGGCATCGCACGATTCGGGCCAACCTCAACAACTACCTTCACGAGCATCGCACCATCGTGCCCGAGCGCCTGATCGGCTACGGCCACAAACGGCCCTCACTGCGCGACGTGGTCCTGTGCGTGGACCAGAGCGGGTCGATGGGCACGTCGGTGGTCTATTCGGGCATCTTCGGCGCGGTGATGGCCTCCATACCGGCGGTCAAGACCCGCATGGTGGTGTTCGATACGGCCGTCGTGGACCTCACCGACGACCTGCACGACCCGGTCGATCTGCTCTTCGGCACGCAGCTTGGCGGTGGAACCGATATCAACCGCGCGCTGGCCTACTGCGAAGGGCTCGTGTCGCGCCCGCACAACACCGTATTCGTGCTCATCACCGACCTCTACGAAGGCGGCAACGCCGACGAAATGCTCCAGCGGGTGGCCGCCTTTGTGGAGAGTGGCGTGACCTTCGTCTGCCTGCTGGCGCTCAACGACGACGGGGCCCCGGCATTCAACTCGCACCTTGCCGCCAAACTTGCCGCGATCGGGGTTCCATCGTTCGCCTGCACGCCGGAGCTTTTCCCCGACCTGATGGCCGCCGCTATCTCACGACAGGACCTCGCCCTCTGGGCCGCCCGGCATGAAATCACCATCCCCCGAAAGAGCCGGTAGCAGGCACAATCGCCGGGGTGTGTGGCAAAGCTTTGTGACGGAGTGGCAGGCCCTCCGGGGGGGCATGCATCTTCTACGCCTTCGAGGCGGGCAGGATGCCCGCCCTCCTGAGCCCCGCGTCACCCCGTCAAAAAGAATTGCCCACCCATCGCCGGCGGCGGCTGGCTTGCCGCTACCCGGCCCTGCCCGTACACTTTTCTGCTATGGAATACCGTCGGCTGGGGTCAACTGATATTCAGGTGTCCGTCGTGGGTCTGGGTTGCTGGGCCATCGGCGGTGAGGTCGCGGTCTGGGGTCCGGTGGATGACAACGAAGCCATCGCCGCCATCCAGCAGGGCCTGGACTTGGGGATCACGCTCATCGATACCGCCCCCGCCTACGGCTACGGGCACAGCGAGGAGCTCGTGGCCAAAGCCATCGCGGGGCGGCGCGACCAGGTGGTCGTGGCCACCAAGTGCGGACTGGTCTGGAAAGAGCCCGGCGGAAAAATCGAGCGCTGCCTGAACCCCCGCTCCGTCATGGCGGAGTGTGCGGCCAGTCTCCGCCGGCTGCGGGTGGAAACCATCGACCTGTACCAGATCCACTGGCCCGACCCGAACACCCCCTTGCAGGCCACCATGGAGGCCCTCGTCCGGCTGCGCGAGCAGGGCAAGATCCGGGCCATCGGTGTGTCCAATTTCAACTGCCAGCAGATGACCGAGGCCCGCAAGTACGGCCCGGTGGAGTGCCTTCAGCCTGAATTGTCGATGTTGGAACGGACGGCCACGGAGGACCTGCTGCCCTACTGCCGGGAGTACAACCTGGGTGTCCTCGCCTATGGCCCCCTGGCGCGTGGGCTGCTCAGCGGGAAGTTCGGCCCGACCAGCCGGTTTACCGACCTGCGGGCGCGGGATGCGCGCTTCAGCGGTCCGGCGTTCGCCCGCAACCTGGCCCTGGTGGATAAGCTCAAGGCGATAGCCGGCCGGCTTGAATGCACGGTGGCTCAGCTCGCCCTTCGGTGGGTCATTCAGCAGGAGGGCGTGACCGCGGCACTGGCCGGCTTCAAGCGGACCTCGCAGGCTGTCGAGAACGCCTACGCGGGCGATATTACCATACCCTCCGCCGTCATGGACGAGATAAACACGATCCTGGCAGAATGAGAGAGACCGTGCCCGGCCCATCTGATCCGCAATCGTCACCGCAACCCGCTCCAGATTCCGCGCCCGCCGAGCCGGAACGCTCCAACGCCGTTCGACTGCTGGAAGAAATCCGCGAGCGCATGGAGCGACTCGAAGGCAATCTCTCCCTGCGCGAGCGCCGCGTGGCCCGGGTGGAGCGCGCTCTCCGGGAGGCTGACGCCAGGCTGGCGACCGAGCGGGCCCGTTTCGCGGCGGAACGTGAAGCCATCGAGAAGGGCTTGCCGCAGCAGCTCCGCCAGCGCGAGCAGCAACTCGAAGCGGCCATGCGCAACCAGCAGGAGCTGGAGAAACGGCTTGCGGCCCACTTGGCCCGCGAGCGGGAGTTGGTGGCGAGGATCGAGAAGCTTACCGCCGAGCGGGACCAGGCGGCCGGGTTTCTGGAGCAAGCCCGCCGGGAGCTTCAGGAAGCCCGCCGCTGCCAGAGCGAACTGGAGAACCAGCTCAAGGGCCTCGATCGGCAGCGAGGCGAAGGGGAAGGACTCGCCGCAACCATTCCGGGAACCGGCATCCGCCCGCAAACCTCTGAGCCATCCCCCGCCCTTTCGAGTGACCTGCCGGGGTACCGGCCACTGCTCTGCCCGGTTCGGCGCAACCTGCTGCTGGCCTTGCCCATGGTCTGCCTGCTGATCGGGGTGGTTGCCTACTGGCTGTATCCGCGAACCTACCGAATTGAAGGCGCGCTGACCGCCCCGTCGGACTGGGCCGACGCTTTGGCTGGGTTTGAAAGCGACGCCGACAATCCTGCCGGGGCCGAATGGGGCGCTGTGGCGGTCTACTCGGAGAAATCGCCCCCCGCACTGGTGGCCACCCTGCTGGTGCGCGCCCGGGAAGACGGGTTGGCCAAGGTGAACAGTCACATGGAGGACCTCCTCCGACGAATACCCGTCGCCGCGAGTCAACCGGCCACTCAGCCGGCCGTGCAGGCCCGGCGCGACCAACTCCAAAGCGAGTTGGAGACAGTGGATGCCCGGATCGCCACGCTCACGGCCGAGCTCTCCCGCAGTTCAGCCATTTCATCCGGCGAAGCGGGGCAGACGCCCGCCGACCCGGTCAAGCTGTTGGCCGGCTGGCGGAAAACCCTGGCCGAACGCAAGGCCGTTGACCAGACCGTCAGAGAGCTGGACGTGAAGCTCCAGCGCAAGCCGCCGGAGCTTTCCGAGGTACAACTGACCCCTGAGCAGATCAACGCGGCCATCGCCGCCGACGCCCGCCTGCAGGCGGACAGCGAGGTCCTCCACCAGCGCGAAGCCAGGTTGGCGGAGGCTCTGCGTCAGATTTTCGACGCCGCCCGACCGGCCTTTACGGACATGGCTCAGACGGCCGACATTTCCGAGAAGTACCTCGAAGAGTTAATCGCCACCCCGCAGGATGTGGACGTGGCCGAGGCCCTCCAGGTCATCCGTGCGTCGCTGGCCAACTGTGCCAAGGCCGCGACCGCGCTGGCCAAGACCTGGCAGGACGAGCGGGCCGCGATCGACGCCGGCAGAATCAGCGGGGGTATGGCTGCCCGCTACGCGAGCGTGGACACGGCGGCCCGGCAGTTCGTGGAATCGCCCACCAACTCGCTGACCCTGCTGCAGAAGTCGCTCGATGCCATCAGTCAGGGCGGCGAGGAGCCCACCAAGCGGCTGGTGCTCCGCAGCGCACTGGCCCAGAAGCTCCAGCCGGTTCTCGACGCCCGCGAGACGCTCCTGGCCGTGGTGCGGCAGATCACCGCCGGTGAGAACGTCGAGCTGACCACCCTGGCGCAGGGCGTGGGCGGGCTGCACAACCAGGTCCAGGACCGCCGGGCTCGTCTGGAGCAAAACTTGCGTAATCAGGCCCTGGCCGAGCTGCGTGCGGCCTATGACCGTGAAATGCAGGAGCTGCGCGCCCGCCGGGAGGAGCTGGCCCGCAAGGCGACGGAGATGGATACGGCCGTGGTCCGCAGCGCCGACGAGGCCCTGGCTCTGCTGGGCGGCAGTCAGGCCCGCGAGGCCGCCTTGACCGAGATGGTCGAACTGACCCGCCGCCGAGCGGAGTTGCTGGCCGATCAGACCGCCCTGGACGCAGAGGCCGCAAAGATCGCCGCCGCCACCGCTCGACTGGGCGAGCTGAAGTATTCCGGAGCCGTGGCCACGGACGTGACCTCCGAGCGTGCGCGGGCCTTGGCGGCCCTGGGAGCCGGGCTCGCACCGGCTGTGCTGGCAGGGCTCATCGCTCTGTTTCTCTGGGCCAGCCGGGCCATGGGCTCGCCCAGCACGCTTGACAGCTACGTGAAGGCCCTCAGCAACAACTCTCAGCCTCAACTGACCAAGACCGAAACGAAGGACGCCCAGCCGCGCCGCTAGGCGCCACGATCCCGATGCGCCGGCGGGTGGCACCCGGAGTAGTTTGACGGTAGACTGCCCCCCGGGCGACGTTTAATGTCCCCCGGTTTTGCGCGTCCGTGGCCATAGGAACGGCCCGCCAGCCAGGCTTCAACCGAAGAACCGGCCGGCCATCACGGGCAGCGTGAGCCTCGCGTACCGGAAGAGGCACTGGCGTTCATGGACCCAGATGACGGATCAGAAAGCATTCCTCCCGCCGAGCCGGCTGAACGGACCGGGATCGAAGCGTCCCGCAAGCCGTGGCGGCTCTGGCTGGCGCTGATCGTTGGCGTGGCCCTGGCTTTGCCGACGAGTTGGGTGCTGGCCATGCTGGCGATGTTGCCTCGGCTGCTGGGGTTGTTCTTCTTCCTGGTGGCCGGGCTGCTCATCGGGGCCGTCATGTACCGGATCGGTTTACCGGCCGCACCGGTCCCCCGGGCACGGCTCTACGTTGCAGGGCTGGCCGTCGCGTTGGTCCTTTGGCTCGCCGGACTGATGGTCGAGTACCAGGCCCTGCCCAGGCTGGCCTTTGGAGCGGTGCGCGGGACCATGAAATTCTCGATTGGTCCTGAGCGCAAAGAGCACATCCAAAACACGCTGCGCAGCCATATTGAAGCCAGACTAGATAAGGACTACCCCCCCGGCGGGCTCATCGGCTACGTGCGGTGGGTTGCGACCAACGGCCGGATGCGGGTACCGAGAGTCATTGATAACACAACCATTCTTTTTGAGCTCTCCCAGCGGCGGGGATGGTGGATTGTTCGAGCCGGGCTATCCCTGGTGTTCCTGGCCGGCACCATTCTTTCACAGGTGTCAGCCCTGGGGCCGCCCCGCCGCGTCGAAACCGGAGAGGAAGATGAGGAGACCTCGTAGCTGAAGTATTGACCGACATTTCCCATTTGACCTTGCCCGGCTACGCCGCCGGGCTGTGTTCCGCCATTGTACAGCGCTCCCCCCGTTGCGCCTGCCCCGTTTTCGAGGTATTTTCGGTCTTCCGGGCCGACGAAGGACGCTCGCCTTGGGT
>JAAXZI010000077.1 GCA_012719955.1 Phycisphaerae bacterium | reverse complement strand
GTTCGAGGGGCCGGGGACGGACCCGGAGTTCCGCAAGGCCCTGCGCGAGCGGGCGGCCCGGGAAGGGGTGCCGGCGCTGCATGACGAGCTGGCCAGGGTGGACCCGGTGTCGGCCGAGCGGATTCATCCCAACGACTTCAAGCGCATCGAGCGGGCCTTGGAGGTCTATCACCTCTCAGGGACACCGATCAGTTCCATGCAGAGGCAATGGGATTCGCCGGGGGGGCGGTACGACTGCCGGATCGTGGCCCTGCACCGGCCGCGCGAGGAGGCCAATCGACGGATCAACGCGCGGGTTAAGCGGATGATTGAGGCGGGGCTGGTGGAGGAGGTTCGGTCCCTGCTGGCCGAGCCGCGCGGCATCAGCCCGCAGGCCGCACAGGCGGTGGGGTATGCGGAGATCATCGCCCACCTGCGGGGCGAACTCACCCTGGACGAGGCGATCGAACGGATCAAGATCAACACCCGCCGGCTGGGCAAGCACCAGCGAACGTGGATGCGGCGCATGGGGGGGATCACGTACGTGGAAGTGACGCCGGAGGATACCGTAGAGAGCGTGGCCGACCGGGTGGCGAAGGCGTGGGAGGAAACTGGCCCCAACAGGGCCGGGTGAGTGCGGCCACTCGTGGAGTGAAGCGGAACCGGTGATCAGTCGCTTCACCCGTGGCTATTCTGGCAGACAGATCGGACCGATCCGACGGATCCGACCGATCGGACCCATCAGACACAAGACAGCCGCACGCGAAGTCCCGCGATAACCGGCCATTCATCTCACACGAGCACGCGTTTGTTGTAGATGAGCCACTCCACCGCCAGGATCAGGCCCATCGCTCCGAGCATCCACGGCCACAGGGGGCGGTTGACGCGGTCTTTTCCAGTGCGTTGCTGAACCTCGCCTGAGGCGATCTGGAGTTGGCTGTTGGGGGCGATCCAGCTTTCGGTTTCGTCCAGCAGGTTCACGGCCCGGGCCTCATTGCCGGGCAGGCCGTTGGAGATGCTGTAGATGCCGACCCGGTCCGTCCGGCCATAGGTGACCGTGTTCCGCTGGACGGGCACGCTGTCGGCGGAGCCGTCGGGGCGGTAGATCCTGACCGTCGAGGGGCCCGGGCGCACGGCGAGTTCGAAAGCTTCGCCGGGTTTGACCGGCGGCACCTGGCCGGTGGTCGAGGCGCCGGCCAGGTAACGCAGGGCGTTTTGCAGGAAGATGATGAAGCCCGGGCCCTCCAGCACCCACGTGGTGTTCAGGTGCCGTCGGTCCTCATCGAAGATGCCGAACGAACACACGAGGTACTGGCGTTTGTCGCGGCTCAGGAGCGACAGGACCGGCCCGTTGTCGGCTTCGATCAGCTTGATGGCCTGGTCGGGTACCTCGATGTCCAGCCACGAGAAGACGACCATGGTCTGCACAGGCACGTGACGGAGGATGGGGTGGGTGTCGTCCCAGTCGAGGAAGGCCTGATGACTGACCGTGCCCCGAATGCGCACGTCGTCGAGGACCGGCGGCCCGGCGAAGAAGAGGTAATTACCAGGCGGCAGTCGCTCGGTGGAGTGGCCGTCGAGAATGACCACGTCGAACTTGCACCGGCCGTCGACTTCGAGGTCTTCTGTGGGCTTCTTTTCGTACTCCTCCGGCGTCCAGGTTTCGGCCGATCCGAGCAGATTGGCCCGCCGGAGCGCCTCCAGGGCATGACCGAGGTAGCGGTTCCCCGGCGTGACCAGCAGCACGCTGACCGGCCGGGGGGCGGTGGCCAGGGCGTAGGCGCGGTCGTCAGCCGCGAAGGCGTCCTGGCCGCTCAGACGCACCTCGATGCGGGCGGCCGTATCCAGGAACAGCTCGAAGGCGGCGTTCGATTCGACGCCATCCGGGGAGGGGCCGGCGAGGCTCTGCTGGGAGATGGCGTTCGCATTGCCCAGCGGGGCGAGCTGGACCGTCTGGACGGCCTTGAGCTCGCCGTCCACATAGAGGGATACGTCGCGGGTGCTGGCCTGGGTTCCGAAGTTGCGGACTCGGGCCAGCACGCTGAGCCGTTCGGGGGCCTCGTAGTGGCGGCGGACGTCGAGGTTGACGATGCCGACGTTCTCGGTGCTGGCGCCGACGCGAATGATCTCCAGTTGGCCGCGCTGGACGATGGTCTGGGCGGCGTCGGCCAGCCGGCCATCGGTGAAGACCACGTACTGCGACTCGGCAATTTCGATCTCGACGCCGACTTCGCCGACGGGGGTGGAGTGGGCCTCGGCCAGGGCCATGGCCTCGACGAGCCGGCCGGGGGCGTCGGTCTGGGTAATGGATTCGACCGCGCGGCGCAGTGCGTTCTTGTCGTCGGTGAAGGGGCAGAGCACGCGGGCCCGGTCGGCAAAAGCGATGACCATGGCCCGCTGGTCGGTGCTCATGTCCTCGATTTCCTTGAGCGCGGCCCGCTTGGCGATCTCCAGGCGGGTTTCGCCGCCCTCGTCGGTGGCCATGGAGCCGGAATGATCGATCATGAGCACGATGGCCTTTTCGACGCCGCGATGGCCGGCGAACATGGGGTCGCCGACGGCCAGGATGGCCGCCGTCAGGGCCAGGAGTTGCAGGATGAGCAGCAGGTTGTTGCGCAGCTTCTGGAAAGGCGAGTTGACCTGCAGGTCCTCGACCGCCTTCCGCCAGAGCAGGGTGGAGGCGATGGGGACTTCGCGCCGCTTGAGCTTGAGGAAATAGAGCAGCAACAGCGGCGGGATGGTGGCCGCGGCAACGACGGGCATGAGCCAGGGGGCGAGGAAATTCATCGCAGCAGCCCTCTCCTTCGCAGATAGTTGAGCACAAGCTGGTCGAACGGCACGGCCGTACTGGTGAACATGTAGGTCACGCCGCGGCGGGTGCAGAAGTCGCGAAGCTGGGAGCAATAGGCGTTGAGGTTCTGCTTATAGCGGTTGATCAGGGCCCGGCTGATGGTGACTTCGGCGAAGTCGCCGTCCTCCACGTCGCGCAATCTGAGGTCGCCGTTGAGGTTGGGTTCGATCTCCTCGGGGGAGAGCATCTGGATGACGTAGAGATCATAATGCCGGCCGATGAGATAGCGCAGGCCGGTTTCGTAGCCGCCCTTGTCCATGAAGTCGGAAAGCACCAGTACGACGCCGCGTTGCGGGTGGCGGATGGCGAACTGCCGGCAGGCGGCGGACAGGTTGCCGGCCCCGTCGGCCTGCAGGTCCGAGAGGTGGCCAAGCACCTGGTGAATGAGCCGCCGGCCGCGGACGCCGACCATCTCCGGGCCGTACTGGTCGGAGAAAGCCACGAGGCTCACGCGGTTGTAGTTGACCAGGCCGATGTAGGCGATGGCGGCGGCCACCCGGCGGGCGTAGAGGGATTTGGAGGGGTTGCCGAAATCCATCGATTTGCTCATGTCCACGAGCACGTTGACGTGCAGGTCTTCCTCCTCGAAGAAGAGCTTGATGAACAGGCGTTCGAGCCGGCCGTAGATGTTCCAGTCGAGGAAGCGCAGGTCGTCACCGACCACGTAGTTGCGGTAATCGGCGAACTCGACGGACTGCCCCTTGCGCTTGGAGCGGCGCTCGCCCTTCATTTTGCCGGCAAAGATCTTCCGCGAGACGATGTCGAGCTGTTCGAGCCGCGACATGAACTCGGGGTCGAGGAGATCGGATTTCCTTGTCGCAACCGGCATTGCTTGCTCCTGTCATTGCCCACACTTGTAGCGGCCGGGCTCCGTACCGGCCGTTCACGCTCGAGCCGTTCACATTTCGATAAACACTCGCGTCCAGGGCCATTTCTGCCAATCCTCAACCAGACCCCGTCTGATTGGGTTGTTGGCAATATAAAAGAGCACACTCTCCGCAGTCTCATTTTCCCGGCAAATGTGGTCATACCCGGATCGTTGCCAGAGAGGCGGCGTTCCGCCCAATTTCATAAACTGTTTGTTGTATAGCTCTTGAAGTCGCGCAACCAGTGCTCTATTGCTCGTCCGCTGGCTGCCGGTGACACCAGGACATGCAGATGGTCCGGCATCAAACAGTATCCGTATAGCATGTACCCCATCTTGCGAGAGCACGTCTCGACGCTGTTGCAGATAACCTGTGCCAGCTCCGGCTGGAGGAGATTGGTTGCTGGTGCCCAGAATGTCAGATGAATGGGAGCGTCTGACGAATAATCGAAACCTTCCAAGCGAACGGCGCGGCTCCGCCCATAGGTGCGGTAGTCAGACAGGATGCGTTTGGAATGTTTCATCGTTCATCTCCCGAACGGCCGGTACGGAGCCCGGCCGCTACAGTTACGCCGCTGCCGTCGCGATCGTCGGCGTCTGCTTGATGATGTTGTCGATCACCGCATCCGTGCTGATGTTCTCCGCTTCGCCCTCGAAGTTGAGCAGAATGCGGTGCCGCAGGGCCGGGGCGGCGACTTTCTGCACGTCCTCGAAGCTGACGTTGAACCGCCCGTCCAGCAGGGCGGAGACTTTCGAGGCCAGGGCCAGGGCCTGGGCGCCGCGCGGGCTGGAGCCCCAGCGGATGTACTGGTTGGTCATCTCGGTCGCGAATTCGCTGTTGGGATGCGTGGCCGTGACCAGGCGGACGACGTAATCCTGCACGTGGGGGGCCATCTGCACCCGGCGGACCAGCCGCTGCGCGCCGATGATCTCCTCGCGGGTCATCACCGGTTTGATGTCGGGTTTGTGGCCGGTGGTGGTCCGGTCGAGGATGGTTTTCAGTTCCTCGTGAGTCGAGTAGTGCACGATCAGCTTGAAGAAAAAGCGGTCGAGCTGGGCTTCGGGCAGGGGGTAGGTGCCTTCCTGCTCGATGGGGTTCTGCGTGGCCATGACGAAGAAGGGCTCGTCGAGTTGATAGCGCGTGCCGCCGACGGTGACGCTGTGTTCCTGCATGGCCTCCAGCAGGGCCGACTGGGTCTTGGGCGTGGCCCGGTTGATTTCGTCGGCCAGCACCATCTGGGCGAACAGCGGTCCGCGCTGGAACTTGAACTGGCGCGTGCCGGTGTTGGGGTCCTCCATGATGATGTTGGTGCCGAGGATGTCGGCCGGCATGAGGTCGGGCGTGAACTGGATCCGGCTGAACTCCAGGCTGAGGGCCTGCGCGAGCGTGCGGATCAGGTACGTCTTGCCCAGGCCGGGAACGCCTTCAAGCAGGACGTGGCCGCCGGTGAACAGGCAGGTCAGCACGCCGTCCACGATGTCGGCGTGGCCGACGATGGCCTTGCCGATCTCCTCGCGGAGACGCTGGAACTTGTGGCGGAACTCCTGCGTGGCTTTTTCGACGGCGGATTCGATACCTTCAGGCATTTTTATTCTCCAACCTCTAGCGCGGGAAATGATTCCCGCTTATGCCGATGCAAGAAGAGATTCTCGCACCCGCGAACCAGCAACCATTCTCCAACCAGCGCCTACCCTCCCTCGCCCCTCCCCAATCCTCAATCCCTCTCTCCCCTTGTCTCCTTGTCCCCTTGTCTC
>JAAXZI010000076.1 GCA_012719955.1 Phycisphaerae bacterium | reverse complement strand
CTGCCACACTCAAGTGGATAGCTGAACAGAGAACGAATCAGGCCATGATGTCTGCCATTCAGGCGAGTTGGCAACGCTCGGACTTGCCGATCCGATGCTGGGCTGAGGACATCGTCGACTGCTGCGTCTGGGTGAACGATGATAGAGGAAAACACAACGGTCAATGCCGTGGCCTGTCGGGACGGGTTGGAGGACAGCGAGGTCGCGACGTGCGTTTTCACGCTGCAACCGGAATTCCCGGAGAGTCCGCACCCTTATCCAGCCGGCAAGACCTGCACCTGGACTTGCAGCTACTCGCCGCCCCTGGCGATTACGTTTGATCCTCAAACCTCGCTGGGGCCGAACACGACCCTGACCATTTTCACCACGGCCGGTCTGGTCGAGGCCCCGGACGGTTTCGAGATCCAGTTCAGAGGAAAAGAGGCGGCGGGAGTCACCATCCACACAAAAGCAACCAACTGCGGAACCGTCAACTGGCGCCTGGACAGCCAGGGAGCTGATACGGATTGGGGTTTCAGGGTCGTTCGCGTTGAGCAAGCGGCCCCTGCTCCCGACTTCTTCCCCCATGCTCGAACCTTTTTTAACGACTCGGTGATGGTCCAGATCATGCCGAGCGATCGTGTCATGGATGGCACCACGATCCGCTACACGACCGACGGAACACTGCCCGACATGTCCAACGGCACCATCTACACAGAGCCTCTGCTGATCACAAGCACCACAACCATCAAGGCCATTGCCTATCGCGATGGAGTCGTCCCGAGCGGAATCACCACCGGTACGTTCACCAGGATGGACACATACCCCGATTTCACCGAGGTCCTCGGTGAACGCCGTGATCTCGCCGGCGCGGCCTGGCTGTATCATTACCCCGGCTCCCCCGGATCGATAGCTCTCACCTTTGCGCCGCAGGCGTCGGCCTATTGTGATCAATCCCCCCGCATTCGCATCCTTCATCGGCCCACTACCGACGATGAGCTCCCCTGGACGGATGTCGAGGCCAGTCCCTTTGACGCCGCCGCCCTGACCGCTCAGACCGTTCGTGTTTCCGGCGACACGGCTCTCATTCTGGCGGAGGATGCATCGGAATGCTGGAACTTCCGTGTGACGGACGTTCAGCCCGGAGCCCCATTGAGCCCACCCCCGCCGCGCGCCACGGAAGCGGATCGCGTGATCCACCTCGTCAACCGGGCGCGTGCTGATCGCGGATTGCTGCCACTCTTCAAGAACGATCTGCTGACTCTGGCCGCTGAAGGGCACGCCGCCCGCATGGCGCAGCTTGGGTTCTTCGCGCACCAGGATCCAGAGACGGGGTCACTACCATCAGAACGTGCCGCCGCGGTGGGCTATGGCGGCGAATACCGCAGTGTTGCCGAGAACATCGCTTTCGGCCACACGACCCCGGAGGCAGTGGTGGCGGGCTGGCTGGATTCACCGGGCCATTATCGCAATATCATGACCTCGGACATGCAAGACACCGGCGTGGGGGTCTATCGAGGGCCAAAGGGCATCTACTGGGTGCAGGTTTTCGGGCGTCCGTGATCCGGAACGGTCCGGTTGGCGAGACCAATCCTGGCACAACCGGCTACATGGATCCGTTGTACTGAAGCTGGGGGGCCGAGGGCCGACTCGCCATCTCGGCCTGGAAAACCGATGGTTTGGCGGTATGATGTTCTGCTCGTGAGGCATACAAAGGGCTGTGAGGTCAGGAGATTTCACAGCCGGGCCCATGCGATGCGGAACGATGCGGACTGACGATACTCCAGACGGCCCTTCAGCGGGTCGCCAACGCCGGTATCGAAAGATCGTAAGTCCTTGCCAATAAAGGTTGCGCCCGTAGCTCAGCAGGATAGAGCACCGGTTTCCTAAACCGAAGGTCGTTGGTTCGAATCCAACCGGGCGCGTTGCATCTCCACGCGGGCCCAAGCGCGACGGGGCTTCCCCTCAGCCTGTGGGGCCCTTCCCTCAGTAGACTGCCTTCACCCCGGGTTGACGTTGTGGCCCGTTTCCTCGACTATTTTCCGGATGAGCACCCGTGCAATCAGTCGTATTCGGCACGTGGCCCTGGACATGGATGGAACCATCTACCGGGGTGGCACGTTGTTCGACTTTACCCGCCCGTTCCTGGCCAAACTGGACAGCCTGGGGGTCGGGTACACGTTTCTGACCAACAATTCGTCCAAGAGCGTCCGCGATTACCTCAAGCACCTGGAGCGAATGGGCATCCAGGCCGGCCCCGAACGGCTGTATACCTCCACCCTCTCCACCATCGATTACCTGCGGGAGGCTTATCCCGAGGTGCGCAAGCTGTACCTGGTCGGCACGCCCAGCTTGCGCGGCGAGTTCGTGGAGGCGGGGTTTACCGTGGTCGAGGGAGACGAGGAGCCGCAGGCCGTGGTGGTGGGCTTCGACACGGATCTTTCCTACCCCCGGCTGTGTAAGGCCGCGTGGTGGATCAGCCGCGACAAGCCGTTCATCGCCACCCACCCGGACCGGATCTGCCCGACCGACCAGCCGACCGTGCTGGTGGACTGCGGCTCGGTTTGCGCGTGCCTCCAGGCGGCCACGGGCAAGGCCCCGACGGCCGTCCTGGGCAAGCCCGACCCGCGTATGCTCACGGGCATTCTCCACCGCCACGGGCTCCAGCCCGATCAACTGGCCATGGTGGGCGATCGCACCTACACGGACATCGCCATGGCCCGCCGGGCAGGGGCGCTGGGCGTGCTGGTTCTGACCGGTGAGACCACCGCCGCGGAGGCCCAGGCCTTCGCCACCGCTGACGACCTGGTCGTGCCCAGCCTGCGGGAGTTCGGTGAGTTGCTGGGATAAGGGATGACAGATGAAGAACGAGGGATGAAAGAGGAGGGCAGCTCGGACGGATCCGACCGGTCCGACGGATCGGTCCGATCATCCCCCTGTCATGCCTCATCACTTGAATGGGATAAAGCGCCATGATTTTCTCCGCCATCCGCAGGTTTTTCGCCGCCGCCCCCCACCGGCCGGAGCTGCCTCCGTCCGAGGTCAAGCGCCTGTACCCGTGGTATCGCTGGCAGATATTGGAAGCTACCTTCATCGGCTACGCCACGTTCTACCTGGTCCGGAACAACCTCTCCCCCGTCACCAAGGACATGGCCGGGGTTTTGCACTATGACACGGACATGATCGGCACGATCATGGCCGCCACCGCCGTGAGCTACGGGGTGGGCAAGTTCTTCATGGGCGCCCTGTCGGACCGCTGCAACCCGCGGACCTTTATGGCCACCGGCCTGATGCTGACGGCCCTGTGTAATTTCGCGTTCGGATGGGTGACCAGCTATCCGTTACACTTGGCCCTGTGGAGCCTGAACGGCCTGTTCCAGGGCATGGGCTGGCCCCCCTGCGGGCGGTCGATGGGCCACTGGTTCTCCGAGAAGGAGCGCGGGCTGACGTTCAGCATCTGGAACACCTCGCACAATGTGGGCGGGGCCCTGGCCGGTCTTCTCGCCGTCTACGCGGTCGAGCACTTCGGCGGCTGGCAACATGCGTTCTATGTGCCGGGCATACTGGCGGCGATCGGTGCCATCTACCTCCTGTGGCGGTTGCGGGATACCCCGCAGTCGGTCGGCCTGCCGTCCATCGAGGAGTACAAGCGCGACTACGGCTCGGCCTTGTCGGCATCCGTCCGGCAGGACCCGCCCAGGCGCGAGGGCCAGAACGACAACGTCCTTGATTACGCTTCAGCGCCGGTCGGGCCCCTGTCCGTCGAGCGCGAGCTGACCACCCGCGAGCTGTTCATCGACAACGTGCTGGCTCATCCGTGGATCTGGCTGCTGGCAATAGCCAACTTCTTCGCCTACGTGGCCCGTTACAGCATGCTCGACTGGGGCCCGATGTACCTGCGCGAGGTGAAAGGAGCCGACCTGCTCCAGGGCGGCTGGGCGGTTTTCTGGATCGAGATCGGGGGGATCGGTTCGACGATTGTACTGGGCTGGCTTTCGGACCTGGCCGGCGGGCGCCGGGGCATGGTGGCGGTCCTGTGCATGTTGCCCATTCTGGTCGCCTTTGGGGGCATCCTGTTCACCCCCGCGGGGCAATTGTGGGTGGCCTTCACGATGCTGGGGATCATCGGGCTGTTTATTTACCCGGTGATCAACTTCATCGTCATCATGGCCCTGGACCTGACTTCCAAGAAGGCCATCGGCACGGCCGCGGGCTTCATCGGCCTGTTCGGCTACCTGGGGCGGATGGCCTACGCCAAGGGCACCGGCTGGATGCTTGCCTGGCTGGAGCCGCTCTACGGCAAGAACACCGCCTGGGACATCGTGATCTACGCAACCCTGGGTTGCGCCGCGCTGGCCATGTTCTTCCTGGCCTTCACCTGGCGGCTCAAACCGCGGTCGTAAAGGGCGCATTGCCCGAGCGGTCAGTTGACGTAAGTACTTGTGGCAACGATTTGTCGGGCAACTCCCTGCCGGCCGTTGGGTTCGTTGAACAAAACAAAAGCATGACCGGTCCAGCAGGACGGAAGGCTTGCGGCGGGGGCAGCTCTATGGAAGATCTCATCTCAGTATGTCGGCAAGTGTCTTCACGATCCACTCCTCGCTCTTGGGGAACTGAGCATATGTCCTGATGCCGGCCAGCCGGGGGTCATCGGGCTTGATCCCCGCGGTCTGCAGGATGGCGTAATCCTGGAGTGATTCCGCGAACACTTCCCAACGGATCGAGTCGATGGGGCCGTTTGCGCCGGGATACACGACAAAGGCATCACCGTACGGCGCACCGGCGCCTCCGGCCGAAGTTCCGCTGGCCCCATCGGTGAACGGGTCCACCAGGACCTTCGTCTTCGGGTTGAAGCTCAGGTCCATCACGTACCAGTAGTTGTAGCCCCAATGCAGAAAGCCCTGGGCGCGAAGCTTGTAGAACAGCCAACCCGACATGCGAATCTTGGCGAGCGGCGTGTCGAAGAAGCGGTTGAGATAGGGACCGCGCGGCCCCATGCAGTAGTAGACCCAATGGGGGATGCCTTCGTCGATGTAGGCCTGGGCCGCGTGAACCGCCGGGACAGGAATGTCGGTCAGGCCTTTCTCCCGGCCGTAGCGGATGTCGCTCATGGCATCCATGACTTTCATCCAGGGGGCCAGTTCCCGGAGCAGTTCGCGCGCCTTGCGGTAGTTCTCCAGATCCTGGGGGTTGCCACCCGGCTCGTCGGAGAGATGGAAGAAGGATGTGTCGAGCAGGTTCTCACGCGCCAGGAAGTCTCGAAATTCGGGAAGGAACTGGGCGAGGAAATTGCGATAGACTGCTCCGGTGGCCTCGGTGTCCTTGGGCCACAGCAGCTCCGCGCGTCCTTCTTTCCACTGATATACGCGAGTCGGCGTGTCCACTGAGGCCTTCGCCGGATCCACTTTGTAGGACCAGAAGTGCGGCCACTCGAACTGGCGGAACCCGACCTCTCTGGCCAAATCGACGAATCGTTTCACGCGGCTCCAGTCGAAACTGTATTGCCCGGGGCCCCGCTCGTTCACGACCAGCAGTTGGGGCGGGCGCTCCACGATTTCCCGCCGCATGTAGAACATCGGCACGAGGATCACGTCGCTGCCGTGCTCGATCATGTTTTCGAGGTAAGGGCGAACCGCGCGAAACCACTCTTCCCCCAGCACGGGCTGTTTGTACCAGTCGTAAATCGCGTCGGCGTTCCACCAGTGGGTCACGGGGAACCCGGCGCGCGGCCGCACCACCAGCGGATGGACCTGGACTCGGACCGTGAGCGTCGCATCCTTCTTGAGAATCGGGCTCCTGAAATGCACGATGAGCTTGCGCGACCCCACCCTGGCTTCGGCGGGTACGCGAACCGTGATCCAGAAAGATTGAGTTGCGAACGGGCCCACGGTGGCTTTCGATTCCGGAAAAAGCGGATCGGGCACCAGGCCGGGAACGTGCCCTATGCCGTCCAACTCGGTTTCCGGCGTGTCCCCGGTGTAGTTCCACTGCGGTACATAGCCCACTCGCCGCACCTGTACGGTCAAGTCATCCGCACCGCTGACGGAGCACTCGACCTCTGCCGGCCAGCTACGATCATTCCGCAGGCACGCCTGGAACGAAAACCGGGCGTTGCGCGGCGTGATTTGATCGAGGGCCTGCCGGCTGCCTGGAAGTGATGTCGGGTAGACACGCTTGAGCGAACTTGCCAGCCAGAAGCTGATAGCAGGCTCACGTAACTCGAGCTCCCGCTGGTTCCATCCGAATCCGGAGAGGAAATCGGTTGTGATGACGAGCGGTCCATTGGCAAGCTCGGGGTCGGCCGGAGAAGTCGTCACGATCGGATCTCCGATCAGATTCAACTGTGCCGCCAACACAACCACCAGCGTCCGAGTCAACGGGTATCGATTCATATATAGCCTGCACTCCAGGGTACAACTCAGAGCCCGTGAACATATCGCCTTTACAATCCGAGGACAATCAACAACCCGACGGTGTCGTTTTCACCCACCCGTCCCAAGTCCCAGCCGATGCCCTGCACGGCCCCACCAGCAGCGCAGCCCCCCGGCCACCAGGGGCACGGTGTAGTTGGTCCCCTGCCCCAGCGATACAGACCGCGGAGAATTCACCTAAACTCATATAATAACACCACTTGAGCGTATGACAGGCCTTGTCGGGTGGTGTGTTACCGCCCTGCCTGATCCATTGGTTCTGCTGTGCCCTCTGCGTGCCGTACTCAGCATCAGGCAGAAAGGCCGAGCATCGCGGTTGCCTCGTCCACCTCCCTCTCCAACTGCCGGCCGGCCCGCCGTTTGTCCTCTCGCCAGCGTGCCCACAACCTGTATAATCCCCCATCCGTCCGACGACGGACAGTAAAGAATCTGAGCAGTTGAGGATTACACCGATGGCCAGGCAGGATAAGGACCTCCGCGTGCCCAAGGGCGGCGAGCGGAATCTGGATGAAGCCCTTGCACAGGAACTCGAAGAAGCCCTTGGCGGCATGAGCCTTATGGACATGATGGACGAGGAGGAGGCTGCCGCACGGGCCATGCGCTCCGCCGCGAGCCCTACCGCCAAGGGAGTTAAACGCGGCCAGGTCCTCTCCGTCGGCCCGGAGGACATTTTCGTGGACATGGGCGGCAAGAGCACCGGCGTGTTGCCGGCCGCTCAGTTCGAGAATGAGCCCCTGCCGGCCGTCGGCGACTGGATCGAGGTCACCATCACCGGCGTGGACAAGAAGGACAACCTCCTCAAACTCTCGCGGCAGGGCGCCGTCCAGGCCGCCGCCTGGGAGTCGCTTGAAGAGGGCATGATCGTCGAGGGCCGTGTCACCGGCCACAACAAGGGCGGCCTGGAGCTTAACATCGACGGCATCAAGGCCTTCATGCCCATCAGCCAGGTGGAACGCGGCCGGGTCGAAGACCTCGCTCCCTACGTCAACCAACGGCTCAAATGCGAAGTCACCGACATCCGCCCCGACGAAAAGCAGATCGTCGTCTCCCGGCGGAACGTGCTCGACCGCGAGGCCGAAGAGGAGGCCAGGCGCACGTTCGAGAGCCTGGTCGAAGGCCAGGTGGTCAAGGGCACAGTCAAGACCATCATGCCCTATGGGGCCTTCGTGGACATCGGCGGGATGGACGGCCTGCTGCACATCAAGGACATGGCCTTCACCCGCGTGGAGAAGCCCGAGGACGTGGTCAGGACCGGCCAGCAGATCGAAGTCATGATCCTCAAGATCGACCGCGATACGCGCAAGCTGTCGCTGGGCCTCAAACAGGTCATGCCCGACCCGTGGAACGACGCAGACGTGAAGTGGCCGGTGGACAGCATCGTCACCGGGCGGGTCACCCGGCTGGAAGGGTTCGGGGCCTTCGTGGAACTGGAGCCGGGCGTCGAGGGCCTGGTGCCCATCAGCGAGATGACCTTCGAACGGCGGATCAAGCATCCCAGCGAGATCGTGAAGGCCGGCGACGTGATCAAGGTCAAGGTCCTCAAGGTGGACATCGCGGCCCGGCGGATCAGCCTGTCCATCAAGCAGGTGGGGGATGATCCGTGGACCGGTGCGTCGGCCCGCTGGCCGGTGGACAGCGTGGTGACCGGGACGGTGAAGCGGCTGGCCGAGTTCGGGGCGTTCGTGGAGCTGAGCCCGGGCGTGGAGGGGCTGATTCACATCAGCGAGTTAAGCGAGCAGCGCGTGCGCGTGCCGGCCGATGTAGTCCGCGAGGGCCAGCAGGTCACCTGCAAAGTGCTGGAGGTGGACGAAGACCGCCGCCGGATCAGCCTGTCGATCAAACGGCTGAAGGAAGATCCGAACTACACCGGCGAGACCACAAACGCCCCGTCCGCACCGGAAGCGCCCAAGCCGGAAAAGAAGCGCAAAAAGCCGCTCAAGGGCGGGCTGGAGTGGTGAGTTGCGTGGCACCGGCGTCACGCCGGTGCGTCTTCAAGCAATCCCATACGCAGAGGGCCGGCCCATTCGCCGGCCTTTTCTCTTGGACATCAAGACCCTCTGGAGATTGATCCGCCAATCAGACCGTTGGCGGAACGGCGGGTCTGTTGAGCCGCCCTACATCGCTGTCGTCCGCATCATCACGCCGCCCCTACCGGGGCGGCAAACAACCTGGGGAAGTAAACCACGGGTTCCGCTTCGCTCCACCCGTGGCTACTTTCGCCCCGCCCCGTTGGGGCGGACCATCTGCTCGAGCCCGCTCTTTCGCCCCCGCTTTGTCCCCTTGTCTCCTTGTCTCGTTGTCGCCTTGTCGCCGCGTCTCCGCGTCACCTCCGTTACCCTCTGGCCCCTCGCTAGCGCTCAGGGCTCTGCCATCCATCAATCACATCAGCTCGCGGACGCCGGCGATGAGGGCTTCGGCACGCTCTTTCGTCGGGGCTTCGGCCATGATGCGGATGATCGGCTCGGTGTTCGAGCCGCGGACGTGGACCCAGCCGTCGGGGAAGTCCACCCGCACGCCGTCGATGTCGTTGATCCGCTCGCGGGCGTACTTCTTTCTGGTGGCTTCAAGAACTTCGGCGATGCGCTCCTTCGAGCACTCGGCCTTGGTCTTGATCATGACGTAGGCGGGGATCTCGTCGGCGAGCTGGCCGACGGTCTTGCCGGTTTGGGCCATCAGTTGCAGGACCATGCTCATGGCCACCAGGCTGTTGCGCACGGGAGCCACGCGCGGGTCGATGATGCCGCCGTTGCCTTCGCCACCGAAGGCACAGCCGTGGGCCTTCATGGCCTCGACGACATTAGCCTCCCCCACCGCCGAACGATAAACCCGGCACGGGCCGCCGGCCGCCGCCGCGATGTCGTCGATCATGCGCGAGGTGGAGAGGTTCGCCGCGGCCGGTCCGGGATGGGCCGCGAACATGTACTTGGCACACAGGGCCAGCGTGTATTCCTCACCGATGTACCGGCCATTCTCATCCACGATGGCCAGGCGGTCGGCGTCGGGATCCTGGGCGAAACCGATGGCCGCACCCTCGCGTTTGACCACCGCGCACAGGTCGGTGAGGTTCTCGACCGTGGGCTCGGGCGTGTGGGCAAACCGGCCGGTGGGCTCGGCGTTCATGTGCACCACCTGGCAGCCGAGTTTTTCGAGCAGCAACCGCCCTTCCTCGCCGCCGGCGCCGTTCACGCTGTCGAGCACGGCTTTGTAACGTTTCGCGGCAATCTGCGGCACGTTCACGATGCCCAGCGCAGCTTCAACATGCGTGGCCGCGGCGGTCGGATCGGACAGCACGGGCTTGATCCGTTCCACGTCCACCAGGTTGAAGGCCTTGCGGTGATAGAGGTCGAAGATTTTCGCGGCCTGCTCCGGTGGCGGGGCCAGGCCTTCGCTGGTCAGGAACTTGATGCCGTTCCAGATCACCGGATTGTGGCTGGCGGTGATGATCACGCCACCGTCGGCCTTGTGACGCAGGACCATGAGCGCGGTCGCAGGCGTGGAGGCCACGTCCAGCACAATCACCTCACAACCGGTGGCCAGCAGGCCGGCCACCAGCGCCGACTGCACCATCGGGCCGCTCGGGCGCGAATCGCGACCGATCACCACCTTACCGCCGTTCAGATAGGTCCCAAACGCACAGCCCAGTTCAGATGCCAACACGGGCGTCATGGACTCGCCGATAACGCCTCGCACGCCGGATACGCTCATCATTAATGGCATTGGCGCCTTCTCCAAATTCTACACCGGTTATAGCGGCTAACCGGAACCCCTGCTGAAGGCAGAGCCGGCCGTTCTCGATGAGAAGAACGGCCCGTACACAGCCGGCCAATGCGACCCAACGGCCGGTACAGAGCCCGGCCGCTACGAGTTAAATGCCGGTACGGAGTCCCCTCCGGCATTCTAACGACCGGTACGGAGCCCGGTCGCTACAGTCGGTGGTCAGTGGAGATTCCCCACGCTACGGCGGACCAGCACCTTGCGTAACAGGATGTAATTGGTGCCGCGATGAGCGGTGATTTCACCGCTGACGATCAGGACCACGGGCTTGGTGCCACCGGCGGTCAGGCTGATGGCCCGCTCCAGCAGCCGGCCGGGGAGCACATGAATCGGCCCATCCATCGGCCGCATGCTGCGGTTCTCAAAAGCCAGCATCCAGTCCCCGTTCTCTCCGGGAACCAGCCGGACGGGGCGGTCCGAAAGCAGCGTATCATCCGGCCAGCGGGCCCGCTCCGTCTCCGGGACGGCGGGCAACGGTTTTTCGAGCGGAATCTCCATAGGCGCCGTGCCGGTCGGCGGCCGATCCTCGGGCAGGGCCGCGGGGCGCGGCGGGCGATCCTGCATCATCTGGCGGATCAACTCTTCGGCGGTGGGCTCCCGGCCGGACGGACGGGTTTCCGTCTGGCCGTCGGATTGGGAAGCGGCAGGGACGGGGGCCGGCGGAGCCGGGGGCT
>JAAXZI010000075.1 GCA_012719955.1 Phycisphaerae bacterium | reverse complement strand
CCTGAACCCCGTCCTGGTTTCGATCCCCACGCGGCAAGGTCACATTCGACGGTTGTGAGCGACGCCGTCGATTATTCGGACCCAGATCCTACGGTTTACTGAAGGTTGAATCAGGATGCCGTAGATGGTAGTCTATGTAATAAGGAGTCAAAGTCCTATCCCGGAACCTGTTCAAGTCGCAGCGGTAAAGCGGGCCGGGGGCTTTCGTTCGTCGCGGAGGTGACAAGTGAGCATATCACGATCCCTGTTTTGCACACTGGTTTTTGGGGTTCTGGTAACGACCGCCCAGGCGGGCGACGTGACCGTCTTTTTCTGGAAAGAGGCCCGGCTTCAGGCCGTCACCCGCCAGATGCCGGATGAACTTCCCGCCGCCCAAGCCGCCCTGGAAGCGCTGACGGCCGGACCAACCTCCCAGGAACAGACCCAAGGCCTGACCTCCTCCATCCCGGCCGGCACGCAGGCAACCGTCAAGGTCAGCGACGGACAGGCGGTCGTGGACTTTTCCGCCCAAGTGATCGGCGGCGACTTCAGTGACGAGAAGCTGGAAGCCATTTACCGGCAGGTGTCGCAGACGCTGTGGAGCACTGGCTTCAAGGGCAACGTGAGTCTGCAGATGGGCGGGGCCTCGCTGGCAAGCTTCCTGCCTCCGGTTCCGGACATCGAGCCCGCGCCTCGCGTTATGCAGCCGCAGGCGGTGCAGCCGGCCGCGGCCGGCAGCGCCCTGGCCGGCAAAGTCATTTCGCTGTCACCGGGTCACGGGCTGCGCTGGGGCGGCAGTTCCTGGGCCTATGAGCGGCCAGTCTACTGTGCTCCACTTAGCCGCGAGGACCATCACACTGTCGATCTGATGGCCTACCTGAACACCTACCTGACGCAGGATGGCGCGACCACCAAGGACTACCGCTGCCTGGACAAGACCTATGGCACTTATTCCGTGAGTGGGCAACCCTGGTGGATGATGTCAGCCTCCTACTGGCTGCAACACAAGGGCTATCCCTGCTCGGTCTACGGCAGTTTAACCGGCTGCACCCTTGGCAGCGGCTCCAGCGAGAGCGACGACAGCCTTCGTTCGCGCGGGCTGGCCTCCAACCATGACAATGCGACCCTCTATGTGTCCATGCACACCAACGGTTACCAGGGAGATTGTGAGGGCAGCGGGTGCCCCAACGGAACCTGTACGTACTATGACGCCGGCTCGTCCCATTCCCAGTGGGGCACGATCAGTCGCAACCTGGCGACGGCGGTTAACAACAACATCGTGAGCGTCATCCGTACGCACTACGGCGACAGCACCTGGCGTGATCGCGGCGCGATCGACGCCAATGGCGGTTTCGCCGAGACGCGAATTCCCACGCGCGCCGCCATCCTGATCGAACTGGCCTTCCATGACTCCTGCAGCCGTGACGGCCTGTACCTCCAGGACAACTTCTTCCGCTCCGTAACCACGTGGGCCGTCTATAAAGGCATCTGCCAATATCTGGGCACGACGCCGACCTTTGACATCTACTCCTCCGAGTACGTCAGCGACACCATCCCCTCCGAGATGACGCCCAATAAGACCTATTCCGTCTCGGTCACGCTTCGCAATCGGGGCGTGCTGTGGACGGATGCCCAGGCCTTCCGTCTCGGCGCGGTGGGCGACAGCGATCCGTTCACCAGCACAACCCGCGTGTCCGTCACCGGGGAAGTTAACACCGGGGCGACCTACACCTTCAATTTCAGCCTCAAGGCCCCGGCTGCGGCCGGCACCTATACGACCGACTGGAGAATGGTGCGCGATGGGTTCAGTTGGTTCGGCGCGACCGTGTCGCGACAGGTGGTAGTGCGTTATCCAACGCCGCCGGGCGATTTCGACGAGGACTGGGATGTGGACCAGGACGATTTCGGATATTTCCAGGCCTGCATGTCGGGTCTGCAGCCCCAGAATGACCCCAACTGCCAGAAAGCCAAGCTGAACGGCGACGATTACGTGGACGGTGCGGATTTGGCTATTTTCCGACGCTGCATGACCGCCGCGGGCGTCCCGGCCAGTCTGGACTGTGCCGAGACGCCGTAAGCCCTCAGCGTCGTTGGGCTCTGGCAACCTCGGTTCCGCCGGCATCGTATACGACCAGTTCCAGCGGCATCTGCCCCAGGGCGTGCGTGGAGCACGACAGGCAGGGGTCGTACGCGCGGATGGCGGCCTCGATCCGGTTGAGCGCGCCTTCGGTGAGCTTTTCGCCGTCCACGCAGGACCGGGCCACTTCCTCGACGGCGCGACTCATCGCGTAGTTGTTGTTGCCGGTGGCAACGATGAGATTCACCTTTTCGAGCTTGCCATCCTCGTCCACCCAGTAGTGATGCCACAGCGTGCCGCGCGGAGCCTCGATGACGCCCACCCCTTCGCGGTTGGTCACCCGGGCGGTGGCCCGGAGATCCTTGGAGGTGCACTCCGGATCTTCGAGTAGTTGCCGGGCGCGCTCGATGGCGTAGAGGTCCTCGATCAGCCGGGCGTAGTGATAATAGAGCGAGCCTTCCACCACCTTGCCGTCGCGAAGCTGGCGGAAGCGCTCGTATTCCTGCTGGGCCAGCGGGGTGGCCATCTTCTCGGCCATGTTGAGCCGGGCCAGCGGCCCCACGCGGTAAATGCCTTCCGGCCAGCCGAGTTTCCTGTAGTACGGGAACTTGAGATACGACCACGGCTCGACGTGCTCGGCGATGTAGTCCAGGTATTGCCGGCCGTCGAAGCGGTCCAACTCGTAACGCTGGGCGTCCACCAGGCGGATTTCGCCGTCGTAGAGATTCACGGCGTTGTCCTCGTCCACCAGGCCCAGATAGGCGGTGGAGAAGGACGCAAACCGCTCCATCTCGGCGGCATTGCTTTCCATCCACCCCCGCATGATCTCCAGGCCTTCCTGGACGTAGCCGATCATCTCCGGGATCTGGGCGAGCATGGCGTCGCGGTCGCTGACCGACAAAGCCTTGTTCACTCCGCCGGGCACCGAGAAGTTGGGATGAATTCGCCGATCGCCTACGCGTGCGATGATGTCCTGGCCGAACTTGCGCAGCGCGACGGCCTTGAGGGCAAGCTGGGGGTTGGCCTGGACGAGCCCGACGACGTTGCGCACGGCCGGATCGGCATCGAACCCGAGGAGCAGATCGGGGCCGGCCAGCTCGAAGAAGTGCATGGAGTGCGACTGAATGACCTGCCCCATGTGCATCAGCTCTCTGAGCAGCTTCGCCGGCCGGGGCGCCTCGACGCCGAGGATGGCATCGCAGGCCTTGGCGGAAGCGAGATGATGACTCACCGGGCAGATGCCGCAGATGCGTTCGGTGATGAGCGGCATTTCGTTGAACAGCCGTCCTTCGCAGAACTTCTCGAAGCCGCGAAACTCATTGACGTGAAAACGGGCCCGCTCCACCTTTCCGGCGTCATCGAGGTGAACGGTGACCTTGGCATGGCCCTCAATTCGCGTCACCGGCTCAATCGTAATGGTACGGCCCATCAGACTCTCCAATGCTTGAATGTCGAATGACGAAATCCGAACGACGAATGAAACCCGAATGACGAATCCCCAACGTTGGCACAGCAAGTGCCGCGGCGGTCTTCTTCGTCATTCGATCATTCGTCGTTGATTCGTCACTCTGGTTTCGTCATTCGTCATTTCAATGCCAATCCAGATCCTTGCCCTTCAACTCCGGCATGCGCCCCTGGGCCAACTCCTTGAGCGCCAGGTAGATGGCGTCCGCCGGCGGCGGGCAACCGGGCAGATACACGTCCACCTCGACCACCTGGTCCAGCGGCCGGGCCTCCTGCATGACGGCCAGCTCGGGGTCATCCGGAACCCGGCCGTCCACCGTGCTCTCGCTCTCGACGTACGCGCGGCGCAGCGCCGCCTGCTTGCATCCGCGGTTGCGCATGGTGGGAATGCCCCCGAACACGGCGCAATCGCCCATCGCCACCAGCACCCGGCAACGCTCGCGCATGCGTTTGGCGACTTCCTCGTTGCTCGAGTTGTTCACCGCCCCTTCGAGAACGCCCACGTCAACGCCGGCCGCAGGAGGCTGTTTCAGATCGGTGATCGGCGTGGCCGTCAGGTCAACGTGCTGAATGATCTCCACCAGCCGCTCGTCCATGTCCAGCAGGGACATGTGACAGCCGGCGCACCCGCACAGCCAGTCGCTCGCCACCGTAGGTTTCTTTGCCACGATATCACTCCTGCCATGGTTCTTTGTTCTTTGTCCTTTGTCCTTCCGCTCGTGGTTGTCTCACGGCGTATCAGAGAAGGGCCCCCAACCAAGGACCAAGAACAAAGAACCAAGAACTAAACCGCCAACGACATCTCCGAGATCGCATCGAACGACAACGCGGATCCCATCAGTCCACCCAGCCGCAGGATGGTCTCCCAATCCGACTGGATCGAATTGGGGGCATCCAGCAGTGGCCGCACCTCCAGCGTGCGGCCTTCCATGTTCACCACGTGGCCCTTCTGCTCGGCCCAGATTCGGGCCGGCAGTACCACGTCGGCGGCTTCCGTCAGGGCCGAGCGGTAGGCGGCCTGGACCACGGTAAACTGCCGCTGAGGCAGCACATGGCCGTTCACCATGTCATCGCCCAGAAGGATATAAAGGGCGTCGCCATGCACCGGCTGCGCGCGCAGACCCAGCCGGGCCGCACCGGCCGTGTTCGTTCCTTCGATCAACGGGACGAACCGGGCCTTGTCCGGCAGGACGCGCAACCCGGCGTACACCGTCGTGCTCAGGCCGCTGCCGTAGAGCACCACCGGCCGCTGCGCCGCCGCCACCGCCTGCTTGAGCTGGGCCACGCCGCTGACCCGGAGGTGGTAAGTATGCCGCAACCGCTCAAAGGGCGACTCCACGGCGTGCGAGATGTCCTCCAGTTCCAGACGCACGCAGGCGTAAGCATCCAGTTCGGTGGGTCGGTCGTTGACCACGATCAGCCGCGCGCCATTGTCAAAAGCCCGCTTGATCAGGGCGCCGATCACTTTCTGATTGCTGCAGGGGTCTCCACCGATCACGATCACGCAATCGGAGTCGGCCACGTCGCGCAAGGTGGCCGTGCGGCCCAGATCGTCCGGGGGATTCTCCCCGTAGAGCAGGGCCACGTCATTGCTGCCCAGCACCTCCTGGAAGAAGCAGGCGAAGGCCGCCAGCGACTCGTTAGGCAGCCGCGGCGAGGCCAGCCCCGCCACGCGCTCCGCCTCTCGCAACCGCGCAGCCACGTGGGCCAGAGCCTCATCCCAGGTGGCCTCGACCAACTGCCATTCGCGGCGAATCAGCGGCTGCGTGATCCGCGGCGGCTTGGGCTCCACCACCTCGAACCGGCCGATACTGCACAGCAGCCCGCGGTTGCCGGCCTCCCAGTCGCCTTCGACGCGCAGCAACTGGTTGTCGCGGGTCACCGCCTGGATGCCGCAGCCCACCGAACAGCCCAGGCACGCCGCCTGCGTCTGCACCACATCCTTGTCGTGGCCGCAGTACGCGCTGTGGCGGTCGAAGAGCGCCCCCGTGGGGCATACCTGCAGGCAGGTACCGCAGGAGACGCACGACGACTGCCCGAAGGGAACGTCATCGTCGGCCACGATCATGGTGCGGGCGCCGCGCATACCCACGCCCAGGGTGTGGTTGGCGGCGATCTGGTTGCAGGCCCGCACACAGCGCCGGCAGAGGATGCACCGGCTGTGGTCCATGATGAAGTACTTGCGCGTGGCGTCCACCGGCCAGTCTTTGCCGTAATGGGGCGTGTATTCCCAGTTGGCCAGCCCGTACTTGTAACCCAGCCGCTGCAGCTCGCAGTCGGTGGACTCGGCGGTCCCGCTCCGCGGGCAGTACATGCAGTAGTGGCTGCGCTCCGAGAAGATCATCTGCAGGGCGAACCGGCGGGCTGCCGTGATCTTCGGGTTTTCCGTCTGGATCACCAGGCCCTCAGCCACCGGGAAGGTGCACGCCGGCTGGAGCGTCCGCTGCTTCTCGATGTCCACCAGGCACAGCCGGCACGACCCTTCGGGCTTGAGCTCCGGATGGTGGCACAAAGAGTGAATGTGGATTCCCTCGGCCGTCGCCGCTTCCATTACCGTCTGCCCGGCCCTGGCCCGGATCAGCCGGCCGTTGATCGTTAAATTCACGAGAGGCGCATCGCTCATTGTTTCCACCACAGTTTCGCCGCTTCGCAGGTCTCAGCTTTCAGCGTTCAGCGTTCAGCTTTCAGCTCTCGGCATTCAGCGTTCAGCTTTCGGCCCTCGGCTCCTGAGCCCTGAACCCTGAACCCCGAACCCTGAACCCTTTCTCACCTTCTCACGTTCCCACCTTCTCACTTTCGCACTTTCCCACTTCCTCACCATTGCCCTCACCCGCCCCCACCGTCGCCAGCCATTCCAGATCGCACCGCAGGCAACGCATGGCCTCCCTGGAGGCGGTCTGCTCATCGAATCCCACCTCCACCTCGCGGAAATTCCGCTCGCGATCGGCGAGAGGCAGCTTGGGGTTCACCGGCCGGCGGGCGTCGGCAAAATCCTCGATGTTGTGCAGCGGCTGCACATCGTGCCGCGGCGTCTCGAACCGCGGCGTCTCCATCTTGCCGGTCTTGAACCAGCGATCGATGGCCGCCGCCACCTGGTTGCCCTGGGCGATGGCCTGGACAATGGTCGCCGGCCCGGATACCGCATCGCCGGCGGCGAACACCACCGGCCGGCTGGTGGCGAAGGCCTCGTTGACCACGAAGGTGTGCGAGCGGGTCGTCTCCAGCCTGCAGTCGGTCATCCAGGACAGGTCCGGCGTCTGGCCGATAGCCGGAATCAGGTAATCCAGCGGCAGCACATAGCTGTCGCCGTACGGCTGCGGCTTGCGCCGGGCGGAGTTGTCGAATTCGGCCAGCCGTTGCCGCTGCAGGCGAACGCCGGTGACATGCTCATCTCCCAACACTTCGATGGGGTTGACCAGCGTGTGGATGCGGACGCCCTCGTGCAGCGCGGCCTCAATCTCCTCGGGCAGATGCGTGGCCGGCATGTCGTCGCCCGTCCGACGGTACATCACGTGCACTTCACGCGCCCCCAGCCGAACGGCCGTCCGAGCCGCGTCGATGGCCACGTCGCCTCCGCCGACGATGCCCACGCGCTTGCCGGTGAAGTCCGGCACCTGGCCCTTGCCCTCCTGGCCGATGGCCTTCATGCACGATTCGTAAGCCACCTCGCGCAGGAAGTCGATGCCCTGCAGCACGCCCTTCTTGTCCTCGCCGGGAATGCCCATCGTCCGGGCCTTGTGTGCGCCGATGGCCAACACGACCGCATCAAAAGCGCCCCCTGGGGAGTGGGCATCTTGCCCGCCTTGCAGCGGTGAGACGCCGGTGCCATGCGCACCGGTGAACAGATCATCCAGGGAGAAATCCCGCCCCAGCGCCTGGTTGCACCGGATCTCCACGCCGGCCCGCTTGATGTTCTCGACCTCCGCGAGGATGTAGTGCCGCGGCAGGCGGTATTCGGGGATGGCCCACGTGAGCATACCGCCCGGCACGGGTAGTTTTTCGAACACGGTGACCTGATAGCCCATCTGGGCCAGGCGCAGGGCGGCGGTCAGGCCGGCCGGGCCGGCGCCGATGACGGCGATCTTCTTCTCGGCCGCCCGCGCGCGGGACTCGGCATCGCCGATCGGCGGCGGAGTCCACGGCTGGGCCGCCTCATGGTCCGCCATGAAGCGTTTAACCAGCCGGATCGCGATGGGGTCGTCGATCTCGCCCCGGCGGCATTTGGTCTCGCAGAAGGCCGGGCACGCCCTCCCACAGATCAAGGGGAAGGGGTTGCGTTCGCGGTGAATGGCCAACCCCTCTGCGTAGCGGCCCTGGGCGACGAGGGCGAGGTACGCGGGCGTGTCCACGCCGGCCGGGCACGCATTGATGCACTTGGCCCGCACCAGCGCCTTGCACTGGCCGGCACGGCAGAGTTTCTCGTCGATGTGGTCGATGAATTCCTGCTCGAAGAAGCGGATGGCCGACTGGATCGGACCCGGCGTGCGCTGACCCAGGCCGCACAGCGACGTATCCATCATCTGCTGCGAGATTTCCTTGATGATCTTCAGGTCTTTGCGGGTGCCCTTGCCCTCGCTGATGCGCGTGAGCGCCTCCAGCAAACGCTGGCCGCCGATCCGACACGGCACACACTTGCCGCACGACTCGGCCGCGGCAAACTGCAGGAAATACCTGGCGAACTCGACCATGCAGGTGTCGTCATCGATGACGATCATGCCGCCGGAACCCATGACCGCCCCGGCCTCCTGGAGCGAGTCGAAATCCACCGGCGTGTTCAGGCACGACGCCGGGATGCACCCGCCCAGCGGTCCGCCCGTCTGCACGGCCTTGAACGGCTTGCCCTTGGGCAATCCGCCGCCCACGTCGAAAACGATGTCGCCCAGCGGGATGCCCATGGGCACCTCGATGAGCCCGGTGTTATTGATCTTGCCGGTGAGGGCGAAAATGGCCGTGCCCGGCGACTTGGGGCTGCCGATGGAACTGAACCATTTGGAGCCCTTTACCAGGATCTGCGGCGTCAGCGCGTAGCTCTTGACGTTGTTGATGTTGGTCGGCTTGCCCCACAGGCCGCTGACCACCGGGAACGGCGGACGCGGGCGTGGCTCGCCGCGGCGGCCTTCGATCGAGGCCAGCAGCGCGGTCTCTTCGCCGCACACAAAGGCCCCGGCGCCTTCTTTCAGCGCGATGTCAAAACTGAAGCCGCTACCCAGGATGTTCTCGCCCAGCAGGCCGTATTCGTGGGCCTGGTCGATGGCGTTCTGCAGGCGGGCGATAGCCAGCGGATATTCCTCGCGACAGTAGATGTATCCCTGCGTCGCGCCGATGGCGTAACCGGCGATGGCCATGCCTTCGATCACGCTGTGCGGGTCGCTCTCCAGGATGGAGCGATCCATGAACGCCCCCGGGTCGCCCTCGTCGGCGTTGCACACCACGTACTTCGGGCTGCCGGTCGCCTTCCGGCAGAACTCCCACTTGGCGCCGGTGAGGAAGCCCGCGCCGCCGCGCCCTCGCAGGCCGGAATCCTTGACTTCCTTGATCACATCCTCGGGCGACATCTCCGTGAGCGCCTTGCCCAGGCCGCGATAACCATCGCGGGCGATATATTCGAGGATGTTCTCCGGATCGATGAAGCCGCAGTTGTGCAGCGCGATACGTACCTGTTTGCTGAAGAAGGGCAGGTCTTTATGCAGCGGCAGGGCCTGTTGTTCGAGCGGCTCCTGGTAGAGCAGACGCTCCACCACTTCGCCTTCAATCAGTGTTTTTTCGACGATCTCGTGAACGTCTTCCGGGCGGACCCGGCAGTAGAGGGTGCCGGCGGGCCAAATCACCACCGTCGGGCCGACCGCACAGAGCCCCCGGCAGTTGCCAGCGGTCACGGAGATCTCATGGGCCAAGCCGCGCCGGGACACCTCGGCCTGCATCGAGCCCAGCACCACCCCACCATCGCCGCCCGCGCAGTTCTTCCCGCCGCACACCATGACCTTCGCGCGATACTGGCTCTGACCGGCAGACGTATTGGTGTCAGTCTTGTTCATGAATGTCTATCCAATTTCATTCCGCGAGCAGCAACCTCTCACGTGCCCACTTTCACACTTTCACACCTTCACACCTTCTCACTCCCCCGGCATACGGCAGATCACCCACTCCTTGACCGGCTCTCCTTTCACCAGGTGCTGTTCGATGAGTCGCGGCACCATGTCGGGCTGAATGTTCGCATAGAGAATGTGCGGCCCGCCGGCCTGTTGAATGTCGATCAGCGGCTCCTTTACGCACATGCCGATGCAGCCCACGGGGCCGACGTAGGCGTCAATCTTGCGTTTCATGAGCTCGTCCTGGATGGCCTCCATGGTTTCGCGAGCGCCCGCCGCAATCCCGCAGGTGCCCATGCCGACGTAAATGGCCGTGCCGGTCTGTCGGCGCAGCCGCAGCTCGGCTTTCGTCTCCTCGCGGAGTCGGGTCAGATCCTGCAACGATTTGAGCTTCGACATGCATTGTGCTCCATGGAGAACCGAGTTGTCAGTTCTCAGTTTTCAGTTCTCAGTTCTCACTTCTCACTTCACAGTTCCTGAACCCCGAACCCTGAACCCTACTCAAGTCCCTCCAACCGCTTCACCATCGCATCGGGGCTCAGGTTTCCGTACACCTTGCCGTCTACCACCGCCACCGGCGCCAGGCCGCATGAGCCCAGGCAATACACGATCTCGAAGGTCAGCTTGTAGTCCGGCGAGGTTTGGCCAGGCTGCACGCCGAGGTCTCGGGCGATGGCCTCAATGGCCTTGGCGGATCCGCGCACGTGACAGGCCGTCCCGTCGCATAGCCGCAACAGATGCCGTCCGCGCCGCGTGAGATGAAACTGTGCGTAGAAAGTCGCCACGCCGTAAAGCTGGGTCAGGGGGATCAGCGTCTTTTTGGAAATGTACGCCAGCACCTCGCGCGGCAGATAGCCGCAGGCGTCCTGAACCCGCTGGAGGATGGGGATGACGGCGCCGTGCTGGCCTTTGAACTCTTCGAGGATGCGGTCCAGCCGCTGCCAGTCGATCGGCGGGGCCTCAGGCGAGGTGGACGGGCGTCCGTCGGAACCACCCTGCGTTGCGGGCATCTTGCCCGGGCCGGGGTTCCCGTGGGCCTCCTGCTGCGTGGCAACCGACTGCGGGGACGACATGGGCCACTCCTTTTTGCGGTGCCCCATCAACGGCCGGCGAGCACTCCGACCAATGATCGGGCGGGCGTTGAGTCGCTTTGGGCAGGCGCGCACCGAGACCGCAAATGGAATGGTCTGGCCACGCCAATGTATCCTTGAAACTGCAAAAACAGGCCGTCGGGGACAGGACTCCGGCGCTGACCCGAGGAACCCCCCAGGATCGCCACCTTACCAACGGCTGTAGCGTACCGCTTCTATCGTGAAATATATCACAAGAAGTTACTTACGCAAGAGGAAATCGTGAACTTTTTCACAACCAGCAGCAAACGCAGCGCCTGAACTTGCATGAATTACTTTCTGAACGTAAACACCTTGTAGACATGAACTTACTGTCTGGAGAGCCCATACGCTGTACGTTTCCGCCATCCACTTCCGCCCCCCACAGCATGGCCACATAGGGCGATTTCCTATCCCCATTGAGCCCAGTCACCTTCGTTTTCATCCTCGACTCGGACT
>JAAXZI010000074.1 GCA_012719955.1 Phycisphaerae bacterium | reverse complement strand
GAGACTGTGCTCGGTCACATAGGCCTGGTCCTCGACCGTGCCCAGCTCGTAGGCCGTGGTCAGACCATAGGCCACCGCCGAAGTGGCCGGCTTGTTGGTCTGCCAGGTCACCACCGCCCCCGTAAACGAGGGGATCACCGAAAGATTGCTGATTTCAAGAGGATCGAGCACAAAGGTGGCCTGAATGACGCAAGCTCCCCACATGGCGATGATCTGCTGCGGCTCGGAGCCGCTCAGATCCCCGCTCCAGCTCGACAGAACCCAGCCGGCCTCCGGCAAGGCGGTCACGGTGACGACTTCACCGCAGTAGTAGCTGTCCTTTTGCGGGTACACCAGAATGCTGCCCGAGCCAGCGACAACACTTGTCTGCACGGTAGCACTGGGAACCGCCGGAATGGCCGGACCAGTCTGGCAGGGTTCGATGATTTTCAGGTCGTCCAGATCGACATCCGAATCGGCATCGAGCTTCATTCGCGCACAAGCCGGATCCTCCTGGGGAATATCCGGCCCGGTCACGCAAGCCTGCCACAATCCGAAGTCTTCCTGATCCACGTCCTGGTCATCGTCGAAATCGCCCGGCACCGCCGAGGATGACGACACTTCAGAGCCCCCGTCATCATTGGCCAGGATGGCCCCGGCTCCGGCGATGGACGGTCTGATCCGCGGGCCTGGCGCTTCGGATTGCCGGAAGCCATACAGGGTCCAGTCCAAGATGTCCTGGTTGAACGCTCCGGCCGATGTTGGACTACTCATGATGACCAGCAGGAAAGACACGATGATCACGCGCGAGGTCATTCGCAACATGCTCCTAACCCTCAAAAGGTGAATGCAAGTTTCCATTCGAACACGATGTGGCTTAAACGCTGAGTACTTGCAGGCGCAGATTCATGTCCAGCACCCGCCGACGGATTTCATCTTCGTAAATGCGGTTCATGACCAGCACCACGTCAGGCCGTAGAACCTGTAACTGGTGCGGATCCACAATCTGTTGCCCGGAGGCCGGCACAAACATTCCCTGCTTGCGCGGATTGATGTCCACCACGTACTCGATACCCCCGCAACCCTGCAGGGCGTTCAGAAACATGGTGCCCTTGGAGCCTGAGCCCCAGGTGACCACCCGGCGTCCCTGCTCCCGCAGGCCAGCCAGGCGCTGGTGCCATCCTTCCAGCTCCAGGCGATAGCGTTGAGAGAAGGTCTCAACGTCCTGCGAGAGCCGGGACAGCTCCTGATCTTCCCGATCCCCGGATTCCACGGCGGGCCCGCTCCCTTCGGTGCAACGGGCCTCAATGGTCACAAACTGCCCTCCGAACTCCTCACGAACCTCAAGCACCTGAAAGCCGCTCTGCTTGAAAACCCGTTCCAGGCAGATGGGCGTGAAATAGGTGCAATGCTCGTAAAGAATGTCCCAGAAGCCGTTCTGCCGGAGCGTGAAAAGGGCGTTGGGGACCTCGAAGAACAGGACCGGACACCTCTGACCGTACACGTTTCGCCGCACCATGCGCAGGAACTTCACCGGGTCGGCGATGTGCTCGAGGGCGTGCCGGCAGCAGACCAGGTCGGCGGACAGCCCGGCGTACTCCTCGGAATAATAATCGGTCACAAACTTGACACGCCGATCCAGCTTTCCATCCACCAGGCCGGGCACGTAGCTGGGGTCGAAACCGGTGCCCCAGTTGTTGCCCAGCCGGCAGAGCAGGCGCAGAAACTCGCCCTGGCCGCAGGCGATCTCAATGATGTACCGGCCGCGGAGCTCGTAGGTCTCGATCAGGCGGGCGGCCAGCTCCTCGGCATATTGCTGAAATCGCGGAGACACATGCAGCGAGTTCTCATACCGTCCCCCGTAGGCCATCCGCGCCGGCTCGAAGGCCAGGTTGGAAATGAGGCCGCAGGATCGGCAGAAACCCAGCCGGATATCGCCTCGCGGCACGGCCAGCGCCTCCTCGCGGGTTGCGCACAGCACGTTGCAGTGGACCGGCACGTCCGGCAGTTCGAAGAAGACCGACATCCCGTCGGCCCGGCAGATCGGGCAGCTCACGGGAGCTCCGGCCGGTTCGAACTGTACGGCTGATGACTCAGGGTGGCTCTGTATCATGGTTCGGGCTTTCGCTTTGCTCAGACCGGCATGACCTCGGGTTCCAGGCCCATGCCCCGCAACTGCTCGGTGATTTCCTGGCGGTAAATGGGGTTCATTACCAGCACCAGGTCCGGCCGCAACTCCTTCAGCGTTTCCGGCGCGCTGACCACGCAGCCCAAACCGGCCAGGAACCGCCCATGGCGGTACGGATTGATATCCACCACCGCCTTGACCGATTTGGCCAGCCCCACCGTGCTCAGGAAGGCGACGCACTTGGAGCCCGAACCCCAGATGGCCACGCGCTTGCCGTTGCGCTCGGCGTCGGCCAGCAGGGTCTGCCAGCCCTCAATCCGCCGGCGGGCGGAAGAGCGGAACTGCTGCACATCGGCCGCCAGCAGGTCCAGATCCTGCTCCTCGGGTAAGGCCGCGGCCGTCTCCCCGGCGGCAGGCCTGGCCACCAGCAGCAGGTACTGGTCGTCGAAGTCCGTGGCCAGCTCGATCACGTCGAAACCAGTGGAACGGAACAGCCGGGCCAGCGAGCCCAGGCTGAAGTAAGAGCAGTGCTCATAGTAGATGTCCCAGAAGGCCTGCTCGTGCAGCACACGATGCACATCCGGCACTTCGAAGAACACCAGCGTGTCAGGCCGTTCGCCCAACGTGCGCCGCACGATCTGCATGAATTCGCGGGTCTCGTGGATGTGTTCGAGGGTGTGCCGGCAGCAGACCACGTCGCAGGGCACATCCGCGTACTTCTCGCCGTAGTAGTCGGCGATAAAGCGCACGCTGCCCCCGTCCTTACCGGCCACCCGTCCGGGGATACAGGCCGGATCGATCCCCAGCCCCCGGTTGGCGCCGGCCTGGCACAGTTCCACCAGGAAATCGCCCTTGCCGCAGCCGATCTCCAGCACGTCCTTGCCGCGAATGTCATAGCGTTCCACCAGCCGGCGCACCAGCTCAGTCTGAAACGCCCGGAATCGCGGAGAAAAGGATTGCTGGTCCTCGTAGCGGTCGGAGTACTGCTTGACGCTCTCGTCGTACAGAACGTTGGAGACAAATCCGCACGCGCGACAATAGCCCAGGGCCAGGTCGCGGCGCGGGTAGGCCCTCGCCTCCGCCTCGCTGTCCATCATCAGGCAGCTATGCGCGGGGATCTGACGCACCTCGTAAAACACATCCATCGGCCGACGGCCGCAGTTGGGGCAATGTTGATGCATCTCAGGCCACCATCATCCTTTCAGGTTCCGCCACGCGCGGCGTGGGCACCGGCACGATGAACCGCCCGCCGCGCTGCACATAGGCCGCCTGCTGGCTGATGATCTCGTCCGCAAAGTTCCAGGCCAGCAGCAGCGTGTAGTCCGGCATCTCGGTCAGCAGTTGTTCCACCGGCCGGATGGGTACATGGCGGCCCGGCATATAGCGCCCGTGTTTGTGGATATTCCGGTCTACGACAAAATCCAGCGTCTCAGGGCCGATGCCGGTGTAATTCAGCAGCGTGCACCCCTTGGCCGCCGCGCCGTACGCCGCGATTCGCTTGCCGTTGGCCTTCAGCTCCTTCAAGAGATTCAGCAGGTCGGTCTTGATGGCCTCAACCCGTTTGGCGAAATCGAGATAGTACTCCGGGGTTACCACCCCGGCCGCGACCTCCGCCTCCAGCATGGCCTGCAACTGCGGGCTGGGCGCCGGCCGCTTTTCGACGAACAGTCGCAGCGAACCGCCGTGAATGGGCAGATGCATCACGTGATTGAGATGCAACCCGTGCCGCGCGAAGAGGTGCCGCAGCGCCGAGATCGAGAAGTAGCACAGGTGCTGGTGGTAAATGGTATCGAATTCGCAGTGTTCGATGAGATCCTTGACGTACGGGGCTTCGATGACCGCTACGCCGTCCTCCTTCAACAGAATGCCGATTCCCTCGACAAACCCGTTGAGGTCCGGCACATGGGCCAGGACGTTGTTCGCAATAATGACATCCGCCGCCCGGCCCTCGGACCGCAATTGCCGGGCCAGGTCCCGGGTGAAGAACGTCATCATCGTGTCGATGCCGGCCGCGATGGCCGCCTTGGCCGGGCCGGGCGCCGGATCGATGCCCAGCACCGGAATGCCCCAGGCCTTGAAGTTCTTGAGCATGTAGCCGTCATTGCTGGCCAGTTCCACGACCAGGCTGCCCGGTCCCAGTCGGCGCTGCTCGATCAAGCGCTCGGCGTTATCCCGGGAATGCAGCAGCAGTGCGTCGGAGAAGCTGGAGAAATACTGGTACAGGTCGCCGAACAGGATCTCGGGGGCTACCTGCTCGCGGATCTGCACCAGGCTGCACGCCGAGCAATACCAGACCGTCAACGGAAAGACCGGCTCCTCTTCGGCCAGCATGGCTTCCGTCAGCAGCCGATCCGCCAGGGCTGTCCGGCCCAGGTCCAGCACCCGGGTGAGATTTGTGCCGCCGCATGAACGGCAGGCGGTTGCGATCTTCATCATGTTCATTATCCTCCGACCACGCAGGCCGTGGTATTCCAGCGCAGGGTTTCATCCAGCAGTCCGGCCGCCAGCAGCTCCTTGACATGCTTGATGCGCATGAACCGCGAACCTTCCAGGTCCCCCAGCGTCAGGTGCACCCTGCGGTATGCCTCGTAGAGCTGTTCCACGCCACGACGCAGGCTCCAGGCGGGTTGGAACTCCGGCACCACCCGCGTGATTTTCCCGAAGTTCACCCGGTAACATCGCTTGTCCGGTCCGGCCCCGTCGGCGTAGCGCACCCGGCTGCGCGGCACAATCTGTTGAACCATGTCGGCGATCTGCCGGATCTGGTAGTTGTCTTCGTCCCGGCCGACGTTGAACGCCTCGTTGTGGACCTTTTCACGGGGCGCCTCCATCAGGGCCAGGAAGGCGCGGGCAATGTCCTCGATGTGTACGAGCGGGCGCCAGGGCGTCCCGTCGCTCTTGAGAAACACCTCCCCGGTGGTAAAGGCAAAACCGGTCAGGTTGTTGACCACCAGATCGCCCCGCAGGCGCGGCGAGACCCCGTAGGCGGTGGCGTTGCGCAGATACACCGGCGTGAAATCGCGATCCGCCAGCTCCGCAATCTCCTCTTCCGCCCGCACTTTTGATTCGCCGTAGGGCGTCACCGGCCGGAAGGGAGACTGCTCATCCAAAATCTCATCCATCCCCCCCGCCCCATAGGTGCTGCAACTGGAGCTGAACAGAAATCGCCGAACGCCCGCGTCCCGGGCCAGCCGGGCCAGCCGGACGCTGGCTCGGTAGTTGATCTCCAGAGTCAGTTCGGGATTCAGATCGCCCAGCGGATCGTTGGAAATGCCCGCCAGATGGACAATGGCGTCAAAACCCCGCAGATCCGCCGATTCAACGTCGCGTATGTCCTTGCGGATGGCCCTGACCGGCGCTGCATCCTGCCCGAACACGCAATCCTTGAACAGGCAACTGTCCAACCCGACGACTTCATGTCCCGCGTCCTCGAAGAGCGGAACCAGCGCCGTCCCGATGTAACCGTCATGCCCAGTGACCAGCACGCGCATGCTTCAGGTCTCCCAGATCTTCCAGGGCGCACGCCCTGATTGCCAGAGTGATTCCAGAATGTGTTTCTCTCGCAGCGTGTCCATGCACTGCCAGAACGATGTGTGTTTGTAGGCCATTAACTGCCCGTCGCGCGCCAGCCGTTCAAGCGGCTCCTGCTCGAACTGGGTGTCGTCTCCGTCGATGTAGTCGAATACCTCGGGTTGGAGTACGAAAAACGCGCCGTTGATCCAGCCTTCGCCCAACTGCGGCTTTTCCTCGAAGGCGGAAATACGATCACCGTCCAGCGTCAGCTTGCCATATCGCGCCGGCGGGCGCACCGCGGTGAGCGTGGCCAGTTTCTTGTGCGAACGATGGAACGCCAGCAGCCGGGGGATGTCGATGTCGGCCACGCCGTCACCCCACGTCAGCATGAACGGCTCGTTGCCCAGGTAGGGTTGCAGGCGTTTGATTCGCCCCCCGGTCATCGTCTTCAAGCCGGTGTCCACCAGTTCAACGGTCCAGTTGGGCCGTTGGCCGTCGTGTACATCCACGCTGCCCTGACCAATGTTCACCGTCAGATTGCTGCTCAGGGAGCAGTAATCCACCATGTACTTCTTGATCACCTCGCCCTTGTAGCCCAGGGCGATGACGAAATGATTGAACCCGTAATGCGAATAGATGCGCATGATGTGCCAGAGAATCGGATAGCCGCCGATCTCCACCATCGGCTTAGGCTTGACCTCCGTCTCCTCGGCAAGACGCGATCCCATTCCGCCGGCCAGGATGGCAACTTTCATAGCTTGATTCCTCACAGGAAGGACAGCGTGTCCTCTGGTCGCAACTTCTTATTCGAGGGCCGAAGACTCCGGGGCCGGCAGGAGGGCGTCGATGGCCGGCGCTACCAGAGCCGTAAAGTCCTTGAGCAGTGCCTCGTCGCCCTCCAGACTCGACGCCCCTTTTCTCGTCACGCTCACCTGCACCTGGGCCACATAGAAATGCGGATCGCGCGAGAGGTTGGGACGCCGCCACTTCGGGCCCCAGAACTCGGTCCAATCGGTCACATGCTTTCCTCGGAGTACGTAGTAGCTCAGCACGATCGCCGCCTCACGATCGGGCTGCTGTCGCGTGAAGTGCTGAACCAGGCAGTCGAAGCCTCGTCCGTCGGGCAGTTCGATCCGCTCCCTGCGGACGTCCCGGGGCGTCCACCCATGCGCCGGGTAACAGACCTGCGGCCGATGACTGAGCATCCTGGCCGGCCGGGCCGCATAGGCGACGTACAGTTCCACCGATTCAGACGACCCCTCCGCCCTGTAGCGACGATTGATGTAGTCGTCACAGCCGGCGAAATCGACCAGGCGCTGGTTCAGCGGCAGGTCAACTCCCCGCCAGGAGCCGATCTCCAGCGGCAGGGTAGCCAGCGGCCGGTCCAGCTTGACCGGGGCCGCATCTGCTTCTGCCAGGCGGTGTTCAAGCCAGCGCTGGCCGACCCCGCCGGCCAGCAGGATGACACTGGCCGCAACAACGCCGGCCACCGAAAAAGGCGGTGCGAAACGCATGCGTTCATGACCCCTGTGGCGCGTGACTGACAGAGTCCGCGGCCAACCATCGCAACAGATGCAGCAACCCCATCGACGCCGCGATCGCCAGGGGCATCATCAGCAGGCCCGCGAAATCGTGGGAGAAACTCTCCGCCACTTCGCTGGTGGACAGGTAATACAACAGGGCCGTCACGACCACCCGCAGGCTGTTGGCCAGTATGGCTACCGGCACGCTGGAGACCAGCAGCAGAGCTTTCTGCCATGCCGGCCGGCGTACCACGAAAGCCAGCGTGGCCGAGACGATCACGAAGGCCGTCAACATCCGCAGGCCGCTGCACGCTTCCGCAACCGCAACCGTCACCTGCTCATCGAGCCGCAATACGTTGCCCTCGCGATGCACCAGGAACCCCAGCAACTCCAGGCCGTACACGGCCGACGAGGTGGCCAGTTCCTGCAGGGGCAACGTCAGGCTTTCGTGCGCACGCCTCGGTAACGGCACTATCAGCACCAGGAACAGCAGGATCCACTTGAGCCTCCAGGCCAGCGGAAACCCCAGCACCAGCAGCGCAATTCCCATGACGCTCAGCACCAGCGAATACTGTTCCAGCGATCCGTAGGCCAACAGGACGCCTGCCAATCGCACACCCTGGGCGATCAACAGCACCCCCGCCCCCCACCAGCAGATCCGGGCCGGAATGGTGAACAGCCGCTTTCGACCGGACCAAAGCAGATACACGGCGATCAGCGGCACCACCTGGCCGGCCGAATAGTCCTGATTCCCCTTCCATACCCGCCACAGGTCGCCCAGTGTGGGCCAGTAGCTCCAGATCAGCGTCCCAACCAGGGCCACGACCGCGCCCCGGCGAAGCCATTCGCTTCGATCACAGGAGGAATGGATGGCGCCCGGCTGGACCGCCACGTCTCCGCACACCATCAGCTCACTCTTCCATCTCAAGTTCAGGCCGCTCCGTCGACTTGGTGAGCCGCTTCCCCCGCCACCGATCCCGGATCCGGATCCACGCTTCAACCGGCGGCATGACCAGCAGCATCAGCAAGGTCGCCGCCAGCATCAGCAGCAAGCCCAGTACCGCCCCCAGGTTGGACACCAGGTCCATATCGTCCATGGGAGGTTCCTTTACGACCGGCTGACGGCGCTTGCGAACTCCTGGGGGACCTTTACCAGTTTCGACAACGGCACCTGCCGTTTTCCCATGGTCAGGAGCGTTGCCCACAAGATTTTCAGATCGAGCCAAATGGAGAAATCCCGGACATAAATCAGGTCGTAGAAAATCCATTCGTGAAATCCGCCGTTCGACCGGTCGGCATTCCGACACAACTGCCAGAGCCCGGTAATCCCCGGCCGGACCAGCAACCTGGCCTTCCGCCAGGGCACGCAAATCTGGTTCTCACGAAAGGGCGAGGGCCGCGGACCAATCAGACTCATCTGCCCGAGCAGCACGTTGATCAACTGCGGCAGCTCGTCCAGGTTGGTCCTGCGCAGCAAGCCCCCGATCGGCGTAATTCGCGGATCCTGCTTCAGTTTGAAATGAGGCCCATCCACGAGATTCTTCCTGAGCAGGTCGCGCTGAAGACGATGAGCGTCCGAACGCATGGTCCTGAACTTGAGGCACGGAAACTCACGGCCGCCGATCGTCTCACGGCGATGGATGAAGAACACCGGCCCCTTCGAAGTCAACTTGACCAGCAGGGCCAACGCCACCAGGAGCGGAGACAGCACCACCAGGGCCAGCAACGAGAGCAACACGTCCATGAAACGTTTGATCGCAAAGTGCAACCATCGCCGCTTCTGAAGCATGACCGCGGTCGAGCAGTCGAATACGTTACAGTCAATCCTGGCCTTGCTGGACGGCAGTTCCATTGGACAGGCCGAAGCCGGGCCGGCCGTGCCGGTCCATCGCGGGTCGATCACGCTCTCCGAGGCAACGCTTCCACCGGCCACAACCGCATCCGCACACAGCAGCGAACCGGCCACCACCGCGCCCGGCCCGATCCGGGCCCGGGGGCCCACCACTGTCGGGCCGACAACCACCGCTCCTTTTTCGATCGTGGCGCCCCGCTGCAGAATGATCGGAGGAGTCAGCCGGGCGGAGGGATCGATCCGGCATTCGGCCGCCACCGCCACGCCGGGCGAATGCTGCCGCAGCCCCCACGCCCGGGCATCCGCCAGAACCGGTTCAAGCATCCGTTCGCTCAAAGCCAGAATGCCGGATACCTGCCCCAGATCTTCCACCCCGGACAGGACGGGGAGGTCCTGGCTCAGAGCCCCCCGAGCCACCAGCTCCTTCCGCAGGCACGCCAGTGACTGGGGCGGCTTCTGTCCGACCAGCCGGGCCGGAACCAGCGAACAAAGTATGGCCGCGTCCGCGACGGCCGGCCAGCTCATGTGGTCATAGAGTCGCTGCACACGGCTGATCCGACCTTCGGCATCCAGGTCAACCTGCTCCCAGGCACCGCCGGCCAATGACCCTACCGCAATGGCATGGATGGCGCCCCGATAACCACAGGCGCATCTGACCATGCTCTCGAAGTCATAGTCGCTGGTCGGCCAGCATCTGGGGTCCACAATCAGCAGATGATCCGAGGACTCCAGCGCGGCCATCGCCTCCGGAAAACCGGCGGGCGACAGATGCTGAACCGCAATCCCCGCCCGGCTCATGATCGCCCGTCCGTTTCCGTTCCTGTCGGGACGGGACGAATCAGTCAGCACCAGCACTTTGGCCGGCGTCACCCGCGCAAGCCGGTCCAGGAGATGATCGAGCACCGACCCCGCCCCAAGCGGCAGGGACAGGAGCGAAACTCCGGACGAACCGGCAGGCCCATCCGGCAAGGCCGCATCGATGATCAGCGGGATCAGATTGGGCGCGGGGCCCAGATCACGGCTGCCCAATTGCCATCGCTGCTGGGTGTGCATGTTGGATCGGGCTGGGAAAATGTTCGTCTTCAATCCTCACCCGTTACGGCATCCTCCGGTCACATCTGCAGCAGAGCTGCAGCGGCCCGACGCCGCCTGTGGGCCGAACCATTAGCCATCACCTCAGCATGGAGGACGCTCTCCTCCTCGGTCTCCTCGCCCGCACCCACAGCCACCGTCTGCACCAGCTCGTCCGCCGGCAACGCAGTGGGCACCGGCCAGTACAGACGCGCCTGCAGGCTCGCCTGCCACGACCGATTGGGATCAGAACCCCACACGCTGTTCCGCATCCGCCCACCCGCCTCAATGCTCGACCAGGCGGTCACAATCGAGCGGATCACGACGGCGCCCGCGCCGATCCGGCACCCCGTCCAGAGCGATGAATGGAGAACATTCACATCACTCTCAATCTGGCAGTCGGGGCCCATCGTCGTCGGGCCCAGTATGTTGACCCGCGCGCCGACCGAGCAACGGGGACCAATCAGCACCGGCCCGCTCAGCCTGGCCGTCGGATCAATCCGGGCGGTCACATGAACCCAGGCCTCGCCAACCCGCCGGTATTCGAGGTCGGCGGTGCGGATCCCGGACATCCGGGCCAGCACTGCCTCATTGACAGCCAGGTAAGAAGCCGCATCCGTCACCCTTGGACACTCCGGCCGTTGTGCTACATACGGCCTGACCAAGACGCCCTGCTCATGAAGGCGCGGAATCCACATCTCCTTGATGTCGAAAAAGCCCTTGGACGGTACGTGCTCCAGAACCTGCCTGGAGATCACGTAAACCCCCAGCGGCTCCAGAAAGGCCTGCGCCGGTTCTTCGAAAAGTCCGGCCGGGGCCACCACGACCGTCAGGCCGGCGCCGGATTCAAGATGCGCTTCCAGCAAAGGTCGCGGGTCCAGCCAGGGGGCCAGCGCGCTTTCGGCTACCAGCAGAACGTCCGCCCGGGTGTCGGAGGCCGCATCCAGAACGCATCCCGCGGTCCCCCGCGGAACGAGATCCTCGTGGTAGGTGACGATCACGCCTGGGGCCGGCTGGCTCGAAAAAACCCTCCGAAAAGCACCGAGATATCCGTCAGCGCACACGCTGACGTGCTCGACACCGGCCAGGCGAAGCCAGTTGAATCCGTATTCGATCAGCGGGCGGCCTGCCACCGGCAACAAAGGCCGACAGCAGAAGGATTCGATCCCCGATTCGCTCCAGCCATTCAGTCCTGCCAGCAGAATACCCTGAACTTTCGGTTCTCCTGCGGTCTTCACGTTTTATCTCCCGTGTTTTCCAAGACGGAACAGGCTTTCATCCGTGGATTGTCCCACCGCCAGACTCGCGACCAGTCCAGACGGTCCAAACCTGGCACCTGCCGCTTTAATATGTCTTCGATCTGTTGCCAGATGCCGTTCCTCTGCCAGTGACGCAAACGCCGCAGACAGGTCATCCCGCATCCGCAGCCCAGTTCCTCGGGAAGATCTTCCCAGGCAATTCCCGTCTTGAGCACGAAGAGGACGCCAATCAACACCTCCCGGTCGCCGATCGGCGGCCGTCCACCTCGTGGATGACGGGGGCGCGCCGGCAGAATAGGTTCAATCAAACGCCAGGTGTCTTGAGGCAAGAGTGGTGCAGCCACGGCATTTCTCTCAACTGAATGGATCCCTATGCTTGCCCATTTCCGAAAACCAGACTCGCCACGAAACAGTCAAACCACGCATGATGACGACTGAACGCATGAAAGCTTCTCGCCCCAGCGCAGTGTGACTAGACTCCGTCCCTTTCGACTGCGCCCCAAAATCGAGCACAATCCGTTTCATTCCAAAGACTTACGCACGCCGAAACTACTCAATCACCTCGAGCCGCGAGGGATCGATCTCCAACTCGGCCGATTGCCCCAGCGCTTCCACGCCAACGTAGACCCGGCACGTTCCCCGTCGCTGGAGCACCACACCTTCGAGTCCCGTCAGACTCCCGGTAATCACTCTGCAACGACGTCCGCACCGCAGCCCGGGGTAAAGATCCACGGGCTCATCGTTGGCCGTCACGCGCATGATCTGACCAAGCTCGTGTTTCAGTCGCGTCTGGTCGGCAACATGGATCACGGCGGCCGCGCGATGAGTCATCAGCGTCGCATAGCGATGCTCCTCGGTGCCGCACATGAACAGGTACGACGGAAAAAGCGGAATCTGAAGACGGATGGTGCGCCCGCCGTACCGGCGTCGGACCGTGATCAAAGGCAGGAAGCAATCGATGCCGATCCTGTCCAGATCAACGGCCAGGGCCTTTTCCTGACGCGACCTGGTGTGCACCACCCACCACGAACCGGCGCACGCCGTGATCGGCGACGTGTCCGGCCCCTCCGCATTCAGCGGAGAGGGCGCCGAGAACCCGGGTTCGTGTTGAATGTGTTCCGCAATCATCGTTTTCACGGCTTCGGGGGCACACGCCACCCTGATCCGACTGTCCTTGCAAAGACAACGCGCACCCTCGGGCGCACGCGACCCCGACAGGAGCTCGCGCGCCCAAATGCGCAATATCAATCTGGTTGATGAACGCTGCTGGCTGAGAGGAATTTTCGTCTACGGGAAGACACAGGCCTTCTTCCCGCAGACGGGCCGGTCTTGATTGCCTCCGGCCCACGTCCTATGATAAGCGCGGTGGAGCACGCCGTTTATGGCTTGCTCAACCTCCTGGACTGACCAGTTGCGGCCGCTCAACGCCTTACTGGTCAGTCCTCCTTTTTGGACGGTCCACTCCTCGTCCGGCTTTGGTCTCCCAGGCACTTTTGTTAGAAGCGTTTCTCGCCTGCCAACAAAAGTCTCGTACCCGGGAGGCTGCACAAGTACCTGCACAACCTCCATTTCCCCGCATCGCAGAACAGGGCGGCGATCCGAGTACGCACTCTACTTAAACCAACCATTAAAATGCAAGTTTTTCACGCCGGTCCGTGGCATACCCCGTGCAAGACTCGATCCGTGAGATGCACCCCTGTCTTTGCATTCGCCATCCGATTCGATGGCTGGTTGGCCATTCTACACAATCTGGCTCTTTGCGCTTGAAAATGCAGTTCCTGAGCTCAGAATTGCCTTGCCTCCCCCATGGCCATTTGGACTCAGAAAACCCCTCAACTCAAGCCTCCCACTGCCGGTTGCGCCAACTCTCCCGGCAGCAATAACCCGCGCCAAGCCTCTTTGACCCACCCCGTCTCACAAAGCCAAGAACGCTTTCTCTGAAAATACACCCGTTCACGCATATGTCAAGGGTTTATTCTGGAAAAAATATTCACATCGGAACAAAACCTGGTCAAACCCGCTTCCACTGAATCGATAAACACTGTTCCTGCAAGTCAATTCTCACAACCCACCTGATCCCTCATAAACAAAATTAATAGGAAGTTGCCCAGGTTGTACGCCAGGGCGAACAACTGGAGCCGCACCTGGTTGTCCACGAAATCGTGGCACGAGAGCTTGGTCCATTTGACCGCGTTCTTGCCCTCCTTGATCCACTGCTCCGCTGTGCCGCGCAGGT
>JAAXZI010000073.1 GCA_012719955.1 Phycisphaerae bacterium | reverse complement strand
GTGTCTACGTGTCGCCCTACCCCCTCATCTCTCATACTCTCATACTCTCCATCTCTCACACGTCGCCCCGGGCCCCTCCCCAGCGCTCAGCGCCCTGATAAGGCGTCCTGGATGCCCGCCCTCCTGATGCGCCCGGCCGCTTCACCATCATCCTTTGCCGGACTCCCCCCGGCCGGGACGCCGATTTGGCAGTGACCGCCCCGCTCGTTATCCTATGCGGCGGAATCGAAGTCCACTCTATTGCCTGCAGATGTACCAGTTCGGAGGCCCATGGGAATGACCCGCACGAAATCAGACAGCCCCACGTCGGACACGACGAAGGAAACCGCGGTTGCCGGCGTTGCCGGGGCCACTGATGCCGTGGCGGAGTCGCCGGGTCTGTTGGGCCGTTTTCTGGTGCTCCGGGGGGCGATGCCCGAGCTGTGGATCACGTTCGCCATCAAGTTCTTCGGGGTGATTGCCTATTCCATCGTCAATTCGACGATCGTGCTGTGGCTGTCGAAGGATCTGGGGTTTCTGGACGAATCGGCCAGTTGGATCGTCGCGGCCTGGTCGTTGTCGATGACCATCTTCACGCTGCTGGTGGGTTCGCTGACGGATGCCATCGGCATGCGCAAGGCGTTCCTGCTGGGCATCGTGATCTGCATCCTGGCCCGCGCGGTGATGACCTTCACGACCTTCCCGCTCTTGGCGATCTTCGCCGGGCTGCTGCCGCTGGCCATCGGCGAGGCGTTGGGTACGCCGGTGATGATTGCGGCCACGCGTCGCTACTCGACCACCGCCCAGCGGTCGATCTCCTTTTCGATCATCTACGTGGTGATGAATCTGGGCTTCCTGGTAAAGGGGAAAATCTTCGACTGGGTGCGCCACCCGGAGTTCGGCATGGGCGAGGATGGCTTGCTGACCCTGCCGTTGCTGGGGGAACTCACCACGTACCGGATGCTGTTTCTGATCAGCCTGCTCTTTGAGCTGATACTGCTGCCGCTGGTGTATTTCGGCATTCGCGAGGGGGCCGAGGCCACGGACGAAGGCGTGAAGTTCACACCTTCGGGGAGCAGCCACGCCGGCCAGGCCAAACCCTCGGTCAGCCAGGTGATCGCCGACGCCGCCCGCGACACGATCCGCGTATTCATCGAACTCGGGCGGCGTCCGGGGTTCTACCGGATGCTCGGGTTCCTGGTGATGATCGCGTTCCTGAAGCTGCTGTTCGTCACCATGTCGTATGTTTTCCCGAAGTTCGGTATCCGCGAGCTGGGGCCGGGCGCGCCCATCGGGACCTTGTGGGACTCCACCAATGCGGCGTTGATCGTGGTGCTCGTGCCCATCATCGGCGCGTTGTCGCAGAAGATCTCGGCTTACCGCATGGTGGCGGCGGGCGGGATCGTGACGGCCGCCTCGATGTTCATCATGGTGCTGCCGCCGGAGTGGTTCAAGCCGTTGGCCGACGGCTGGCTGGGCAAGGCCCTGAGCCATCCCTGGTACCTGGGGCTCAGCGGCGAGGTGAACCCCTGGTACGTGATGATCTTCTTCTATGTGGTGGCGTTGTCCATCGGTGAGGCGATTTATTCGCCGCGCGTGTACGAGTATGCGGCGTCGATCGCACCGCGCGGGCAGGAGGCCTCGTACGGGGCCCTGTCCTACGTGCCGTATTTCGTGGCCAAGTTGCTGGTCGGCGCTTTCGGCGGCATGCTGCTGGCCAGGTATTGCCCCGAGACCGGGCCGCGCAACCCGCAGATGATGTGGCTGGTCCTCGCCCTGGGGACGATGATTGCCCCGATCGGCCTGATCGTCTTGCGCCGCTGGATTCGCGTTCAGGAAGCGGGGCGGGAGGACTGATGGCCCCCCTTCATGGCGGATCGCGCAGAGAACCCGGGGGATTTGAACGGGTTCTCGTTCCCTCTATTGGCTTCTGCCGGTCCCCTCTCCCGTTCAGACGCGAGGCGCGTGGCTTCCAGACAGCATAGCGCAAAATCGTAGCGGCCGGGCTCCGTACCCGACCGTTTGGCCCCTAAAACGGCCGATACGGAGCCTGGCCGCCACAGAAAATGGCCCATGTTCCGCTGCGGGGTGGAGGAACTTCGCCAGTGCGCAGCCCGCGGCCGGCCCAAAAAGGAGACACCGCTCAAGCCGAGCTGACGGAGCAACGGCGGTGAAAAACGAACCCGTCCCGTTTTTGCTCCCGGGACGAAGGCCACGGCTGAACGCTGAACGCTCGCCTTGATGACCGCTTGCGGATTGAAGACCCGTGCGCTATTCCGCGCAGGCCGGATCGGCCGG
>JAAXZI010000072.1 GCA_012719955.1 Phycisphaerae bacterium | reverse complement strand
GGCCCAGGCTGTGCCGATAGCCCGCTGCAACGGCCACGAAGTCGCTGTTGGGCGCTGGGACGTTGCACTGGCCGGAGCTATTGTATCCCCAAGCCACGATGGAACCGTCGGTCTTAAGGCCCAGGTTGTGCCAATTGCTCGCCGCGATAGCCACGAAGCCGCTGTTGGGCTCGGGGACGTTGTACTGGCCGTCGCTGTTGTCTCCCCAGACCACGATGGAACCGTCATCCTTCAAACCCAGGCTGTGGACGTAGCCCGCCGCGACGGCCACGAAGCCGTTGTTGGGCCCGGGGACGTTGCACTGGCCGTAGCGATTGAATCCCCAGGCCACGATGGATCCGTCGGCCTTGAGGCCCAAAGTGTGTAAGCGGCCCGCCGCGACGGCTGTGAAGCCGGACGAGAGATCACCCCCGACCACTTGGATACCCCAGCCCACTACGGACCCGCTGGTCTGGCCAGCAAGAATCCCCGCATTAGCGAGCATGGTGATGAGTGTTCCCGTTACCGCAAGCCGGATGTGCCTCATGATGTGCCTCCGTGTGATTGGCGCTCGGAGAAGAAATGAAATCTGGAAGGCAAGTATACATCTCTCGGCAGAACATGGCAAGAGGCACTTCAAAGAAGGCGTTGCTCGCCGAGCAATTCACACATTATCGGGCTACCCTGTACGGGGCATTGGACAGGGGCTGCGGACCCCCTGCTCGAAAGGGGAGGCGCAAAGGCGTCTGGTAGATAACCAGCGTTTTTCAATCTCAATTGTCACCAGAACGCCGGTGGACGACATTCCGTCACTTCGAGGCGGATTCTAAATGAATCTTGTGCGTTGGGTGCTCCATCTCTCCGCGAGGCGGCGGCAAGAAGATTCAAGCGATCATTTGCACGCACGATGCCGCAAAATGAACCCAACTCAGGCCCACGCCACCGGCCGTAGGCCTTACTTCGAGAGAGCTTCCCGCCAGAACGCGATTTGCCGGCGGGTGGAGTCGGGGCCGGCGTTGCCTTCGCTCTGGTAGCGGCGGACCACGTTGGCCGAGCCCAGGTATTCGAAGACGTCGGCCTCGATCCGGTCGGAGACGGCCTGCAGTTCGTCGAGGGAAAGCTGCCCCAACTGCCGGGCGCTCTTTTCCGCCTGGGCGACCAGCCGGCCGACGTGCTGGTGGGCTTCGCGGAAGGGTACGCCCTTGCCCACGAGGTACTCGGCCAGGATGGTGGCGTCCATGTACCCGCCTTCGGTGGCCGCGGCCAGGCGATCGGTGCGGAAGGCGGTGTTGCGGACGACGGCGGCGGTGATCTCCAGCGTGGCCTTGAGCGTGTCGTGGGCGGAGAAGAGGTGGATCTTGTCCTCCTGGAGATCGCGGTTGTAAGCCTGGGGCAGCCCCTTGGTGATCATGAGCATGCCGGTCAGGGCCGCGTAAATCCGCCCGGTCTTGCCGCGGACCAGTTCGAGTACGTCGGGGTTTTTCTTCTGCGGCATCATCGACGAGCCGGTGCAGAAGGCGTCGGCGATGTTGACGAACTGGAACTCCGTTGAACTGAACAGGATCCAATCCTCGGCCAGGCGCGAGAGGTGCCCGGCACACAGGGCGGCGGCGGCAAGGAACTCGAGAATGAAGTCACGGTCGGAGATGGAGTCGATGCTGTTGCGGGTCACGCCGGGGAAGCCCAGCCGGCGGGCGACCGCCTGACGGTCGATGGGCAGGGTCGAGCCGGCCACCGCGCCCGCGCCCAACGGCGAGACGTTCACGCGTTTGCGGGCATCAAGAAACCGCTCGCGGTCGCGACCGAACTGCTCCACGTAGGCCAGCAGATACGCGCCGGCCGTCACCGGCTGGGCCCGCTGCAAGTGCGTATAGGCGGGCATGACCGCCTCCGCGTACTTCTCCGCGGAGTCCACGAGAGCCCGCTGGAGGTCCTCCAGCAGCGGCACGATATCCAGGTCGATGGCGTCGCGAGTATACAGCCGGAGGTCCAGGGCCACCTGGTCGTTGCGCGACCGGGCGGTGTGCAGCCGTTTGCCGGGCTCGCCGACCCGCTCGACCAGGGCGGCCTCGACGGCCATGTGGATGTCTTCGAATGCCGGGTCCCACTTGAACTGGCCGGCCTGGATGTCCGTCTCGATCTGCCGGAGGCCGCGGATAATGGCCTGGCTGTCGGCCTTGGTGATCAGACCGGCGTCGGCCAGCATCTCCGCGTGGGCGATGCTGCCGGCAATGTCATAGCGCCACAGCCGCTGATCGAACGAGAGGCTCTCGACATAGCCTTCGGTCAGTGCGTCGGCCGCCTGGGAGAAGCGGGCCTGCCAGCTCTTCTGGGGGGATTGACTCATGGTGGTGCGTACTCCGTCTATCGGGCCCGATCTGTCGGGCGCCGGGCAGGATGGTAT
>JAAXZI010000071.1 GCA_012719955.1 Phycisphaerae bacterium | reverse complement strand
GTGGGAGCCCGACGAATAGGTTCGCGGGTTTCGCCTCTGCATCCCACCAGGACCAGCGTAATCAGTGAGACAAGAAGAAAGCGATAAATGGGACACACCCTCCGAATGGGTTCCAAAGCCTCGCGGTCCACGGAGCCGATTCCGTGCGACGTACCCCAAATTGTCGGCGAATTACCGTCTCCAACAATAATTTTGGAGTGCCCAAGCACCTAAAGGTGGGGTAAATCACACCCGATAATCCAGCCATGAGCACGACCGGCACATCGTCTGTTCCGGCCTTGACCGGCCCGTGCGCGCTGGCCGGCCCCAGGGAAGCGCCCTGCGCGCCGGACCGGGCGGGCCTGGATTCCAGTTCTACTGCTTTGGGCTTCACGGTGAACCGGGACCGCATCTGGCCGGACACCGGCATCCAGGCTGCAGGCCGGCAACGCAAGACCTGATGGAGTCCTGCTCAAGAGCGGCGGCACATGCCCCCCGGGGGGAACAGGCTCTGGAAGCATGGAGGCACTTTGATGACCGCGATCTCATCCCCCCTGCCCGACCGATTGACCATCCCGCCGGGTTGCGCGGAGAACCGGAACGCGACCGGCCCCACGCTCGATGCCTCGACAATCGTCTCCGGCCAGACCTGGCGAACCGACCTGGCCATCGTTGCCCTGCTGGTGATGGTCCAACTGGTCTTCTTCACCGGCTTCGGCGCCTCGGACGACCTGGGTTACATGAATTGCGCCCGGCACGCCACCGCCGCAAACAGCACCCATCCCAACTACGTGTTGCGATTCATGCACTGGGGCATGCTGGCGGCAGCCATTCGCCTGCTGCCCGATCAGCCCTGGACCCCGGGCGTGCCGCCGATGATCCTCATGGCCACCATGCTGCTGATCATCGGCAAACTGGCCCGCCGAGCGGGTCAGCGCCGGCCCTGGATTCCCATGGTGCTGTTCGGAATCATGCCGCTCAACCTGCTGCTGGCCAGCATGGCCATGCCGGATCTCACCGCGGCGACCCTGGCCTGGCTGGGGATTGCGATTTGCGGCCCCACCCTGCTGGAGCACAACGCGCCGCGTGCCGGGGTGCGATGCCTGATCGGCGGCCTGCTCATGGTCTCGGCCTACAACGCCAAAGAAACCACCGCCATCCTGATTCCCAGCTTGTGCCTCTTTGTGCTACTTTTCAGAACTCGGGAGGCCTGGGCCTGGAAACGGGCCGGCCTGCTCTTGATCTCGGCGGCGGCCTGGGTGGGGACCGAAACCGCCCTGCTGTACTATTGGACCGGCGACCCGCTGTATCACTCCCACACGCTGGCCCGCATTGAACGCATGTTCCGCCCCGTCGAGCCCCAAGCCGGTTTTTCCTGGGTCATCGCTTACGCCAGCGAATATCTTCGCTGGCTGGCCAACCCGCGCAGCGCTTACGGCCCGGTGGGGCTGTTGCTGCTGATCGGCAGCCTGGTCGCCATTGTGCGCGTTCGACACCCGGTCAGCCGGCTGCTGGCGTGCCTGATCCTGCCGTGTTTTGTGTACTTGAGCGCGGGCAGCTCAAGTCTGAGCGCGTACGATCCGGTCGGGCATCATCCGCGGTACCTTCTCCCCATCCTGCCGGCCATGGCCCTGGCCACCGGAATCGTGATCGATCGGCTGTGGAGCACCCGACCCACCTGGCGCATCCCGCTGGGCCTGGCGATGGCCGGGGTGGTTGCCGCCTGCCTCGTGGTCGTCAACCGCACCACTAGTGATTGGTACTACGTGGAGCTCTTCCGCACCGGGCGCAGCCTGATCGCCGAGCACGCGAAACAAAACGGCGACGCCCCTCTGTACGCGGCCCGGTACAGCTTCAACTGCTTCCAGGTGCCGGCCGAATGGCTGGGCGGCCCGCCTCCGGTCCGAATCGATCGGCCACCGCTGAGCCGGGAGGAATGGATCGCCCGTTATGGCGGATGCTACGTGCTGACCACCCGGCTGGACCGCAATCGGCCGCGCAAGCCGTCGCAGGCCGACCGCACGCTTCGCGGCCCCTCGGGGGACGCCCTGCGGACTTTCCCCTGCGTGGCCCGCCGGGAACCGCCGCGCGATCGCTTCAGCGTGCTCGCCGCTCGCATCCTGGGACGTGAATGCCCCACGAATCCCAGGGATGCCGTGGAGATCTATCACGTACCCACCGCCAGCTCAGCCATTTCGGAGCCGCCGGCACCGGAAGCACAAACCTCATAACGAAATACGCTCGCGGCTCGCGGATGCCCTCAGCGAGATAAGAACGCTATCATGTAAGACGCCCAGGGGCCGGAAGGGCCGGCCCAGACCTCAACGGGCGGATGGATGAGGCGTTATGGACGAGGATTCGAAGAGCCCCCCTGAAAACAACGAGCCGACGGATGCCGCCTCGGAGTCTGCTGAGGAGCCGCGCACGAGCGAAAAGGCATCACCGGCCATCATCGCCGACGCAGCCGTTCCTGCCGGCCTGGAGGGTGCCCGCCGGGTGCCCACCGAACTGCCGATCCTGCCCAGCCGGGACACGGTTACCTTTCCCGGCACCATCATGCCGCTGAACATCGGGCGGGAGCGTTCCAAGGCGGTCATCGAGAAGGCGTTGCGCGGCAACAAGCTCATCGGCGTGCTGACGCAGCGCAACCGGGACATCGACGAGCCCACCATCCAGCAGCTCTACCAGGTGGGCACGGTGTGCATGATCCTCAAGAGCCTGACCCTGCCGGATGGCACCCTCAATGTCATCGTGCACGGCCTCTCCCGGCTGACGGTCGATGCGGTGGTCCGCAATGAGCCCTACATGGTGGCCCGCATCCGGACGCATGAGGACTCCGTCGAACGCTCGCCGGCCATCGACGCGCTGGTGTATAACGCCAAGCAGGCCGCCTACCGCATCATTGAGCTGTCGCCCAATATCCCCGACGACGCCCGCATCGTGCTGGACAATATCGCCACCCCCGGCGGCGTGGCCGACTTCCTGGCCGCCAACTTGGCTGTGGGCACGGCCAGCCGTCAGCAGCTTCTCGAAATCTTCGATGTTCCCGAGCGCCTCAGGCAACTCGTGGCCATGCTCGCCCAGCAGATCGAGGTGCTGGAACTCTCCGCCCAGATCCAGAGCCAGGTGCGCGAGCAGATTGACCGCAACCAGCGCGAGTACTTCCTGCACGAGCAGATGAAAGTCATTCAGCGCGAGCTGGGCGAAAGCGACGCGCGCATCTCCGAGGTGCAGCGGCTGCGCGAACGGATCGAGAAATCCGGCATGCCCGAGTCGGCCCGGCGGGAAGCCGAGCGCGAGCTGACCCGCATGACCCGCATCCCGCAATCGTCGCCGGAATATTCCGTGGCCGTGGATTACGTGACCTGGCTGTCCGACCTGCCCTGGCAGGAGGCCACGACCGACAACCTCAATCTGAACCGCGCCAAACGCATCCTCAACGAGGACCATTACGACCTGCAGAAAGTCAAGCAGCGCATCCTGGAATTTCTGGCCATCCGCAAGCTCAAGGCCGACGGGCGCGGCCCGATCCTGTGCTTCATCGGCCCTCCGGGAGTGGGAAAAACCTCTCTGGGCCAGTCCATCGCCCGGGCCATGGATCGCAAATTCATCCGCATCTCCCTGGGCGGCATGCACGACGAGTCCCAGCTTCGGGGCCATCGACGCACGTACATCGGGGCCTTGCCCGGCCGCATCATCCAGGAGATCCGCAAGGTCGGCGTGAAGAATCCGGTGTTCATGCTCGACGAGGTGGACAAGCTGGCCTCCGACTATCATGGCGATCCGGCCAGCGCCCTGCTGGAGATTCTCGATCCGCAACAGAACAACACCTTTACCGACAACTATCTTGACGTGCCCTTTGATTTGTCCAAGGTGCTGTTCATCGCCACGGCCAATTACGCCGACGGCATCCCCTCGCCCTTGCGCGACCGGATGGAGATGATCCGCCTGTCGGGTTACACGACCAGCGAGAAGATCTTCATCGCCCAGCGATACCTGATCCCGCGCCAGCTTCGCGAGTGCGGGCTGGCCTCTCTGCCACCGTGCCCGCCCGACAAGGCCGGCCGGAGGAACGGCCGATCATCGAAACAGGCCAGGCACACCGCGACCCCTGCCGCCCCCCAGCCCAACGGATCGCCCACCGCCCTGGTGACGTTCGACGAGCCCATCCTCGATTACATCATCAGCAAGTACACGCGCGAGGCCGGCGTGCGTTCGCTGGAGCGGCAGATCGCGGCCATCGTGCGGGCCGTGGCTTCACGGGTGGCCCGCGGACGGCGCGAACCGGTCAAGGTCACGCTGCCGCTGGTCAAGAAGTTCCTGGGGCCCACGCGCTTCGAGTCCGAACGCATCCAGCGGACGGCCGAGCCGGGCGTGGCCGTCGGGTTGGCCTACACCCCCACCGGCGGCGACATTCTCTTCATCGAAGCCACCGCCATGCCCGGCAAGGGACACATGATCCTGACCGGCCAGTTGGGCGACGTCATGCGCGAGTCGGCCCAGGCCGCCTACAGCATTATCCGGGCCCACGCCGACGCCTTTGAGCTCGACAAGAAGATGCTCAACGATTCGGACATTCACCTGCACGTGCCGGCCGGGGCGATTCCCAAGGACGGCCCCTCGGCCGGCGTGGCCATCCTTTCGGCCCTGGTCTCGCTGTTTTCGCACCGCCCCTGCCGTCCCGACGTGGCCATGACCGGCGAGATCACCCTCACCGGGCGGGTGCTGGGCATCGGCGGAGTCAAGGAAAAGGTGCTCGGCGCCCACCGGGCCGGCATCACCGAGATCATCCTTCCGACCGAAAACCGGGAAGACCTGGTGGAAATCCCCCCCGAAGTGCGCAAGCAGCTCAAGTTCACCTTCGTCAAACGCGTCGAGCAGGCGTTGCAAGTCGTCCTGGGCACCGGCCGTTGGGGGCGGAAAACCCGGCCGGCCGCGAGGTCAAAGGCTCAGAAGAAACGCCGGCAATCCGGGCCGGTAAAGCATCAGGCCGGAAACCGGAAGCCACGGGCGAACCGCTGAAGACCGAAAACCGGCACACCCGCGCCCCACTCGCATTCCCAGGGGCCGGCGGGTATCATCGGATCTATTGCCGAAGTGATGCGGGAGAAGACATTTATGGCTGGCAGCGGCAGACTGTTCATTCAACCGATTCGTGACGTGACCGTGGTCAACTTCGCCGATGCGTCGATCCTGGACGCGCAACAGGTCCAGCAGATCGGAGAGGAGTTGTACGATCTGGTGGACAATAAGGCCCGCCGCAAGATCGTCCTCGATTTTGAAAAGGTTCGCTTCCTCTCCTCCTCGGCGTTGGGGGTACTGATCGCCCTGCGTAAGAAGGCCGACGCAATTAAGGGCCGGGTGGTCCTTTGCAACCTGCGCAACGAGCTCCGGGAGGTCTTCAAAATCACTAATCTCGAAAAGCAGTTTGAATTCCGTGATAACGAAGAGCAGGCGCTCGGCGTCTTCGGTGTGACGACGGCCGGCTGAAGCGTATCGCCCTCCTGCCGTAAGGGCCTGCCCGGGATTCCGAACCACACGCCCGCAGGCATCCCCCTACCATGGACCGGCACAACAAATCAAGTTTCCCCAATGGCATTTGGTATCAATAATCACTGCATGATCCCGTTGGTCCTGAGGTTCCGCTGGTCGCGGGCTGAAGAGATAATAAGCTGACGTCGTGAGGTTCCGATTCCATGTCTGCCGATGAAACGCCCCCTGCGAATGAGCCTGCCGTTAATACCGGCGGCCAGCATGCCAACTGGCAAAGCCTCGTCGCCATGTCCCTGGGCGCGCTGGGCATCGTCTACGGCGACATCGGCACCTCCCCGTTGTACGCCTTCCGCGAGTGTTTTGTGCCGCACAGTAAAGGTGAGGCGCCCCTCGCCCCCACCCCCGAGAACGTCCTCGGCCTGCTGTCGCTCTTCTTCTGGTCGATGACCCTGGTCGTGGGCATTAAGTATCTCACCTTCGTCCTGCGCGCAGACAACCACGGCGAGGGCGGCATCCTGGCCCTGCTGGCCCTGGTCGCTCCCCGGGAAAAGCCTGAACGCAGAACCTGGGGGCGTGTGGGGCTGATCAGCCTGGGGCTGTTCGGGGCAGCCTTGCTGGCCTCGGATGGGATGATTACCCCGGCGATCTCGGTGTTGTCGGCGGTCGAGGGTCTGGAACTGGCCACCACCAAACTGCACCACTTCATCGTGCCGATCACCGTAGTGATTCTGGTCGGGCTGTTCCTGGTCCAGAAACACGGCACGGCCGGCATCGCGGTCATTGCCGGTCCGGTCATGCTGGTATGGTTCACCACCATCGCCGCCCTGGGACTGCCCTGGATCATCCACGAGCCCCGGGTGCTCATGGGGATCAACCCGTGGTATGCCGTTTCCTTCTTCAGCCATAACGGGTTTCATAGTTTCCTGGTGCTGGGCGCCGTGGTGCTGTGCCTGACCGGAACCGAGGCCCTCTACGCCGACATGGGCCACTTCGGCAAGCGACCGATCCGGATGGCCTGGTTCAGCGTGGCCTTCCCGGCCCTGTTGCTGAACTACTTCGGCCAGGGCGCCATCGTCCTGGCCCGCGGCCAGGCGGTCATCCATAACCCGTTTTATTCGCTCGCCGGCGGCTGGCTGCTGTACCCGACCATGCTGATCGCGACGGTGGCGACCGTCATCGCCTCGCAGGCCCTCATCTCGGGCGCTTTCTCGATGGCCCAGCAGGCGGTGCAACTGGGTTACTCACCGCGTCTGAGCATCATCCATACCTCACACGAAACCCGCGGCCAGATCTACGTGCCGGAGATCAACAAGGGTCTGATGGTGGCCTGCATCGCCCTGGTGCTGGCCTTCCGCCGATCCGGCAACCTGGCGGCCGCTTACGGCATCGCCGTGACCGGCACCATGACCATCACCTCGCTGCTGTTGTTCGCGGTGATGCGTCGCCGCTGGGGCTGGAGCCTGTGGCGGACCGCCAGCCTGATCGCCCTGTTTTTGATCATCGACCTGAGTTTCCTGTTCGCCAATTTCCCCAAGATCTGGCACGGCGGCTGGTTCCCGATAGCGGCGGGGGCACTGGTCTATACCATTATGTCCACGTGGAAGGCCGGCCGGGCCCAACTGTATCAGACGCTCCGCCAGGCCACCCTGCCCCTGGAAAAACTGCTCTCCTCGATCGAGCGGGAACCGCCCCACCGCGTGCCCGGCGTGGCCGTATTCATGACTTCCAATCCGCAGGGCGCGCCGGTCGTGCTCATGCACCACTTCAAACACAACAAGGTCTTTCACGAACAGGTCATCCTGTTGTACGTCAACAGCGAAGAGCGCCCGGAAGTGCCTTTTGAGCAGCGCGTGACCATCCGGGACAAGGGCCAGGGCTTCTTCCAGGTGAGCGCCCGCTACGGTTTCATGCAAACGCCCAATATCCACGACATCTTCCGCGCCTGTGCCAAGAAGGGCATGAAGCTGAACGCCCGCGAAGTTAGCTTCTACCTGGGCCGCGAAACGCTCATCATCACAAAGAAACCGGGCATGGCCCACTGGCGAAAAGTGCTGTTCATGTTCCTGAGCCGCAACGCGCGCACGGCCACCGCCTTCTTTGATCTGCCACCCAATCGCGTGATCGAACTTGGGGCTCAGATCCAGCTCTAACCCTGATTGCCCCTGATCGCACCGCCGTCAGCCCGGCCGGCGAATGGGCTGTGGACCTGGCACGGGGAAAAAGAAGGGAGCCGCCAAGACGCCAAGGACGCCAAGGAATTCTGAATGAAGCGGGGAGAGGGATTTTCGGCTTGTGGGTTCAGGGAAGGGACGAGGACGGCGCAATGCTTATCGATGCCACCAGCAACCCCTGATCGCACCTCGCCCTCTCGTTCTTCTCTTTGCGTCCTTTGCGTCTTGGCGGTTCAATTCAGTGGCAAGTGGACACTCCCCGGCCCCTCGGCCCCTCAATCCCCTTGTCTCCTTGTCTCTCCCTCTCCGCGTCGCCGCGT
>JAAXZI010000070.1 GCA_012719955.1 Phycisphaerae bacterium | reverse complement strand
GGGCAGGATGCCCGCCCTCCGACAATGCCGGCCGGCTGTGCTGGAGGGCGGGCATCTTGCCCGCCTGATCCGATGAGATCCCCCCGAGTCGCCGGGAACCCGCCTCATTCGCCGAGAACCTGGTGTACTGGCAACGGCAGCAGGGCGAAGGCAAGCGGTGGTTGGTCGCCGGTATTCTTATTGGTGAGGCGGCGAGCGGGGGTTTAGAATACCTGCCGGCCGCGGGTTGGGACGGTGGGCTCGCCGGGACTGCGTTGCTGCATGTGTCGGGTCCGGGAAGCCGGCCGGCTCAGCATCCCGCGCACGCGCGGAGTTGGAGTGCAAGGACGGTGATCCATGCCAGATGAAATGATTGGACGACGTGACTTTCTGGAGGCCAGTGCCGGGGCGGCCGGCCTGGCCTTGGGCGTTGCCTCAACGGCCTGCGCGGGCGGGACCGGCTGGCTGCGCATTGATGAGCCGTTTCACGGCGCGGTTCTCAACCGGCGTCATGGCCAGTCCGTCGATGGCGGCTTGAAAATCCGCGTTCGCGGCGAGGCCCCGCTGGATGACCAGGTCACGGTCAATGGTGTCGTCGCGCAGCGCGCCGGGCGGACCTTCACCGCCGAGATCGTCCTCCGGGAGAAGGAGACGGACATTGTGGCGGCCACCCGCGGCTCGCTCGGCCAGGCGGAACATCGCGTGCGCGTCGTCTGGGACCGGCTCTCCAAGCCGCGCTATCGCTTCTCCATCGACGACAACAGCTATTTCCTGCGCGACATCGCTCAGAAGAAGTACAAATCGCTCTTCGACTGTTTCTATCTGAAGATCCTGCGCGACCTGCACCGGAAGTACAAAACCCGTTTCGTTCTCAACGTGTTTTATGCCACAGAGGATGGGTTTGAGCTGTCTGAGTTTCCCGACCGCTATAAGGGCGAATGGCAGGACAATGCCGACTGGCTCAAGCTCGCCTTCCATGCCCGTTCCGAATTCCCCGACCGGCTTTACCAGCATGCCTCGCCTGCGACGCTCATCGCCGACTATGACAAGGTCACTGAGCAGATTCTGCGCTTTGCCGGCGAGCGGACGTGCACGCCTCCGACGGTCATCCATTGGGCCATGACCCAGCCATCGGCCTTCAAGCCGCTCTACCAGCGCGGCGTCCGTGTCTTGAGCGGCTACTTCATCCGCGTGAACGGCCGGTACGACATCAATTACCTGCTCGACGACGAACGCTCCGAATATCTCTCGCGGCACGACGCGCTGAAAGACTTTGACAGCGGCATCGTCTTCTCGAAGGTGGACATCGTCTGCAACTCCACGCCGATTGATCGGATCGTCCCCACCCTCGAGCCGCTGGCCAAAGACCCCAACCAGGCCGAGATCATGGACCTGTTCACCCACGAGCAGTATTTCTGGAAGTTCTACAAGAACTATGTGCCCGACCATGCCGAGCGGCTCGATACGGCCATCCGCTGGGTAACCGAGCACGGCTACGAGCCGGTTTTCTTCCACGAAGGGTTCCTGGGTGGGGCGGAATAGCCAGTGTGGCGCCGGTTGCTCGCCGGCGCAGGGGGGCAGGCATCCTGCCCACCTTCGAGAAGCCGAACGGAGGGCGGGCATCCTGCCCGCCTTTCTGATTCCGAACGGAGAGTGGGCATCCTGCCTGCCTTCGAGAAGCCAAACGAGGGGCAGGCGCTTTGTCCGCGAAACGGCCGGTACGGAGCCCGGCCGCTACCCCAGGAAACAACCCGGCATCCAGCATTCGCCGGGTTTCAGGCAAAAATCGGGGGCCGGCCAAGCTCACATGAGACGCGCGGAACTGGGGGCGGGGAAAGAACGCTGCCCACCGGTTCCTCCTCCTGAGGCTCCTGGGGTGGGCGCTCCGGCCATGCCGGCCACCGGCCCGGAGGCGTATCCTTCAACGGCAGAATCCAATCGGCCGGTCGGAGGCTGCGCTTCTTGCTGGCCAGGTTCACGTTCGGATCGATCAGCAACTGCGGCTCGCGCCCGTTGAGCGAGACCCAGGCATCCACGTAGATCTCGATGTCGGGGTATCCCTGCTCTCGAAGCTCGGCGGCCACGTGGTGCGCAAGCTGGAGCACCATGTCCGGAATCTCCGCGGCTTTGCGCAACTGCCAGACCGTGACGTATCGCAACGGGTCGACTTCCCAGCACGCCTGGCTGTGGGGGTCACAGGCATACATGAACAGCCGCCCCTGCTTGGCCCGTAGCTTCATGTGCCAGGAGAAGCGATGTCCCTCTTCTGTCCAATGAACCACGCCGGGGTACAGAAAGTGTCGAAAGGGCATCAACACCTGCACGAGTACCCACAAGCCCACAAACGCGGTGATCGCACACTGCTGGTGCCAGAGGCGTCCCCATCGCGCCGGGGGCCAGGTCCACACGCCCGTACTCGGGCAGGCGGACATGGGAGATGCCGGAGTTGTTGTGGTTTCACCAGACGAGTCGTTTGTCTCTGAGGGCGTCGGAATCCCCAGCCAACGCCGTCCCCAGCGTGCCCACGTATCTGCCGGAAAGAATATCAGCGTTGCCCCCAGCATGAACCACGGAAAGATGCCGATGTTGAACAGCATCGAATTCATCACGTGGAAGGTGGCCATGGCCAGGATCGCCAACAGCCGTGTCCGCTGCCATAACAGCGCCGGCACGATCAGCAGGTCCAGCAACAGCCCGCCGTAGGTGAAAAAATAGACCGCTTCCTCGCGCGTGAACAGGTGGCCCACCAGCCAAAAGTCCGTGCGTTTGGCCAGCCACATGCGCATGGGCTCGCCGTGCAGCCAGTCGGCGTTGAGCTTGGCGATGCCGCCGAAGAAATAGGGCACGCCCACCTGAAACCGCAGCAGGAACAGCGCCCAGGCCGGGGCCACAGGGCTACGAATCGACGGCCGTCGCCATGCGTCCACCGAAAACGCCCGGTGCGCCGGCACCATCAGCATCAGGAAACTGATCAGCGACAGCAGATAGAAGTGATTGAGATACAGCGCCTCTTCGAGCAGGAACACGTAGGTGAAGCCGAGGAAAAACAGCGCCGCGGCCGCGCGATAGCGGTAGCCGAACAGTATACAGACGGCCAGCAGCCCCAGGGCGGCGAAGTGGAGGTGCATTCCCGGCCCCGGCCAGGGGCGCAACCACGCAAATCCGTAGTAGCTGAAATGGAACGAGGGTTCAGTGAATAGCGCATGGATCCAGTCGTTCTTGAAATATCGCGTCACCTCCACCAGCATCAGGGCCCCGAAGATCAGGCGCATATAGACCAGTAGGACGATGCTGACCGGCTCGAACAGCCGTACGGCCCAGCCGGGTCGGCCGGACCCGGGAGCGGCTCTGCCGGCCCCGCGCGCCGGCTGCATCGAAAAATCAATCGCTCGATCCGGCCCGGTCATGCTCAACCTTAAGGGGACCCCTCTACGATATTAAGGACGATGCGGCGTGGACTGCCCACTTTGATTTTATCCCCCCAGAAGGGAGGCCAGTATGTCCAGGTTGAGAGAGTTCAGGTTGCGAGAGTGGTGGCTGATTGGCCTGATTGCCTTGTTCGGCGCCCTGTCGCTGGGCAGCGACTGTGACATTCGGGTGCGAGGATTCGGCGACGGGTTCTTCGTCGACATCGATGACGACGATGATTTCTTTGATGATTTCTTCGATGACCTGGAAGACCTGTTTGATTGAATCCAGGTTCGCCCATGAGCCGTCGCGGCGAGGCGAGCCTTCCTTCCTCAAAACAGGCGCACAAACCGTCCTCGCCGGGCCGCGGCGCGAATGATCCTGCTTTCCAGGGCCGGGGCGTCAGCTTCGCTGATTGGTGCCGTTGCGCCGGCTGGTGCAGCCTTGTCGCCACAGGGGGGTCTGTCGCGTGAACGTGACTCCCAGCAAGGACGCCATCTGTTTGCGCCGAACCAGCACGTCGGCCAGCGTGTAGCGATCCAGTACCGAGAAAAACGCCTCTTCCGCTTCCAGGACCATGCGCTTGAGCTCGCACGCTCCCGTCAGTGGGCAGGTGTTGCCGAGGGTGTTGAAGCATTCCACCAGGTTGAGGTTGGCTTCCGTCTTGCGGACCACCTCTCCGATGTTGATCTCCTTGGGGTCCCGGGCCAGCCGCAACCCACCGCCCCGGCCGCGGGTCGTCTTCAGATAACCCAGCTTGGCCAGGTTGTGCACCACTTTGATGAGGTGATTTCGGGAGATCCCGAACGCCTCACTGATCTGAGTGATGGAAGCCAGAGATGTAGAATGCAATCCCAGGTAGATCATTACTCGAAGCGAGTAATTCGTGTAGTAGGTCAGGTTCATGATGTTGGTCCTCGCTGTCCAACATCGTACCAAGTGTCACAAAGTATTGCTACCCCTTGGGTACTACTTCATAAGTATTTGAGAATCAGGCCTTTAAGTGGCAGGGGGCGCGCCTCGGGGCTGTTTTTGCGTCTGCAAATAAGGTGATTGCCCGACGCGGAAGGGAAAATCGCGGAGGTCGCCATGGAAATTCTAAGGATTATCCTGATTGTGTCCGGCGTCGCTTTCCTGCTCGGGTTACTCCTGTTGGCCCTGCTCTATCATCGGTTGCGCCGGTTGAACGTCCCCTCGGAGGCGGGCTTTTTTCAGACGCTGCGCTGCGTACCGCTGGGCCTGGTGGTCGCCCTGGACCTGCTGGACATGAGTCTGGATGTGCTGGCGGCGCCGCTTACCTGGATCATTCTCGACCGCCTGAACCTCAAGGCCCTCCGCCAGGTGGCCACGGTCGAGGCCCTGATTCCTTTCACGGGCCCGATCCCCACGCTGACTCTGTGCTGGTTCGTGGCCCGCCGGTGGGAGCAAGGTCCACAACCCACCGCCACCTGAGAGAGATCTTGCGCTCAGCGGGGCACGGAAGGACAGCCCGCCTGTCCGGAAGAGGCTTATCCCTCTTGTTGCCTCTGCAGGCCGGGGCCGCGGTTCTCCGCCTTGCGATCGTACATCGTCGGGCCGGCTCTGTGTCCCGGCACGGCAGCTTCTCCTGCGCGACGAGCTGGCCGGGGAATGGCTCACGCGAGGTGGTCAGCATGGGCCCCAAACGAACAGAAGGCAGTCAAAGGAGTGAAGACTGAGGCAGTCTTCGAGTCCTTTGCCGCCTTCTGCGCAGACGCTCCCTTCCCCCTTCGGAAAGCGCCTGTCAGCTCACGTGCGCTGACACCTCCCTTACGATGGCTCGCCGAACTCTGTCCTCCGTCACTCCCAGGGCCCGCAACACGCGGTACGCTGTCGAATCGCGCTCCGACAACAGGGCCATAAGCAGATGCACGGAGCAGATCTGCCAGTTGCCTCGCCCCCGGGCCGCCTCGGCCGCCTTGCTGAGTACGTCGCGATAATGACGCGTGCCCGGCAGCCGTCCGAGTACCCAGGTCTCCTGCAGGCGGTCTTTGGTGATTTCGGCGATTCGCGCCTTGACCTTTTCCTCGTCGGCGTCATGCTCCAGCAGGATCCGTGCCCCCAGCCCGGAACCCTCCCGAATGATCGCCAGCAACAGGTGTTCCGTCCCTACAAATCCCTGCCCGTACTCGCGAGCCACCTCGCGGGCCAGAGCCAGAATTTTCTCCGCTCGCTTACTCAGGTGGTGCATCGATGTTTCCCCCTGGGTTTGACTGTCTTCCGCCGGCCACAACCTCGGCGACGCGGAAGCCGTTCCAAACATACGATATAGACCCTGCGGGAGGAAAATCGAAGCACACGAATATTTACGCCATGTCCGGATCGTTATCGGCAGGTTGAAGGGACCCCGAATGCCAAATTCCCGGGGCCATGCAAGGTGAACCGCTGTTGGCCGGGTGGATGCCGGGAATATCGGTCGTCCATTCGCCGATCTTGCGTGATTATCGGTCCTGCGCGCCTCTCCCAGAGGGCAAATAAATCACTTCATACCGCTCGATAACCGATAACTCTGGTGAGTGTCCCTCAGAATGCCAGGGAGCAATTGGGTGTACGCAGATGAGGAACGGACTCACGATCGCTGGAACACGCCCCGCCGCGCCGACCACTGACGGTAGAACACGCCGTTATCGGCATGGGTACTGGGCGGCATGGCTTGCTGCTTCCCTTGTGCTGCCAATGGCCTGCACACCCCGCCAGGAGGAGCTGGCCATCGACGTTCAGGCCGATCGCCTGAGAATGAGCGCGGCCGACCCTGAAGCCATCACCAGCCAGACCACCACGCTTCATGCCAATGTTTCCGGCGGCCAGCCTCCGTATGTCATCATCTGGTCGGTCAAGGATCCGATGGGCCAGAATCGCGACGATCTCCTTGACAATCGGCATGCCAGCGATCCGGTTTTTCACCCCGGTCCCTTGATCGGCCCTTATCTTCTGACTTGCCGGGTCACCGACTCACTGCTCCGGTTTGTCACCGATTCTGCCATCATCTACGTCAGTCAAGACCTGGGCATCTCTCTGAGCGTGGACCGTCAGGTCGTGCCGAACGGTGGGGGGAGCAACGGCCAGTCCACGATCACGGCCGAAATCTGGGGCGGTTCGCCGCCTTATACCTATGAGTGGAGTGTGCTCGGTCCCGACGACGTCCGTTGCGACGATCGCCTCACCGGCAGCGCCAATGCCTCGCGCGTCTTCACCAGTGGGTCGGAACTGGGCACCTACCGGATCACCTGCACGGTGAAGGACGCAACCGGCGCGATTGCCTCCCAAACGGCTCAGGTAGTCGTCAACCGCCTCCTGTCCGTGAATCTCTCATCCAACCGGCCGGTTGTTACCCCCGGCGGGGGACTCGTGGGCCAGGCTCTGTTGGTTGCCGACGTCTCCGGAGGGTCCGCCCCATATACCTATTCCTGGTCCATGTTCGGGCCGGACGGTCTCAAGGGCGACTGGCTCGACGATCCGACCTCGAAAACTCCCTTGTTCACCAGCCCGGCCCAGACGGGAACGTACCGCGCCGTCTGCACCGTCGTCGATGATCGTGGCCAGGAAGTGGTGGCCTCGATGCTTATCCTGGTCGATCAGCAGCTCTCCATCAGCGTCCTGACCGATCGCCAGCGCATTTCCGCCGAGGGCGGCAGCACCGGAAAGGCTTCGCTGTCCAGCATTGTTGTGGGCGGTACGCCCCCTTATACCCATCGCTGGACCGTGCTCGATCCCATGGGCCAGGATGCCGCCGACCTGCTGGATGATTTCCAGTGCCCGTCGCCTGTCTTCACCAGTAACAATCTGCCGGGCACTTATCGACTCGTTTGCGAGGTGACCGACGCCCTCGGCCAGGTCGCTGTGGATTCCCTTGTGCTGGTGGTCGGCCAGCAACTGTCGGCCGAAGTCACGGTGAGTACCGCCCATGGTGCTCAGCCGGGAGGAATTGATCCCAGCTCTGATTGGGTTACCAGCGGCGGCGGGCCCAATGGCCAGGCCACCATCACCGCCGAGGCCATTGGCGGATCGCCTCCTTACACCTACACCTGGGTTGTCATCGATCCGAACGGCGAACTCGCGCCCGACCGACTGACCGGCTCTTCTCCGAATACGCGCGTTTTCCAGAGCTCCAACGTGCTGGGCGCCTACCGGGTTGCCTGCACAATTACCGACTCCACCGGCATGTCCGCCAGTGATTCGGTCAAGATTGTTGTGCACAGCCTGCTGAGCGTGACCGTGACCATGGATCGCGTTCAGATACCGGCCAACGGTGGTCCTGACGGCACCGCCCATCTGTTCAGCAACGTCACGGGCGGAATTGCCCCCTTCACGTATGCCTGGACACTGGTGGCCCCCGACGGCGAGATCGACAATAGCTTCCTGGATGATCCCACCGCTGCCAATCCCACATTCACCAGCGGACCGATGAGCGGCATCTATCGCGCCTCCTGTGTCGTGACCGATGCCGTCGGCCAGCAGATCGAAGATGCGCTGCTGTTCATTGTCGGTCAACCCGTGACCCTGGACGTCACCTGCGACCGAACCGACGTGATCGCCGGCGGCGGACAGGCTCACCTGGCCGCTGATGCGCGCGGTGGTATTCCGCCGTATCAATTCGTGTGGAGCGTGCGCAATCCCCTGGGCCAGATTGAAAATGAACGCCTGGACGACATTTTCATCGCCACGCCGACGTTTACCAGCTCGTTGCTGACCGGCACATTTACTTTCACCTGCACCGTGACCGATGCGGCCGGCTTTGTGGCGGTCCTCTCCACCAGCCTGGTCGTGGGCGGCGGCCTCGACCAGGGCCTCTCGGTGGATGTGAGCACGACCCATCCATCCCTTGCGGCTCCGGGCACGCAGGCGGGCCTCACCGCAGTGGTACTGGGCGGTGTGCCGCCTGTCATCTACGAATGGGCGGTCATCGGGCCTGGCGGAGAGCTGATCGACACGGCACTGGACGATCCGACCATCCCCGGACCGATCTTCACCGCGCCAGGTATCGGCGTCTATCGAATTGCCTGTACCGTCACCGACTCCGTGCTCAAGCGGTTCACCGATTCGCTCATCATCTCCGTGGGCATGCCGTTGTCGCTGGATGCGCTGGCCACGAAGAGCAGTATTCCGGCGGCCGGTGGGACGGCCTCACTGCTGGCCGTAGCCAACGGGGGCACCGCGCCTTACAGCTATGCCTGGACTGCTATTGATCCTTCGGGTGGTGATGCTGTTGCGGCCCTAAGTGCCACCGACGTAGCGAGCCCGACCTTCACCGCTCCGGCCATACCAGGCACCTATCGCTTCACCTGCACGGTCACCGACGCGGCGGGGGCGACCTTCAGCGATTCGGTAAGCATCACCGTGGGCATGGGCCTGTCGGCGTCGATTACTGCGGTTAAGCAGAGTCTGCCTTCCGGCCAGACAACAGCGCTGAATGTCACAGTTAACGGCGGTACCTCTCCGTACAGCTACGCCTGGAACGTGCTGGATCCGGCCGGTGATGATGCCACTGCGGCGCTGAGCGCTACCAACGTTCCCGACCCAACCTTCACCGCCCCGGCCGGTGCGGGCACCTACCGGCTGACCTGCACGGTGAGCGACGCGGCGGGGGCCAGCTTCCCGGCCACGCTGCATCTGCAGGTGGGCATGCCCTTGTCACTGGATGTGATCGCCACCAAGAGCAGCCTTCCGGCCGCCGGTGGGACGACCTCTCTGTTGGCCATAGCCAATGGTGGTACAGCGCCCTACAGCTACGCTTGGACGGCAGTTGATCCTTCAGGCGCGGATGCGGCTGCCACCTTGAGCAGCGTGAGCGTTGCCAGCCCAACCTTCACCGCCCCGGCCACCCCGGGCGCCTATCGTTTCACCTGCACGGTGACCGACACGGCGGGGGCGACCTTCAGCGATTCGGTAAGCATCACCGTGGGCATGGGCCTGTCGGCGTCGATTACTGCGGTCAAGCAGAGTCTGCCTTCCGGTCAGACCACGGCGCTGAATGTCACAGTTAACGGAGGTACCTCTCCGTACAGCTACGCCTGGAGCGTGCTGGATCCGGCCGGTGATGATGCCACCACAGCGCTGAGTGCTGTCGATGTCCCGGCCCCGACCTTCACCGCGCCGGCCAACGCCGGTACCTACCGGCTGACCTGCACGGTCAGCGACGCGGCGGGGGCCAGCTTCCCGGCCACGTTGCATCTGCAGGTGGGCATGCCCTTGTCACTGGATGTGATTGCCACCAAGAG
>JAAXZI010000069.1 GCA_012719955.1 Phycisphaerae bacterium | reverse complement strand
GGGGTAAGGGGCTGGCCCGGGCGAGAGGCACAGACTGACGCGGAGGTGCGGAGAGCTTGCCTGGGCCTGGATGCTCCGGAGTAGTGCGGGAGGTCAGGGTCGTCCATGCATGGCTCGAGAATGCACGGCTCAAGAACCGTGGCACACAAGTCGTGCTCCTTGTTGTCTCTCCATCGCGCGATCACTTAATTCTGACAGGTGGGGTCGGCGGCGAGGTTTTCGCTGGCGTAGCAGCGCTGGAAGATGCCGAAGTCGTCCTGGTCAACGTCGTGATCTTTGTCGAAGTCGGCTGGAATGTAACCGGCTGGGTCGGCGGTCAGCGTGCAGCCGGCAGAGGCATCCGGATAGGGCACGGCCGGTCCGGCCGAGCACGCCTCGAACATGGCCAAGTCATCGGCGTCGACACGGCAATCCTGGTTGAAGTCGGTGGCCAGGAAGGGCCCCAAGGCCCCCCAGCGCGCCCAGTTGAACGACAACTGGCCGCCCGCGAAGTCGAAAGCGCCCCCCGCGACCAGATCGCCACGGAAGGTGGCCAGGGCATACACGGCGGGCGAGTCGGAAATACGGCTGATGCCGGTGCCCAGTGCGGACCAGGAGGTGCCATTCCAGCGGGCGATATGGCTGGCGTTGACTCCACCCGCGGAAGTGAATTCGCCCCCGGCAATCAACGCGTGGTCATGAACCGTGAGGGCCGTTACCTCGACATTGCCGCTGCCGGCCATGCCACTACCGAGGGCCGACCACGCAAAGCCATTCCACTTGGCCACACGATTGGCATTGGTGCTCCCGGCGGTGGTGAATCGCCCTCCGGCGATCAGGTCATTGTTGTAGACGGCCAGGGCGCTCACGGTGCTGTTCATGCCGCCGCCCAGAGGTGACCAGGCGATGCCATTCCATCGCGCAATGCGGTTGACAAGAAGGCCGCCAGCCGTGGTGAAGTTACCGGCGACGATCAACTCGTTGTTGTAGACGGCAAGAGCATAAACCGTGCCGGAAACACCGGTACCCAGCGGCCACCATGCCTTGCCGTCCCACCTGGCAATCCGGTTCGCGGACACACCGCCGGCGGTGGTGAAATCTCCGGCCGCGATCAATTGGTTATTGTAGATGGCCAGCGCCCAGACGGTGTTGAAACCGTTCCCGATGCCGGTGCCCAGCGGAGACCAGGAGGCGCCGTCCCACATGGCGACGGCGTTCGCAGGGGTCGAACCTGCCATCGTGAAATCGCCGCCCGCATACAGCTTGCCGTCATGAGCGATCAAGGCGTACACGCCGAAGTCGACGCCGTTGTCCGCACCCGCGCCCAACGAGGACCACGCGGCGCCGTTCCAGCTTGCGATGCCGGGAGCTTCGACGCCGCCGGCATTCGTGAACCAGCCGCCGGCAATCAGTCTTCCGTCATAGACGGTCAAGGCCTGGACCGCCTCGTCTAAAGCGATGGTGAAGCCGCCGGACTTCCATCCGAAGGAGCACTGGCCGTTCACCGGCGAAGTGGTTATGCCCAGCAGACAAACCAGAAGCGTTATCCCTGCTGTGCTTGTGCGACCTGCCGGTCTTTGCATTTCGGATGCCCCTTTTCCCATTCCCACCTGCAGCGCCTGGTAGAACTGAGTGCTGTTATCAGACGATCGGATGCGCGAGAGGCAAAACTGAAACGTATTATACCTTTCGCGGCTGAGGTGTAAAAGAGCCGGGCTGGAACAGAGGAAGGCAAAGGGTCTGGCAAAGGATCATGGTGAAGCGGCCGGGCGCATCAGGGGGGCGGGCATCCTGCCCGCCTCGAAGGCGTGCAAGATGCACGCCCTCCGAGGACCCGCGTCACCCCGCCACAAAGCATTGCCGTACCCAAGGTAAACCCGGGCGTGCGAGCGGATGCCGGTCCCGGCGGCGCAAAGCTCTCTTATTCCCCTGACCGGGCCATATGCCACTTGTTCTTCGTTCAAGCCTATCGGGGCATGCCATCGGTGCGCAGGCCGATTTCCGGGTTGGGGCCGACGCTGATGAAAATGGGCCGGCCGCCGTGGGCGACGACGGCTTGACGATCCGCGCTGGAGGGGCTGGCGGAGGTGAGGCAACGCAGAGGAACGCCCCAGGCGTCGCGAAGCGGACCTCGCGAGGGTGAGGCCGGGGCGGTGGCTTCAATGTGTTCCAGGATCGCGCGGGAAGCCGGCACGGCGCGCAGGGCGGTCACGACCCACTCGGCGGTCTTGACCTCATGGTCCTTCGTCCCTGGTTCCTGGTCCTGCGTTTTTGGTTCCTCGTCCATGCTGTCGGCTTCCCCTATCCCTCGGTCTGGCCGTCCCTTATCCTCTTGTCTCCTTGTCCCCTTGTCGCCGCCTTTTCCCTCTCCTCCGGCGAGGTCAAAGCCGGGGGTCTCCGGCCAGGCCCTGGTCGCGGCATGATAGGCCAGCAGGGCCTCGTCCAGCCGGGCGAGCACTTCCCAGGTGCGGGCGGTCTTGAGCTGGTTGCGGACGTGCTCGACGCCCTGGGCGGTTACGAACAGAAGCAGGGCCAGGAGGAAGGTGGCGATGAGGGTTTCAGGGCGAGTCAGGCCGGGGG
>JAAXZI010000068.1 GCA_012719955.1 Phycisphaerae bacterium | reverse complement strand
TCCCTGAACCCTGAACCCCGAACCCTAACCCCTGAACCCTCGATCCATTGATTCCCACCCTCAGATCGTGTGTAATCACAGCCTGTTTTGGCGCTTACAATACGACAGGTTGGATCATGGATAACTTCATTTACCGGGAAGGCGAGCTGTATTGCGAGGATGTCCCTGTCCGCCGGATCGCGGACGCCGTGGGAACGCCCACTTACATCTATTCAGCGGCCACCTTCCGCGATCACTACAACAAGTTCGTTTCCGCTTTCCGCGAGCTCAATCCCACGATCTGTTATTCCATCAAGAGTTGCAGCAATCTCCACATCCTCCGGCTGCTGGTGGGGATGGGGGCGGGGATGGATGTGGTCAGCGGCGGCGAGCTCTACCGGGCCCTTAAGGCCGGGGCCGAACCCGCCAAGATCACCTACGCCGGCGTGGGCAAGACCGACGCGGAGATCAACGAGGCCATCGACGCCAGAATCGGCCTGTTCAACATCGAGTCCGAGGCCGAGCTGGCCAACCTGATCGAGCTGGCCGGGCGGAAAGGGCAAACCGTCCGTGCCGCCCTGCGGGTCAACCCGGACGTGGATCCCAAGACCCACCGCCACACCGCCACCGGCAAGCGCGAATCCAAGTTCGGCGTGGACCTCGAACGGGCCCGAAAAGTCTTCCAGGAATTTGGCCGGAGCACCCACGTGCAGCTTTGCGGCATCCACCTGCACATCGGCTCACCGGTGAATAACATTGAGGCTTACTCCGAAGCCATCACCAAGACTCTTGAACTCATCAAGGCCCTGCGCGATGAGGGCTACCAGATCGATACGCTCGACATCGGCGGCGGATTCCGGGCCAACTACGAAGGCAGCGATTCTCCACCGGCCACGGCCTATGCCGAACAGATCGTACCCCTGCTGCGCAACCAGGGCCTCAAGGTGATCCTGGAGCCGGGGCGTTCCATCGCGGCCAACGCAGGTATCCTGCTGGCCCGTACGCTCTACGTGAAGCGCGGCGGCGACAAGCACTTTGTCATCGTGGACGGCTCCATGACCGAGCTTATCCGCCCGGCCCTGTACGATGCGTATCACTTTATCTGGCCGGCGAACCCGGGCCCGGGGTTCGTTCCCTCGCAACGCTGGCGCGGTCTGAATTTCCCCGGCACCAGCGAGGTGGATATCGTCGGGCCGGTGTGCGAGTCGGGCGATTTTCTGGGTAAAGGCCGGTTGCTGCCGCCGGTGAAGCGCGGCGACCTGATTGCAGTCTTCACGGCCGGCGCGTACGGCTTCGCGATGGCCAGCCACTACAACTCCCGGCCCAACGCCGCAGAGGTGCTGGTCGAAGGCGGAGAATTCCGCACCATCCGCCGTCGGGAGACTTACAAAGACGTGATCGCCGCCGAAGAATAGGCGGCCATGGCGAAGCCCTGCAGTGCAAAGTGGGCCATTTTCTGTAGCGGCCGGGCTCCGTACCGGGCCGTTTTGCCTGTAAAACGGCCGGCACCCAGCTTTCGCCGGGTACCCGGCCCGGCCGGGGCGGGGACTTGTGCGCCGGGCACTCGCAACCACCAGTTCCGCTTCGCTCCACTGGTGGCCACTCTCACCCGGCCCCTCTCGGGGCCACTGGCGACTACCTGAGCGACAGACACTTCTCCAGCCTCAGACGCACTCCGGCTTCAGCTGGGCTTGCGGTTGATGCCGTCGGCACCCTCATCGGTTGTCCAAATCGTGAACCTACCTCTTGAAGAGGTGGGCCACACCCCCGAGTCGGGTGGCCGGCCCGAAGCCGCCTTCGGCGGAAAGCCCCATAACGGGGCTGAATATCGAACGGAGCCGAGCCTGCCGAAGCTGTCACGCCCCCCCTTCCCCCCCCGCCTGTTCCCGGTGTCAGCCCCGCCACGCTATAATTGGGCCTGTTGCGGGAGGGGGACGAGTCCCGTACGACGACCTAAGTTTCAGGTATACTGATGTTTGAAGCACTAACAGAACGTTTCGGGGATGTTTTCCGGCGCATTCGTGGCCGGGGCAGGATCACTGAAGAGAACGTGGCCGAGGCCCTGCGAGAGGTCCGCACCGCCCTGCTGGAAGCCGACGTCCACGTCAGCGTGGTCAAGCAGTTCACCGATGAGGTCATGAAAAAGGCCCTCGGCGCGGAGGTGATCAAAACCCTCCACCCCGACCAGGTGCTCATCAAAATCGTCCATGACGAGCTGGTTCAGCTCATGGGCCCGGTAGACCCGCGCATCCCCTATGTAACCCCCGGACCGACGGTCATCCTCATGGCCGGCCTGCAGGGCTCCGGCAAGACCACCACCTGCGGCAAGCTGGCCAAGCTCATCATGAGCCGCGGCAAGCGCCCGCTGATGGTCGCGGCCGACCTTAAGCGCCCGGCGGCTATCGACCAGCTTGAAGTAATCGGCGGTCAGGTTGGCGTACCCGTCTACGCCGAACGTGGCGAGCAGAACCCGGTGAAGGTCTGCCGTAACGGCGTCCTCCATGCCCGCAAGACCGACCGCGACGTGGTCATTCTGGATACGGCCGGCCGCCTGGCTATCGACGACGAGCTCATGAACGAGATCCATCAGGTCGAGCAGGCCACTCAGCCGCACCAAGTCTTCCTGGTCATCGACGCCATGACCGGCCAGGACGCGGTCAACACGGCCAAGCGCTTCAACGAACGGCTCGAGCTCGACGGCCTGATCCTCACCAAGTTCGACTCCGACACCCGCGGCGGCGCAGCCCTCTCCGCCAAGATGATCACCGGCAAGCCGATCAAGTTCATCGGTACCGGCGAGAAACTGGAAGCGCTGGAGGAATTCCACGCCGACCGCATGGCCGGTCGAATTCTCGGCATGGGCGACGTGGTCACGCTGGTCGAGAAGGCCCAGCAGCAGTTCGACGCCAAGGAAGCCGAGAAGCTTCAGAAGAAGATGGCCAGCGGCATGACGCTGGACGACTTCATGGCCCAGATGAACAAAATGAAGTCGATGGGCTCCATGAAGGACATCATGAAGCTGATCCCCGGCATGTCCACGCAGGTCGACGGCCTGGAGGTGGATGATCGCGAACTGGATCGCTTCGAGGCCATCATCCAGTCGATGACCCCCAAGGAGCGCCGCAATCCGGAGATCATCGAGGCCTCGCGCCGCCGCCGGATCGCCAAGGGCTCAGGCACCGACCCCAAGGACGTCTCCGGACTGATCAAGAGCTTCACCCAGGTCCGCGACATGATGAAGGTCATGAGCAACATGTCGATGATGGACCGGCTGCGCAGCGCCGCCCAGTTCGCGAAAATGGCCGCCGGCGGCATCATGCCCCGCCTCAAGGGCGGCAGCACCATGAGCCAGAAACGCAGGGAAACCCGCAAGGAAAAGCGCCAGCGGCGCAAGAAGCACAGGCGGTGACGATACTATACCGAAGAGACCGCTGAGGAGTGGATCGGCCGTTTCGACGCCTGGCCACAAAGCCATCCCCGTCGCGGTTCTGTCGCGGATGACAGCCGCGGGAGCATTTACGCGGCCCGCGGCGGATGAGAATCGTTCTTGACGCCAGCATTCTCCCGCGCAGCATTCAACTGAACAGTCGTGCCTACAAGGCGCCTCGCCGAAATCGGGAAGCACACAAAAACACAAAGCCGGCTTGGGAAGCTGGCATTCTCAGCAGTCCGTGGGACGAAGCCGGCTCAGTTGGGGCAGCCCCTCGAATTCGGGTACTCCTGTAGAGATCGTGGCTAAGTTGGCTCAGCGGTTCGTTGATCCCTCCACGGGATATCCCGGCCTGTACCCCCGTTCTGCAGCGTGCATATCATTCCCGTAAACCTTCGCCAGTTCGGTTGTCCAGATGCGGGCGAAATATGAACACGTGGCCATCTGCAGCCAAAGCCGTTGTGCCAGCCCGCCGGCGCGTGGCGTGGGGATGGGGAATTGCCATGATGCTGGCAGGCGGGATCTCTGCCATCATGGCCTTCAAACTGGTGCAGTCTGATTTGGCGGGCTCATCACACGAGCTCGCTTCCCCTGTGACCTCGTCATTATCTGTATTCGCGGCGACGATCCCGAACACCGCGCCACCTCCCGGCCCCGCCCCGGCGGGCATGGTGTGGATCCCCGGCGGCGAGTTTTCCATGGGCTCGGACAGCCTCTGCGAAGGGTTCTGTTCCCTGCCGGGCGTGACCCGCGACGCACAGCCCATCCGCCGCGTCTATGTTGATGGCTTCTGGATGGACGCCACCGAGGTAACCAACGGGCAATTCGACAAGTTCGTCAAAGCCACCGGCTATGTGACGATCGCTGAGCGCACGCCCACGGCCGAGGAGTTCCCCGGCGCGCCGCCGGAGAATCTGGTGGCCGGCTCGACCGTGTTCACGCCCACGCCTGCCCCGGTGCCGTTGACTGATCATTACCGCTGGTGGCGCTACCAGAAAGGGGCCGACTGGCGGCACCCGGAAGGGCCGGGCAGTTCCATTGAGGGCCGCGGCAACTACCCGGTGGTTCACATCGCCTATGACGATGCGGTGGCGTATGCGAAATGGGCCGGCAAGCGCCTGCCCACCGAGGCCGAGTGGGAATTCGCCGCGCGCGGGGGCCTGACCGGCCAGATCTTCGCCTGGGGCAATGAGTTTCGTCCCGGCGGCAAGCACATGGCCAACACGTTCCAGGGCCGGTTCCCGCTGAAAGATGAGGGCCAGGACGGCTTTGCGGGCATCGCGCCCGTGGCACAGTTCCCGCCGAATAGCTATGGCCTCTACGACATTGCAGGCAACGTGTGGGAGTGGTGCAGCGACTGGTATCGGGCCGACGCCTATGCGCAGCTCGCGTCAGCCGGCGGTGTCATCCGCAACCCACAGGGGCCGGCGGCGCCGTGGGACCCGGCCGAGCCGGGCGAGAAGAAGCGCGTGCAGCGCGGCGGCTCGTTTTTGTGCACTGACCAGTATTGCACGCGTTACATGGTCGGGACCCGGGGCAAAGGCGAGGCCAGCACGGGCAGTAACCACATCGGCTTCCGGTGCGTGAAAACCAAAGGAGGCATGGAATGATCCGACATTCCGCGCGCGTCGCCGCCGTCGTGCTGTTTGTCCCGGCTCTGGTACGGGCGCAAGATCTGCTCCCCTCGTGGAATGAAGGCCCGGCCAAGAAATCGATCGCAGACTTCGTCGCCCGCGTAACGGCCGAAGGAAGTCCGGACTTCGTGAAGCCGGCTGAACGCATCGCCGTCTTCGACAACGACGGCACGCTCTGGTGCGAACAGCCCATGTACTTCCAGTTCCTCTTCGCAGCTGATCGCATCCAAACCATGGCCCCGCGGCATCCGGACTGGAAGGAGAGGGAGCCATTTAGATCTGTTCTGGCCGGTGATCCCAAAGGGCTCATCGCCGGCGGGGAGAAGGGCCTGCTTGAGATCATGGCCGCGACACATGCCGGCATGACCGCCGACGAGTTCGAGAAGATCGTCACAGACTGGATCACAACGGCTAGGCACCCCAAGACCGGCCGGTTGTACACCCAGATGATCTATCAGCCCATGCTCGAACTGCTTGCATACCTGCGGTCCAGCGGATTCAAAACGTACATCGTCTCCGGCGGCGGGGTGGAATTCATGAGGCCATGGGTCGGCCGAGTCTACGGCATCCCGCCCGAGCAGGTAGTCGGCAGCCGCGGGAAACTCAAGTTCGAAATGCGCGAAGGCAAGCCCGTGCTGGTGAAGCTGCCTGAGGTGGACCTCATCGACGACGGCCCGGGCAAGCCGGTCGGCATTCACCAGATGATCGGCCGACGGCCGGTCATGGCTTTCGGCAATTCCGACGGCGATCTTCAGATGCTGCAGTACACGACCACCGGTGATGGCCCGCGTTTCGGGCTGATCGTGCACCATACCGACGCCGAGCGCGAGTACGCGTACGACCGCCAGTCGGATGTCGGCCGGCTCGACAAGGCACTTGACGAGGCACAGCGCCGCGGCTGGACCGTCGTTGACATGAAGAACGATTGGAAGACCGTGTTTCCCGCACGCTGACGCGGACACATACGCACGCAAAGGTAGTGGATCGGAAGTCCCGTGACACCCCCGTCACTGAGCTCATTAAAAGGAGATCGTGTGATGAAAGCACTACGCGGTTGCATGCTGGGCCTGCTGGCCGCGGCCGGCAGCTTCGTCTGCCTGGCCGACGCTGTAAAAGCTCAGCAGAAGAAGCCGAACTTCGTCATCATCTGGGGCGACGATATCGGTCAGTCGAACATCAGCGCCTATACGCGAGGCCTGATGGGCTACTGGACGCCGAATATCGACCGGCTTGCGGAGCAGGGCATGATGTTCACCGACTACTACGGCGAGCAGAGCTGCACGGCGGGCCGGGCATCGCTGATTACCGGCCAACACGGGCTGCGGACTGGTCTCACCAAGGTCGGCCTGCCGGGAGCGACGTTGGGGCTGCGCAAGGAAGACCCCACGATTGCGGAACTGCTCAAGCCGCTCGGTTATGCGACGGGTCAGATCGGCAAAAACCACCTCGGTGACCGCAACGAGTTCCTGCCTACCGTCCACGGGTTCGATGAGTTCTACGGCAATCTGTACCACCTCAATGCCGAGGAAGAGCCTGAACATCCGGACTATCCCAAGGATCCGGCTTTCCGTGCGAAGTACGGCCCCCGCGGCGTCCTGGATGCCAAAGCCACGGACAAGGTTGATGAGACAGTGGACCCACGGTTCGGAAAGATCGGCAAACAGATCATCAAAGACACCGGACCGCTCACCAGGAAGCGCATGGAGACCATCGATGACGACATCGCCGACCGCGCGGCTGACTTTATCCAACGTCAGGCCAAGGCCGGCAAGCCGTTCTTCGTCTGGGTCAACTTCACCCACATGCATGTCCGCACCCACGTCAAGCCAGAGAGCCGGGGCCAGTCCGGCCGCTGGCAGAGTGAATATCACGACGCCATGATCGACCACGACAGGAACGTCGGCACGGTGCTCAAGGCGATTGACGACGCCGGTATCGCGGACAACACGTTCGTCATGTACTCGACCGACAACGGTCCGCACATGAACACGTGGCCGGACGCGGCCATGACGCCCTTCCGCAACGAGAAGAACTCGAACTGGGAAGGCGCCTACCGGGTGCCGTGCATAGTGCGGTGGCCGGGGAAGATCAAGCCGGGCAGCGTCTCGAACGAGATCATCGCCCATCACGACTGGCTGCCCACCATCCTCGCCATGGCCGGGGACGACCAGGTCAAGGAGAAGCTGCTCAAGGGCTACCAGGTCGGGGATATGACCTACAGGGTCCACCTCGACGGGTACAGCCTCGTGCCGTACCTCACCGGGCAGGCGGAGAAACCGCCGCGGGAGTCGTTCATCTACTGCAACGACGATCAGCAGGTGACCGCCCTGCGCTTCGACAACTGGAAACTGGTGTTCATGGAACAGCGTGTGCCCGGAACGCTGCGGATCTGGGCAGAGCCGTTCGTCAACCTTCGCCTCCCGAAGATGTTCAACCTGCGCACCGACCCGTACGAGCGGGCGGACATCACGTCCAACACCTATTACGACTGGCTGCTCGACCATGCGTTCCTGCTGGTGCCGGCCCAGGACTACGTCGGGGAGTTCCTGATGACGTTCAAGGAGTACCCGCAGCGGCAGAAGGCGGCCAGTTTCAACCTTGACGAGGTGATGAACAAGCTGACGGAAGCCGTGCAATAGAACGGTCGCGTGGATCCGGAACACCCGCGCCGCCGACAGCGACAAGCCAATCGAGCTGAAATGACCGATTACTACCCGAGACGTGCGTCGGGCCTATGATGCGGCATCGGAGGAACGCAGGCCACGTGCCGGTCGAGGGGAGCTCTGCAGGCAGAAAGGTTCAATGGTCCTCGACGATGTTGGAAATCGGATTCGCGGTTGCAATCCTGCTTCTGCTGCTGGCATGCCTGGAAGCGGGATTTCGCGGAGGCCGCCGCGCCGCAACCACCGCGGGCGACGCAGCCGGCGGCAGTCAGATCGGCGCGGTTCAGGGCGCTGCGCTCGGTCTCCTCGGCCTGCTGCTCGCTTTCAGCTTTGGCGGGGCGGCTTCCAGATACATGGAACGGCAGCGCCTGATCATTCAGGAAGCCAATGCCATCGGCACGGCCTGTCTCAGGGCCGAGCTGCTGGACGAGCCCTGGCAGTCGGAATTGCGCACAGCCCTGGCGGACTACCTCACACACCGAATCCGGGTCTCAACACACCTCCGTTATGGCCTGTCGCCCGAGACGGCGGCTGAAATCAGGCTCTTCCACGAGCGGATCTGGAAAGCAGCACAAGAGGGAGTTCGCGCCAAGCCCGCAACCATGGTCGTCGTGCTTCCGCCCGTGAATGAGGTGATCGATCTTCATGCAACCAGAGTGGCGACAGAGCACGTGCACCTCCCCACCGTGGTGCTGGGGTTGCTGGTCCTCTGTTCTGCGCTGGCGATCGGAGTCATCGGCTTCGGCTGCGGTCTGACCCGCCGGAGATGCCCGACGATGACGATCTCGCTGACTGTACTGGTGACGGCTGCACTCTACACCACGATCGACTTCGACCACCCCGGGATCGGATTGATCCGCACGAGCGATTCACCCTTGATCGAATTGGAGACCGGCTTGCGACGTTAACCCGAGACGCTCGGCGCCCCCAATCGGACAAGTGCTCCCCGATCTCTTCCGGCAGGACGGTTTCGGCAAGTGGTTTCTCCAGCGCAAGCCAATCCCGGTCAATTATCAGCCCGTCATTCGCGGCATGGGCGTCGGAGAGTGTCCAGCCGCCAGTTGAAGGTTTGAAGGCGGCTCCGACCTCATACGCTATCCCGCCTTCTTTCAGCGGCCAACTCGCTTCTTGCCTCTGCGTGCCTCCTGCACGTCCTCAACGTCTTCATCCAGATACGCCTTGAGCATCCAGAGCTGCTCACAGCCCATGATCCGCCGGAAGTTCTTCTCCGGTCAGCAGCGCCAAAGCCGCCCAACGCAGCACCATCGAGCCGTTCTGCCAGTTCGTCACCCGCCGGGTGCGCAGCCGCGCGCCCGCATGGGGCAACTCGATCAGGTTGGTCGTGCACAGCCAGCGCCGCAAACCGGCCGGAAACCCCAGCCGGTTCACCGCGAACGTCTCGGCCAGCCTCTTGAGCGGGTCGTTCTCCACCCCATCGCGCGTGGAATGTCAGCATCACCTCAGATGCAGTAATCGAATTTCTCCCGGTCGTCCGCGGCCTTGTCTCTTCTGGCCAGTTCCGCGAAGGTTGCCCGATCGTAGACGGCCTCCACCGCAGCTTTGGCCTCCTCCCACAACTGGAGCAATGAACAGCGATCCTTGAGCGGGCAGTTGCACCGGTTTGATCCTTTTGTGCACCGGACTGGATCGAGCGAGCCATCCACGAGACGGATGACGCGGCCCACCGTCAGGTCTTCCGGCTTACAGGCAAGGATAAAACCGCCTTGAGCGCCTCGTCTTGCCTCCACCAAGCCGGCGGTCTTGAGTTCATTGAGAATGTTTTCCAGGAATCGCGGAGGAATGGCTTGGCGGGCGGCAATCTCGCCACTTCGCACCGGGGCCTGACCGGAACGTTTGGCAAGCTCCAACAATGCTCGAATGGCGTATTGGCACTTCTGACTGATGCTCATGGAACACCCTCTAAAGTTCACTAGCACAGTTGGGATTGTGGCAAATTGCCTGTGAATTTGCAAGCTGAATACGCCCTGGCACTTCGATATTATGTCATTATATCACATGCACTTACGATGATTGTCGCCGTATAAGAGGAAATTCTCGACTTTCTCTATTGACAATGTCGAGACAGATAGTACACTAACTCGACCGAGTTGATGATATATCGCTAGGTTAATTGATGAACGCAACGAACATCAGACATCTCCACAGCACGGCGTTCCTGCCCGAACCGGCGGGGAAGACGCTCATGCACCCCATCGCCCACATGCGGCGCGCCTGGCGTCGCAACCCTCATGTGCCCATACGGTGTCGACGCTGTTGCTGACGTAAATCCGCAAGAAGCGTTTTGACACTCGTCCCACTTGGCACGCAACCAAACAGGAAGAAGGGGATACCCGTGCGCATTTGCATTCTGTTTGCGAGTCTGGTCATTGCACTCCTGACTGACTCGTTATTTGCCGCGAATGAAGGAGGCAAGCCTGCCTCCGAGAACGCGGCCAACGGGCCGCCAACGGCAGCATCACAACCGACCACCCGGGAAAACGAGAGTCCCAGTCAGTCTGAGAACGACCGGCCGAATGAACCCATAGAGCTCGTTGTCGCGGAGAAGGAAGAGCCGCCCGCCGAAAAAGGTCCGCCGTTACCCTTCCACACCATTGAAGGCTACGGCGGCGGGGCCATCACGCCGATGGCTTATCTGGTCAATCCGCCCAGGAAGGGAAACTGGTTCGGGCTGCCGGCGGTGGCATTCTCGAACGTCATGGCCGGCCGGAAGAACCTGCAGGCCTTTACGGTCACCGAGAACCTCTTCGGCCGCATCGAACTGGGATATGCGGCAACCCGCCTCGGATTGGGTACGCTTCCCGGCGATATCAAGGATGCCACAGGCGTTGATATAGGGCGGCACGACATCTGGCTGCACAACTTCAACATTCGAGGCCTGCTGCTGGAAGAGAATTCGTTTGGCACAAAATGGTTGCCAGCTCTGACGGTCGGCACGCACTTTAAGGTCAACGACGGCATCAAAGGCATCAACAACAAGCTTGGCGGCGCTCTGTCAGACATCGGTTATGACAGGGATTGGGGCATCGACTTCACCTTAACCGCCAGCAAAACGCTGGTGGGCAACTGGACTCTGAATCGTCCGTTGATCGTGACCGGCGGCCTGAGGCTCAGCGAAGCCTCGAACCTGGGCTTCCTGGGCTTTGGCGATGAATACAAGCCCACGTTTGAAGGCAACGTCGCCTATCTGCCCACCGACTGGCTGCTGGTGGCCTACGAGTTCCGCCAGAAGGCCAACCAGTACTCCGATATCCCCGGTCTCGTCGGCCAGGAGGACAACTGGCATGCCATCGACGTGAGTTGGATCATCAACAAACATGCCACGCTCGTAGCCGGCTGGGGCTGCCTGGGCAACCTGGTCAACGGCGATGAGAACGGCGCCTGGTTCATCCAGTTCAAGTTCGAGTTCTGATGCTGGAGCGAGCCATGACATCATCTGGACCATCAGCGAGATGGCGGTCAGGGGACTTTCCGGCGCAGCCTTGTTTCGGATCGTCGGTCTCTGAACTGGACCCATAAGAGGAATTACCTAATGTCAAACATATATCAGGACATCACAGGAACAATCGGGCGAACGCCGCTGGTTCGTGTTCGCAAACTCACCGGCAACAACGCCACGGTGCTAGCCAAGCTCGAGAGCCACAATCCGCTGGCTTCGGTCAAGGATCGCATCGGCGTGGCCATGATCGATGCAGCCGAGCGGGAGGGCAAACTGAACGACAAGACCCTCATCGTCGAGCCGACCAGTGGTAATACTGGAATCGCTTTAGCACTCGTGGCGGCCGCGCGAGGGTATCGGCTGCTTCTGACCATGCCGGACTCCATGAGCCTTGAGCGCCGCAAGGTGCTCAAGGCCCTCGGGGCCGAACTGGTGTTGACGCCGGCGGCCAAGGGCATGAAGGGTGCGGTCGAGAAGGCATTGGAGATCTCAGCCTCGGACAAGAACGTTTTCGTGCCCCAGCAGTTCGAGAATCCCGCCAACCCGGAGATACATCGCCGCACGACGGCGGAGGAAATCTGGACCGATACCGACGGCAAGGTGGACATCCTCATCAGCGGCGTGGGTACGGGCGGCACGATCACAGGCATCAGCGAGGTCATCAAGGCCCGCAAGCCTTCGTTCAAGGCGATTGCCGTGGAGCCGGCCCAAAGCCCCGTTCTCACGCAGACGCTCGCAGGAGCGGAACTTAAGCCCGGACCGCACAAGATACAGGGCATCGGTGCCGGGTTCGTGCCCAAGGTGTTAAACCTGAAAATCATCGACGAGGTCGTGGCCATCGACCAGGACGAAGCTATCGATTATGCCCGCCGGGCGGCCAGGGAGGAGGGCCTGTTCGTGGGCATCTCCAGCGGCGCGGCGCTGCGGGCGGCAAGCCTCGTGGCCCAGCGGCCGGAGAACAAGGACAAGGTGATTGTCGCCATCTTGCCCAGCTTCGGCGAGCGATACCTGTCTTCGGCGCTTTTTGCCCACATTACCGTCTGAAACATTGAAAGGAATATTGAAATGACGACCGCTTATCGTACCGGAACACTCGCATTGCACGCGGGGCAAGTTGATGATCCCACGACCCACGCCCGGGCTGTGCCGATCTACGCCACCGCTTCGTACAACTTCACCAGCACCGACCATGCCGCCAACCTGTTTGCCTTGAAGGAATTCGGCAACATCTACTCGCGGCTGATGAATCCGACCAACGACGTCCTGGAGAAGCGTTTGGCCGCGTTGGACGGCGGTGCGGCCGGCCTGGCCTTCGCCTCCGGGCAGGCGGCCATTACTGCAGCCATCCTGACCATCACGCACAGTGGGCAGAACTTCATCTCCTCCAAGAGCCTCTACGGCGGAACATGGACGCTGTTTACGCAGACCTTCAAGAAGCTTGGTATCGAGGTACGGTTCTTCGACGCCGACCATCCAGAGCAGATCGCCGCCCTGGCCGACGCCAACACGCGGGCGGTTTACCTGGAGAGTTTGGGCAACCCGAAAAACGACGTGCCTGATTTCCGCGCCATCACCGATGCCGCCCACAAGGTTGGCCTGCCGGTGATCGTGGACAACACGGTCACACCGCCACCCCTGCTTCGGCCGATCGAGCACGGCGTTGACATCGTCGTGTATTCGACGACGAAGTTCCTCGGCGGCCATGGCGTCCACATTGGCGGAGCGATTGTCGACAGTGGTAAGTTCCCCTGGGCAGACAATCCCAGGAAGTGGCCGGAGTTCACCGAACCCGATCCGGCCTATCACGGCGTGGTCTTCACTGAGGCGCTCAAGCCCATTGGCAACATCGCCTACATTGTCCACATTCGCACACACTGGCTGCGGGATACTGGCGGCAGCCAGAGCCCGTTTGGGGCGTTCCTGACGTTGCTGGGCATCGAAACGCTGCATCTGCGTCTCCAGCGGCACAGCGAGAATGCCCTGGCCGTAGCCAGGTGGCTTCAGAAGCACCCGGCCATACAGTGGGTGACCTACCCCGGACTGGAAAGCCACCCGCATCACGCCAACGCGAAGAAGTATCTGCCCAACGGGCAAGGCGCGATTGTGGGCTTCGGCATCAAGGGCGGCGCGCCGGCGGCCGTGAAGTTCATCAACAACGTCAAGCTCGCCAGCCACCTAGCCAACATCGGCGACGCCAAGACGCTGGTGATCCACCCGGCCTCCACCACGCACTCGCAGCTAACCACGGAAGAACAGGCCGCCACTGGTGTAACACCGGAGTTCGTGAGGCTGTCCGTTGGCATTGAGGATGTTCAGGACATCATCGCCGACCTCGACCAGGCCCTGAAGGCATCACAAGCATAGGAGTTCCGCACCGCGATAAAAGTGGATGGTATGAAGATGACTAGCCCAAGTTACTGAGTTGCGCGACAAGAACGGCCTTGGCGAACCCCGCCAAGGCCGTTTTTCCGAAAAAGTCGTGACTACACGGCCTCAGAGACTATCAGACCCCCTTGCCACTTGCGCCAGGGCCGATTCACGGCCGAAACACTTCTGAGAATCAGCGCAGCTCAGTAACTTGGGGCAGGCGGGAGCCGTCTTTAGGGGATCAACCTTCAACCATGGCTGGGACAGTCTCCGGGCGTCGCCCAGGAACGCAACATCCCGGATCTCCGTACGAGCCTCAGAACGTCATCTGCAGCCGCAACCCGTACACCAGCGCCACGTCGCGATTCTGGAACCCGCCGGCCGGGTTCACGATGACCTGGAAATCGGGGGTGATGTGCAGCCACGGCGTGATTTCGATGTTGTAGAAGACCTCCACGCCCTGCTCGGCGTTGACGTGGAGAATGGGCGGCAGTTCGTCGCTGAAGTTCGAGTAGTAGTAGCCGACACCGTAGGTATCCCTGGGCCGGGAGTCGATCAGGCCTTTGCCGCCCAGGCCCAGGCTGTAGAAGGTATGGAACGGATTGGCCTCGCCGCTGGAGAGCCCGAACCGGCCGAACGGACCGAAGCCCTGCGTGGGGTCGCCAGGTTTTGTATAGAGGTACTGGTCGAAGTTGTAGTAGAATCCCCAGTCACCCGCGACCCGCTCCACGTCGCCCAAGTCTCTGCCTATATCTCTCGTGATTTTGAGGGCCCGTGTGGCGGCCCGCAGCGGCCCCGGAACCAGCCTGAGCCGCGGCCGGAGCAGCCGCATGGTGAGCGTGAGCGGAAGGCGAATGCGGACGTCCTGGTCGAGCAGGGTCAGGTCCTTCGTGGTGTAGAACCATCCGGCCCGCTGGTGGCCCTCCAGGCCGAACGGCTTCCAGGTGATGTCGTATTCCTGCCCGACGCTCAGCCAGTTCCGGCCGTGAAAGGCCGTGTTGAAGCCGGTGGACGTCGCCGCGCCGTCGGGATCATTGTCACAGACGAAGGAGTTGATGGTGAGCCACTTGGTCGGAAGCGCCGTGACGCTCACGGCCATCGTGGTATAAGGGGCGGCCGTGAACAACACCGGGTCGATCCGAAAGGCCGCATTCAGGAACTGCGTCTTCTCGTCATGCGCGAAGATATTCGCATCCCCGGTGGTCAGATCCAGTTTGCCGACCGCCACAATCAGCTTCTCGGACAGTGCCTGGGCGAAGTAGAACTCGGAGAGCGTGGTGATGCCGCTCTCGTCGGGAACGGGTATGAGCGCGTCGTAGTTGGGCGCCAGGATCGACCCAACTTTCGAGTTGATGCTCTGACCGAACTGGGTCTCGCCGCGGATGACGAAAAGTCCGCCGGGCCAGAGATCCATCCGCGCGGTGTCCAGCTTGATCGTGTAGTCGGCCGACCCCGAGTAGCGAATCGCGTTCCTGGTATCTTTGCCGCCATGGGCATTACCCTGCAGGACCTGCGTAACGCCCAAATCAAAGAGAATCCCGTTTTTCGCCAGGTCTGTGCGAGCACCGCCCCAGTCGCCGGTCAGAAACTCACGGTGCCAAAAGTCGCCACCATAGTTCGGCAATGCGGGGATGATGGACTTGACGGAAGGCTTCTCAGCGGTCAACTCGGCCGGTTGGGTGGCTGGACAAGTACTATCCTGGGCGGCCGCGATGCGGATCAGTCCACTGATCATCAGGATGATAACGGCGCACGACAACCGCATCAATCGGTACGTTCCCGCGTCCATGGCGTGCTCCCTTTGACTATCAGCGCCCTTCACGGCCGCGTCTGCTCCCAAAGTGGCCTCATCAGATCTCCGGGACTCCCGACAGGGCATGAAGCCTCCCCGAGCTCATTTGACAAGTCCCGTTGCGAGCTGTCATTCAAGCACTGCCACGGGGAAGTTACCGGTCTCCGATGGGTCCGTCAACGGCGTAACCCGTGAGGCTGATGAGCACATCGACGAGAGCCGCTCGCGCAAGCCCTGCCGCAAGTTCCAACCAGATAGAAAACCAGGGGCTGGCGTGGCGTTTGGAAAGTGCGTGTATTTGCGTGTACGCCGGATTCGTTTCGAGTCAGGTATTCGGCTTGCTCTACTGAATCGGTCGATCTGGATCTACTTAGGGCGCGCAATTGACCCGTGGAACCGAATGGCTGAAAACGCGTAAAGGTCTGTTGACAAACCACTTGAGAGCAAGAAGGACCAGTTCTAAATAGAATTGCATTCTGCCAGGGTTCTCTCACCTCTTCCCCGCCGCCTTGAGCACTTCCTCCGCCCAGGCCGCATCCTCTTCCTCCAACGGTGGAGAACACGGCTGACGGTAGTCCAGCGTCGTGCCATATCGCCCGCTGCGATAGACCGTCTCCACAAGCGCCTGCAGGTCAATTTCCACCCGCGGGTCTCCTTCTCGCAACGGAATGGGCAATACGGGCAGACGTTCGCGAAGTGAAATCGGGTAGAGATAAACCGCCTCCGGGTCGGTGGCCAGCCGAACCGTCGCCCGGTAGGTGGTGCGTGCCTTCTTCGGACACACATGCGGCCGCAGCATGGCGACCCAGTTGCCGGCCCGGACCAGATCGATCTCGACAAAGTGCACGCCACCGGCCACAAGCTCGGAGCGCTTGTTTCGAAACGCCTCCAGTCCCCTTCCCCGCTTGTTGGCCGGACTGAGCACCTCGATGACGGTGATCAGCCGGTTGGCCGATGTATCAATGATCTTGATGAACCTTTCCGTCAGCGGCTCGATCGTGGCCACCAGCCGATAAGGCGCCAGGGCGGCCGCACCGCAGGTCTCGGCCTGCTCCGTGATGCGCTCTACCGCCTCAATGACCCGAACGTCCGGCGTCCAGCGATCAGGTTCGTCCTCCTCCGATTCGACCGCGATCCGCTCCTCGACCCGAGCGACCAGATCAGGCGGGAGCAGTTCGTTCAACACGCCCCGCGCTGACATGACCAGGGCCGAGTGTACGTCCGGCCAATGCCGCTCCAGGTACGGGTCCATGCCGGGAAAGGGGCTCGTCATCGTTAGCTCCTTCTACATTCGCCTGTCATTATACCGCCATCCTGCCACGGCACCTTTCGTCCCTCTACGCGGTCCTGTACCACGCGTAAACACAGTGACACCAAATGGTTACCGCCACACCCGCAACTATCAGGTATTACGCCAGCGATACGTTCTGACCATACGCGGGTTTGGGTTTGCAGCCTAAAGACTTCTCAGGCCGCTCGCCGTGAGTCCAGGCCGGAGACTTGCGAAGACTCGCGCCGGCGGCAATGATCTGGTTCTTGCGACGGTGAACCTCCTCAAAATACCGCCCCCTCCCCCGCAACCGGCAGACGCTCGGATGAGCACGGTTTCACCACGTGCGGCCGGCTCAGCGCGTATAACCATGCAGAGAACTGTAATTGGGTCTCGTCACCTGGAGAAACCTCATGGCCGGCCGGGTGCTATTAAAGCTTTTCCTGATGGCCTTCGTGCCTGCATTTTCCATCAGCGCCGGCTGTCCGGGCACATCCCCCGGCGGCGACATCGAGAACCTCGTGACTATTGAAAATTTCATTTACACCCCCTCCCCCCTGACGATCGAGCGCGGCCAGACCGTGCGTTGGATCAACCTCGACATCTCCGTCCACACGGTGACCTCCGGCCATCCGGGAGACCCCGACGCCGGAAGCCTGTTCGACTCCGGGGCCATGCACCGAAATGACACTTTCGAGCACACCTTCAACGAGACCGGCACCTTCGTGTACTTCTGCCGGCCGCATTCCCAGACCATGCGCGACGCCGTGGTCATCGTGCAGTAGCCCGATCCCGGAAAAAGCGGTTGACAGGACTCCGAGCCGCCAGTATACTAATTCGCTAGAACATGTAACTGCACATTTCGCTTGACTAAGTCGCCGGCACAGGCGACCTTGGAGACTCAACCTTGGCTCGTCCTCCCAGCCAGCATCCGACTGATGGTGAGCTCGAAATCCTTAATGTCCTCTGGGACGCAGGGCCCTCCGAGCTGGGCAAGATCTGCGCCGCCATCCGCCGGAATCGACCGGTGGCCACGACCACCGTCGCCACCATGCTGGGGGTCATGCTGGAGAAGGGCTTCGTCAAGCGCACCAACGGCCCGCGCGGCTATCTCTGGTCGGCTCGCCTCAGCCAAGGCACCGCCGCCAAGCGCGTGCTTCGCCGGCTGGTGGACCGCCTCTTCGAGGGCTCGGCCCAGAGCCTCGTCGTCCACCTCATCGAGAGCGGCGAGCTGAGCGAGAAGGATCGCCAGGAGATCAAACGCCTGCTCGGCGAAGAGCCCGGCCCGGACGCCTGCTGAAACCGCGCCCGCATCCACCGCCGAGGCCTCACCCTGTCCAACCCGCATACGGCACCGGCTTTCATAACTCTGCTGAAAGACCTGTTGACAGTCCTCTTTTCCTGGTGTATTCTAATTCTGTAGAATAGGAAGGCGGCCCGCCGCGTGCCGCTCTCTTGAAAAAGGAGAAACCACCATGCGGTCACTCATGCTTTCCCTGGCCTGCCTGGCTGTCCTTGCCGGCCCTGCCGCACTCGCCACCCCGCCCGCCTCCTCCTCTTTCACCCCTATCGGTGTGCTGAACCCGGCCACACCTTACAGCGAGGTCCGGGCCATCTCCCCCGACGGCCAATTCGTCGTCGGTGGCAGCCGTGCGACGACCGGCCTGACAGCGCCGTTTCTGTGGACCGGCGCCGGCAGCATGCAGGCCCTGCCCAGCCCCGGCAATATGAGCGCCTGGGCCAACGGCGTGGACGTCCGGCCGGCGGTCAACGAAATTGTCATTGCCGCTCAAGTGGGCTCCTCGGGACAGCGCTACAACGCTCCTCTTGGCGGCAGCGGGCCCCTGTCGGGCACGTGGACTTCGCTCCTGCCCGCCGGCGACTGCTGGATCGACGGCTACAACACGCTCGCCACCCACACCTCGGGAGACAAGTACTACATCGCCGGCAGTTCGCCGAACAACTGCGCGGCCGCCCTGTACCGCTACCGGGGCTCCTCCACCCAGGATGACTACTGGGGGATGAGCTCCAGACTGGGCGGTCTGACCTCGGCCGCTTCCACCGGGGCATGCGTCGGCTTCGATTACGGTGGCACGTACGCCGACACCCGCCCGATCTACGTTGTGCCGCCCAGCGGCGCCGTGGTCATCCCGTCACTCTCGCCTGAACGAACCGGCGGGATGGGCCTGGGCATCTCCAACAACGCCCAATACGCCACCGGGTATGCCTACGCCAACAGCACCGATACCCATGCGTTCAGGTGGCTGGTCGACTCTCCGACCGCCGACCACCTGATGCCGTTCTCCGGCGACATATGGAGCGCCGGCCTGGACGTGGCCGACGGCGGCACGGTGGTAGGCTGGACCTACGGCCAGCCCACCGGCCAGCGGGCCGTCCTCTGGGATACCACCGGCCTGTGGGGCTCTACGTCCGGCGCGATCCTCGTGCAGGACCGCCTGGCCGCCTTGGGCCTCGATGTGAGCCAGTGGGCGGTGCTGACAGAAGTCGTCGCGATTTCCGCCGACGGCCTGACCATTGCGGGTAACGGCATCTGGGCGGCCGACGGCAGCATCCGCGGCTGGGTGGCCACCATCCCTGAACCCACTGCCGGCCTGCTGATCCTCCTGGGCGGAAGCCTCGCCGGGGCCTGCCGGCGGAGACGACCGGCGGTCGGGATCGTCGCCGGATAAACATCACCAAGTTCGGGAGCTACAACCATGATCCTCGAAGCACCAACCCGCGAGCGCCCGGTTCGCGCTGTCACCTCGCCGGCCGCGTCGGCGCCCGCCACTCTCCCGGAAAGGATGATGAGCCAATACAAGGACCAGCGGGACCGAGCTTACCAGTTGCTGCGCAGATGGCTGCTCTCCGGTCGGGTCCAGCCTGGAGGGCGGTTACGTGAGACTGAGTGGGCCGAGCGGCTGTGCGTCAACCGTTCGGCCATTCGTGAGGCATGCGGACGACTCTGCATCGAAGGGCTGATCGTGGAGGGGCCCTGCGGCGGTTACTGCGTCGCCGAAATGACCGAGCAGGACGTGCGGGATCTTCACGAGATTCGCGCCCAGCTTGCGGCCCTGGCCGCCGAACACCTGTGCCGCCCCGGCCGTAACCGGTCCGAAGCGGTGCGGTGCCTGTGGCGGGCGTACGAGGAGTTGGAGTGGATCCTCCAAAAGGACTATCCCATCCTCTGGGCCGAGGCGGAGCTCCGCTTCTATGAGATCCTGTTCAGTGCCGCGGGCAGCCGGCACCTCACACGTCTCTACAGGTGTGTCCACGCGCCGGACCTCGGCCCGGCACTCGACGAACCCACGGCCTGGCGACAATACGCCCAGGCCACCCTCGCCGACTGCAAGGCCGCGATTGCGGCCATCGAGCGAGGAGACGCCGCCGAGGCCGCGCGGCTGCTGCAGGCCCAGCACAGGACGGAATCGGTTCAGGCAAGGGAGCGAACGCAGACCAGCCCGCGAAGGGCTCTCAAACGCTCGCAATAGCCCTGAGGCCGAAGCGTCGGCAAAGATGCCTCCCCGTAGTCCTCGCAGGTCGGCTCAGTTCCCGTAGGTCACGTCAGCAGACCCGACACGCTACAGCGCACAATCGTAGCGGCCGGGCCGGGTACCCGGCGAAAGCTGGGTGCCGGCTGTTTTACGGGCGAAACGGCCGGTACGGAGCCCGGCCGCTACAGAAAATGGCTCCCTTTGCGCTGATGACGTTTGATTCTCTAACCGGGTAATGAACAGCCTCAAGGCCCGGGACAAGGGGAAGGGCGTTAAAACGCCCTGAGGACACGGAGAAAGGGGGAACCAAGCGGAGAGGCAATGCGTTCGCCAACCAGTGTTACAAGCACTGGCCTGAAGCCGCCTTCGGCGGAAACGCCGCCAAAAGCGGCGTGACAGAAATGCTGGCATTACCCAAACAGATCCGCAAATGTCATCAGCGCAACAGCCCCTCGCCCCCCTTCTCACTTTCGCACCTTCCCGCCTTCCCACCTTCTCACTTTCCCACCTTCCCACTTTTCCACCTTCTCACTTCCTCACCCAATCTGCCGCCCCGTCAACCGCGCCACCTCCACACAATCCTTATCCCCCCGCCCGGACAGATTCACCACAATGGTCTGATCCTTACGCAAGGTCGGTGCGAGCTTGACCACCTGCGCGATGGCGTGCGCACTCTCCAGGGCCGGAATAATCCCCTCTGTCCTGCACAAGAGCTCAAAAGCGGCCAAGGCCTCATCGTCCGTCGCGGCCACATACTCCACCCGGTGCGTGTCCTTCCAGTACGAATGCACCGGCCCCACGCCCGGGTAATCCAGCCCTGCCGACACCGAATGCACCGGCAGGGTCTGCCCGTCCTCGTCCTGCAGGACGTACGTATACATCCCGTGGATCACCCCCGGCGAGCCTTTGCACAGCGTCGCCGAGTGCCGCATCCCGGTCAGCCCCTCGCCGGCCGCCTCGACGCCCACCAGCTTCACGCCCGCATCCGGCACGAAGGGCTGAAATATCCCCGCCGCGTTGCTGCCTCCGCCTACGCAGGCTACCACCACGTCCGGCAACCGCCCCTCCACCTGGAGGTGCTGCTCGCGGGCCTCCCGGCCGATCACTGCCTGCAGGTCGCGAACGATCATGGGGAACGGGTGCGGGCCCATCACGCTGCCGATCACGTAGTGCGTGCCGGCCACCGTGCTCATCCAGTCGCGCCTGGCCTCGTTGATGGCGTCCTTGAGCGTCTTCTGCCCGCTCTCCACCGGCACCACGTGCGTGCCCAGCAGCTCCATGCGGAACACGTTGAGCTTCTGCCGGCGGACGTCCTCCGCCCCCATGTACACCACGCACTCCAGCCCCAGCATGGCTGCGGCCGTCGCCGCAGCCACCCCATGCTGTCCCGCCCCGGTCTCGGCGATGATCCGCCGTTTGCCCATGCGTACGGCCAGCAGGGCCTGCCCCAGGGCGTTATTGATCTTGTGCGACCCCGTGTGATTGAGGTCCTCGCGCTTGAGGTAAATCCTGGCCCCGCCAAGCTGCTCGGTCAGCCGCCGGGCGAAATAAAGCGGACTGGGCCGGCCCACGTAGTCTTTCAGGTACGCGTTCAGTTCCTCCCAGAAGGCCGGATCCACCTTGGCCCGGGCATACTCCTCCTCAAGCTGCCGGATGGCCCCCATGAGGGTCTCCGGCACATACTGCCCGCCAAACGGCCCAAACCGGCCATGGGAATCAGGAACGTCGGTTAACGGAAGGGTTGTTGTGCTCATGGGTCTATTATCAGCGGAATCTGGGGCAGAGGCCAGAGCCTGAGTTCTCATCATCCTGCGGTACCCTGCAGATCCAACGAAAGCATCAGCTTAAGTCCTACCTTTAACTCACCACAACAAAAAAAGTTCAGCACATACTTGGAACCGGAACCGAGAGTCCAAAGTGGGGCCCCGGACAAGGAGCACCTGCCACCTCTTTCCTTTTGTGGTAGGTTGGCTTGGCGGTTTGGTTCTTCCTGCGCGGGTGAATACGGCAGGAGCGGATACCAAGACCACGCAGGCAATCGACACTCTGGACAATGAGCTCCACAAACGCGTCCGAGATATGGCGCGGGTCATGTGGGGCAGCTTCTACCACTGGACCTTTCTGCTCGTGGATTGCAAGCACCAGATCTCCTGGCACAACCTGTTGCCTTCGACGGGGGCTCGGATCACGAGCGCAGCTAAGTCACTCGGATGCCTAAAGATCGATCCGGTCCAACAGTTTCTGGTAATCCGTATGCGAGCCAATGAAGAACCACAAAATAACATCTCCCCGCCATCTTCCGACGGCCCTGTAGTCGTTCGTGATCCGAACCGACCAGAGGTCCGCATGCGGCGGGAGTTTCTTGAATCTCAGGCTGGGATGGTGCGGATCTGCCGTGAACAACTTGAACGCGGATCGGGCCTGCTTATGGATGGCCGGCGGCAGCAGGGCAAAGTCACGGCGAAAGTCAGCGCTCGTGCGCGAGGTCATAACCGGTCCGGATCAAGTTCTTCGCTCAAGCCTGCCTCATGCTCCGCCCAAGCCTTATCGGCCAGCTTGGACAGCTTCTCCGGCGACTTGGCAAACAATTGATCCCATCGCCGCTCGGACTCAATCTCGTCCAGCACGAGCCGGGCAATCGCATCCTGCTCCGATTCGGGCAGTTGTCTCGCCAGTTCAACAGCTTTTTCAAGAAGCTTCGTCATACACATATCTTAGCTTGACCGCCCCAAGCAGGAAACCACGATCAACAGCCCAAGCGTTCCAGCCTGCCCCCCTTCTCACGTTTTCACTTTCTCACCTTCACACCTTCCCGCTCTCCGCTGCGGCCATCCCTATTGCTGCCGCCCCAATCACCCCCGCATCCGGCCCCAGCGCCGCCGCATCCACGACAATATCCGCCGTCAGGTGCGGCATGCCCACCTCGTGCAGCCCCGCGCGGACCGCCTCCAAATACGGCTCACCGAGCCCGATAATCCCTCCCCCAACGAGCACCTTCTGCGGCGCATAAATCGGAGTCCAGGCGGCAATTCCCGCCCCCAGCCACCAGCCGCACTCGCGCACGACCTTCGCCGCCGCCGCATCGCCTTCCGCCAGCGCCTGCCCGATCTCCACACCGGTCAACCGCCCGCGCTCCTTCCGCAGCGCCGCCAGCCGCGAAGTCGGCTCCGCATCCGCCAGTTCCGCCGCCAGCCGTTCCAGCGCCCGCCCGGAGGCCCGTGCCTCCACGCAACCCTGTGCCCCGCATGCACACCGCGGCCCGCGCGCATCCACGATCACATGCCCCAGGCTCCCGGCAAGGTGGTTGAAGATCCGCGGGATCTGCCCCTCGAGCACCACGCTCCCGCCGATGCCCGTCCCCACCACCACCACGATCAGCCGTTCAACCCCGCGGCCGGCCCCGAAGCGGTACTCCGCCACCGCCGCCGCGTTGGAGTCGGCGTCGAACGTCACCGGCAGCTTCACCCCCCGGCGGATCATCCCCAGAAAATCCGTCCCGCTGAGCGTCGGCAGGTTGGCCGCCTTGGTCAGCCGGGTGCGCTCCCGGTCCATGTAGCCGGGCATGACCATGCCGATGGTCGTGGGGGTCAGCCCCGCGGCCCGAGCTTCCGCCTGGATGGCCTCAATCTCCGAGAGCATCAGCGCGGCCAGCTCCTCGACCGGCCGGCTCGCGTCGATCGGCGTCTGCCGTCGCACGCGAATCCGCCCGCTGCCGTCCACGCCGGCCAGTTTTATGCTCTGTCCGCCAAGATCCACACCGATAGTGCATGCTTCCGTTGTCATGCCGTTCATGCTATGCTCTCGTGCCGCACAGGGCAACCCGCCATGCGTGCCGCTGCTGTGTCAGCAGTGGTTTTCGTGGGAAGCACCACCTGTGTCCGGCACTGCCCACAGAGCAGTGGCACACGGCCGGTATGAAAGACCTGCGATGACCTCAACCCTGATCGCCGTCCTGCTCGCCCTGCTGCCTCTGAGTGCACCGCCGCCGGCGTCGAGGCCCGAGATCACGCTGACTGCCCAGGAGACCTCCATCGTGCTGACCGAAGAGGCGTTACGCATCCACCGTTCCGGCCTGCTGATCGACGGCCACAACGACCTGCTCTGGAAGATCCGCAGCAAGGCGGACTCTTCCTTCGACAAGATGGACATCAGCCAACCCCAGAAAACGCTTCAGACCGACATCCCCCGCCTGCGGCGGGGCGGCGTCGGCGCTCAGTTCTGGGCCGCGTATGTTCCGCCGTCGGAAGAGCACACCGGCCGTGCCGCCCAGATCGCCCTGGAGGAATTCGATCTTCTCGACCGCATGATGGCCCGCTATCCCGAGACCTTCGAACTGGCCACCAGCGCCGACGACATCGAGCGCATCCATCGCACGGGTAAAATCGCCTCTCTTCTCGGCGTCGAGGGCGGCCACACCATCGAGAAGTCGCTGGACACGCTGGCCCTCTTCTATCAGCGCGGGGCCCGCTACCTGGGCCTGACCCACTCGGCCAGCACGGACTGGGCAGACTCCTGCACGGACAAGCCGCGCCACGGCGGCCTGGCGCCTTTCGGCGAGCAGGTCATTCGCGAGATGAACCGGCTGGGCATGCTGGTGGACATCTCCCACACCTCGCACGACTGCATGCGCGACGTCCTGCGCGTGAGCCGTGCCCCGGTGATCGATTCGCACGCCGGGGCCTTCGCCGTCGCCGCCCACCCGCGCAACGTCCCCGACGACGTCCTGCGGATGCTGAAAGCCAACGGCGGCATCGTCATGGTCACCTTCTTCCCCGGCTACATCCATCCCGAGGGGGCCAAGGCCATGATGGACTTCTTCGAACAGGAGCGGATCATCAAAAGCCAGGGCCTGTCGCCCGACGAAGCCGCCCGGGCCTGGCGAGCCTGGAAGGAGGCCCATCCGATCCCGGCGGGCACGGTCCAGACGGTCGTCGATCACATCGATCACATCGTGGGCCTCATTGGCATCGACTACGTCGGCCTCGGCTCCGATTACGACGGCGTCGGCATCATGCCCGTCCAGCTTGAGGACGTCTCCGGCTTCCCCTGCATCACCCAGGAACTGCACAACCGCGGCTATACCGCCGAAGACATCCACAAGATCATGGGCAAGAACTTCCTCCGCGTGATGCGCGAAGCCGAGCGAATCGCACGGGAATTGCAGAAGCAGTGAGCAGGCAGGCGAATCGGGCCGGAAATAAGAGTCCTGATCCTTCGCTTTCTCTGGCTCTTAATTCTCTTCTTCATCGTTGTCTTCATCTTGCTCTTCAGCTTTCTGCACTCCCATGAGAAAGAGCAAGATTAAGACTAAGATAGTAAGAGTAAGAGCAGCATTAGGATTGAGGCACACCCATGACCAGCCCCACCCCGCCGTCTACCAGCTTTCGTCTTTTGCGCGACCCCGTGCACAACAAAGGCGCTGCCTTTACCCCGGCCGAACGAGAGAAGTTCAAGCTTCGCGGACTGCTCCCCTACGCCCACCTGACCATCGACCAGCAGGTTGCCCTCATCCTCGAACACATGCGGGCCAAGAGCGATGACCTCGAAAAATACATCGGACTGGCCGCCCTGCAGGACCGCAACGAGATCCTCTTCTATCGAACTCTGGTCGAGAACCTCAAGGAACTCCTGCCCATTATCTACACCCCCACCGTCGGCCGGGCTTGCCAGCAGTTCAGCCACATCTATCGCGAGCCGCGCGGGATCTGGATCACCCCCGACGACATCGACCGCATGCCCGATCTGCTCCGCAACGCTCCCCACCAGGACATCCGCCTCATCGTGGTCACCGACAACGAGCGCATCCTGGGCCTGGGCGATCAGGGCGCCGGCGGCATGGGCATCCCGGTCGGCAAGCTGGCCCTCTACACCGCCGCGGCCGGCATCCACCCCTCGCACTGCCTGCCCATCAGCCTCGATGTGGGCACCGACAACGTCCAACTGCTCAACGACCCGCTGTACGTCGGCTATCGTCAACGCCGCCTTCGCGGCCCGGCCTACGACCAGTTCATCGAGGCCTTCGTCACCGCCGTGCAGGAGGTCTTTCCCCGCGCCTTGCTTCAGTGGGAGGATTTCCACAAGAACATCGCCATGACCCTCCTCGACCGCTACCGCCGGCGGCTCCCCAGCTTCAACGACGACATTCAGGGCACGGCCGCGGTGGCCGTCGCCGGCGTGCTGGCCGCCCTGCGAATTACCGGCCAACCTCTGCGCGAAACGCGCATGGTCTTCGCCGGCACCGGCGCCGCCGGCGTGGGCATCGCCAACCTGCTGGCCGCCGCCATGCGCGAGGAAGGCTGCGACCCCGCCTCTATCCATCGGTCGCAGGCGTTCGTGGACAGCGGCGGCCTCGTCTTCAGCGACCGAACCTTCAAGGACCCCTACAAAGCCCAACTCGCCTTCAGCCGGGACGACTTGCGCGCATACGGCTTCGAGGGCTCGGGCCCCTTCGACCTGCTGGAGGTGGTGCGCAAAGTGAAACCATCCATCCTGGTCGGCACCAGCGCCGTTCCCGGCCTGTTCACCGAAGCCGTGATCCGGGAAATGGCCCACCACGTGGAACGACCCATCATCCTCCCGCTGAGCAACCCGACCTCCCAGACCGAATGCACCCCGCACCAGGCCATCGCCTGGAGCGACGGCCGGGCCATCGTGGCCACCGGCAGCCCCTTTGGCCCCGTGGAATACAATGGCCGGACGATCATGGTCGGTCAGGCCAACAACGTCTTCGTGTTTCCCGGCATCGGCCTGGGCTGCATCCTCGCCGAAGCCCGCGAGATCGCCGATTCAGTTTTCCTGGTGGCCGCCCGGGCCCTGGCCGGCTGCGTGGGTCAGGACCGTTTTAATGCCGGCGCCATCTACCCGGACCAATCCTCACTCCGGCAGGTCAGCCAGTGCATCGCCTCCGCCGTGATCCGCGAGATCAATCGCCAGGGCGCCGGCCGCTTCATCCCTGACGAAGCCATCGACGCATTGGTCGCCGATTCCATGTGGTATCCCGAGTACCCGAGCTACGCTTAAAGCCAATTCCACACGGATCTTGTGCGTCGGGTTCCCCACCTCTTTTCGCCTCGGGTGCCCCGCCTCTTCAGAGGTGGGGACGCGAAGATTAAAGCAGTTGCCGGGTGCCCGCCTCTTCCCCGTGGATCGGTTGCCCTGCCTTTTCAGAGCTGGGAGCGTGTCCCCCTCATGACATGTGATGCCCCGGCTCGGTACGCCTCCTGCGGGTGGCCCGGGGCCGCGAGTTCGAGCTCCCTGCATGTGCCCGCCCTGGCCACGGGACCTTTCGCCGGCTTAGCCGATACCCCAAAGCAAAAGACCCGGCCAGGAGGAAAAAGCCGGGTCTCAGGGAGAGTATTCCTCTGGAAGAGGCTCGGATTACTTCCTTCTGCGCAGTGCCCCCAGACCCAGAAGGCCGCCCATCAGGGCCAGCGAGGCCGGCTCGGGAACCACGCCCAGGTCGTACCGGGTGACATCGCCATTGACGCCGATCTCGAACCAGTCGACGTAGCCGGTAACGCCGTTCACGTAGCTCACATAATCAGCATAGACGGGACAGTTGCCCACGTTGAATCCATGGTCCGATGCCCAACCATAGTCGGTGCGGATGTGTTCCGGCGTATCAAAGAACGCGTTCGGCAAGGCCGCCTGAAGCTCCGCCAGGCTGTTGTAGTAGGCGCCGGATTCTTCAATGAGCCACCGGCCCTCGGTAGCGGCGTCGAACTCGAACCAGGTCAAAGCCACATCACTACGGTTCACCTCGTTACCCCACGGGACCCACCGCACGGTGCGCCATTCACCACTCCCGTTATCGAGAACCCAGACGAACGTCGGGGGCTGCCAGCGCCACATGGTATCGCCACTGGCGCCGAGAACCCTGATCTTCGCACTGGTGATATTCGCCAGAGGCATACCAGCAAAATCGTTGGTGCTGATGCCGGCCCACTGCCATTTCTCATCATAGTTCGCATCCATGCCGCCCTGGGTGTAGAACTGGAAATTGCCGGTTCCGCCGTGGGCGTAATGGTTGGTCTCGGCGACGAACGCATGCGTCTGCGTCGGGTCGCCATACACGGCGGTGGCGGTCACCTTCCAGCGGTTGGCTTCCAGGTTATCCATGGTCAGGTTGACAGTCCCGGCGCCATAGGCAACGGATGCGGCCAATGCGCAGGTCACAAACGAACACACCAATCTCATTTTCCTCTCCTTTCCTTTGTCAGGAACGCGCGAGTCTCTGGAGCAAAGGCGGCCCATGCCGTCTATCTGCATGCCTGAAAGTCAGAGTCGGGAGGTGCACAAGCCGGCCCGTGACAAAAGAGCCACGGCCGCCAGGCTTATCCCCTCCCTCACACAATGCCGTTGCGCTATCGGGAACCCACTTCCGAACTTGAGGGTTTCGGAGGCAGCCCCCCTCTAATAGCCTCTCTACAATAGCGTACCGGTGCCGCCTCATTCTGTCAACAAATCTGCGTGCATCCTGTCAACTAAACAGACACTCCAATCCCTGGAGTCGCGACCCCTCGCAAATCACAACTCTAACATTGGCAACAGAATACGCGAGCACAAAATGAAACCCCTGGCTTCCCACTTCAGATTTCCCCTGATCACCTCCCGCGCCCATCACCTCCGGGTTCCTTTTTGGGGTTTTTACGGTTTCCCGTCCCCAGATCTCCCCTCGGTTCCCCCTCCCGGCCTCTCCCGATTGCCGTCTTGAGGCCGGCCCCTTTGCTCGCCTCCCCCGGGATAGAGGCTGTCTTCGGATAATCCGTCCAAGTGCGACCGTACCAGTCGGAGCCCTACACTTCCCAATCACTGGCACGGCACGGACTTATTGCGGTTTGAGCAGAGTAAAAGATTGACAGCAGAGCAGAACAATAGTCAAATGTGAACGCATTTTTGTATGGCTTTGAGGTCTTCTTCCTCCGCGACGTGCTGCCGTACGTGCCGCATGCTTGAATCGACCACTGGAAGACGCAGATCGGCTATGAGATCAGCTTCACCTGGCCCTTCTACAAACCCACACCGCTGCGGGCACCGGAGGAGGTCAAGGCTGGCTCGATGGCGTTGCAGGCCGAGGCCCAAGGGCTGCTGGATGAGATCATCGCATTCTGTGGGCAAATGTTACCAGAAGCGTGAAATGAATGTTGACATCACGACATGTCGCCGTACACTCATATTAGCAGACCCGCCGGGCCTCTGCCGCAAGGCATGCTATCTCTCGGCGGGTTTTCTTTTGCGCGCGGGGGTAACACGATGACCTACACCAAGCCCCCGCTCACCTACGAAGAACAGGCTGATCTGCTCTTGGGCCGCGGGATGGTTGCTGATCGTGCGTTGCTGATCGAGCGGCTGCAACAGGTCAGCTACTATCGCCTCAGCGGCTACTGGTATCCGTTCCGCAGGTTTGACCCCAGCCGCCGTCAGCGTCTCGACGACTTCGTACCAGGCACTGACTTCGAGACCATCTGGAACCGCTATGTGTTCGATCGGCGGCTTCGCCTGATCCTGCTGGACGCGATTGAGCGGATCGAGGTTGCGGTGCGCTCGCGGCTGGCTTACCTTCACGCCCGCGAATTCGGCCCGTTCGCCTACGCGACTGACGCCAATACCCTGCCCGGCTGCAGCGGTCCCCAACGCGCCACATTTCTTCAGAATGTCCAGGCAGAGGTTAACCGCAGCAAGGACACCTTCATTGACCCGAATTTCCCAGATGACACTTGCGGCGGCGTATACTGAGGTGACGATTTCCCCCGTGAATACAGGCGCAAACGAAGCTCAAGCCGCTGAAACCTGGAGAATCCAATGGGTGAAGCACGCAAGGAGGCGTTGCGGG
>JAAXZI010000067.1 GCA_012719955.1 Phycisphaerae bacterium | reverse complement strand
CGGATTGGAGAACAACCGCGCGCAACTGCTGGCGGCGATGTTCTGTTACCAATTGCTGCTGCGCTACAACCGCTTCTGTGGCCACCGCGACGGTCAGGTCAACTGGATCCTGGATGCATTATGAGATAGGCTGCTTGAGCCATGCTGTGTGGCACCAGCGTCTCGCGGGTGCGGGGGGCGGGCATCTTGCCCGCATTTCTGGATCCGAACGGGGAGCAGGCGTTTTGTCCGGGCCACGGCCGGCCCCACAACTTTCGCCGGGGACCCCGTCCGATAGCTTCGGCAAGAACGACCGGTACGGAGCCCGGCCGCTACAGGTGGCGCGTCGCAGGATGTTTCGCAAGATCGCGCATGGTCACAGAGTGTCCCCGGCTTCATATGCGCGGAGTCTACGGAATCCCTCATTGAGCGTCATTACGCAACGTGCATATGCACCGAAGGTCCCCACCGCATCGATGGGATGCCAGTTTCGACGCAGAACGGCGTGAGCGCTGATCTTTAGCCCGCTGGGCGGCGGCGTTTATCAATCCCCTTTCGGCGTGAACTGAGCCAGATCGTAAATGCCGAGCTTTTTCTCGATGGCGGCAACCCGGTCCACCATCCTGGCGAAGCCGTCCTCGCCGAAAAGCCGGTGTTCCCGCTCCTCGAACTGTTCACCGAGCGAGTCGAATTCATTCGGGCTCACGATCTTGCGGAAGGCGGGGAAGAGCACGGTATCCTCGCGGGCCTCGTGCGGCCGGTACATGCGGATAAACAGCCGAAGCGATCTGCTCAGTTTCCGACGATCATCCTCATCCTTCATGCCGGGCAGTTTGGCGAGGCTTCGGATTTGATCCGTCAGCGTGCGTCCGGCCTGGTGTTGGCTTCTGAGTGTCTTGACCAGTTCAACCTGCTGATCGGCCTTCTCAAAGCGGGGAAAGAGGAACTCCTCTTCCAGCTTCTCGTGGTAGTCCTCAACGAACGTGCGCACGATGGTGGCCGCCTCCTGAAGCGTCTCGGGGGGCAATTCGTCGCGCCGGGTGAGCCGGCGGACGGCCTCCTCATAGATCAGCAGAATCCGATTGAGGACGCCGTGCTCGCGCATGAGGTCTTCGGTGGGAGATATCTCCTCTTCCTTTTTCTCTTTCGTCTCCTTCGCCTGCGCCTCCGCCGCCGGCCCCCAGGCCATCAGCGCCAACCCCGCACCCACAGCAGGAATTCGACCCAGCAGATCACGTCTGGAATCACGAGTCATCTCATCGCTCCCATATACGAGAAACCCGGTCGGCGAGAACCTGTTGGATCGTTCAAGCTTCAGCCCACAAAGGCAAGCCCCCCGCTGCGTGGCTACCACAGAATCGTGCCGGCCAGCGCCCCGCCGACGATCAGCCAGGTGGAGCTCACCCGATAGTAGAGCAGAACCGCGCTCAGCCCGGCCACCAGAAGGCTGCGCCAATCGGCCACTACCGTCCTGGCCAGGGTGAGCGTCACCACCGCCATCAGGGCCAGCGAACCGGCGTTGAGGCCGTCCAGAATCGCGGAGAACGCGGCCGATCGCCGCAGACGGGGAATGAAGGGAGCGCTCGCCGCCACGAAGACAAAGGCGGGCAGAAAAATCCCCCCGGTCGCCACGGCCGCGCCCAGGGGGCCGGCCAGCAGATAGCCGATGAACGTCGCCGTGGTAAACAGCGGGCCGGGCGTGACCTGCCCCACCGCCACCGCATCCAGCAGTTGCGATTCGGTGATCCAGCCCCACCGCTCGACCAGATCGGCCCGCAGAAACGCGATCAACACGTAGCCGCTGCCGTAAAGAACTGATCCCACCTTGAGGAAGAACAGAAAGATGGGCCACAATGCCGGGCCGGCCGTTCCCCCGGCGAACGCCAGCGCCGGCAGCGGGACACAGGGCGGCACTACCACCAGCATACCCGGCGTAGACCGGCCGTGGACCCGGTTTCGCACTCCCCAGACCAGCAGCATGAAGACCCCCGCCCCAGCCAGGACGAGCAACTCGCCAACACCCAGGAAGTTCGCCCCGGCCGCAATGAGCGCTACGGCCCCCACCAGCCACGTTTTGAACACCGCCTGTCCCAGCCGCCAGAGCGCCTGGGCGATGATGGCCACCACCACCGGCGTCACGCCCCGCAACAGGCCCTCGGCGACCGGCAGGGCGCTGAAGCGCACATAAGCCCACGCCAGAAGCGTGACGATGAGTATGGCCGGTGCGATGAAGCAAACTCCGGCCACCAGCAGCCCAGGCCAGCCCGCCCGGCGGTGCCCGATGTGGATGGCCATCTCCGTCGAGTTCGGACCCGGAATGAGGTTCGTCACCGCCAACAGGTCCAGGAACTCCGCGTGGGTCATCCAGCGGCGGCGGCGAACAAGCTCGTCCTCCATCATGGCGATGTGAGCGGCCGGGCCGCCGAAGGCGATCGTCCCCAGCTTGAGAAACAACCCCGCCAACTCCCTGAGCGGGTGTTCGTCCGACGCGGCCGGTTTGACGGCAGGTGGCAGCGTTTCCCCGGCCACAATTCACCCCCTCCGCGGTCCTGCAGGGAACCACCTTCCAGAGGCCGTCATTGCCGAGGATCGGCCATGTAACGCCATATGCGCACTCCACCAGCGTAGTACCTGAGCCTTCGCGAATGCGGCCGGACAGCAGCAACTATAACCGGGCAGCAGCATCGCGGTGAACACCGCCGGCACGAGAACAGCAGGCCCGTATCGGCAACGTCGGACCCCACAGTATTCCGGCCTGCAGAGCCTGTCCCGGAAGGATGTGCGCCACTGCCACTGAGCAGTTCGGAAGCCCCTATGCCGCAGCCTTCGCTCGGACCCGCAATAGCACTCCAGCCCCCAAAAAGACAAAAACCCGCCACCGCGGGTTTCTCTCGTAATTGCTTTTCAGGCATTTATTTACTGGGCGTTACTGGACTCGAACCAGTGACCTTACGGGTGTGATCCGTACGCTCTAGCCAACTGAGCTAAACGCCCCAGACGCCTATATGTTAATCCACTCGCCGTGACAGAGCAAGAGCGTGGGGGCAACTTTTCCGCGGACGTAGCGAGAGGCCGCCACTGAGGTCGAGAGGCCCTCGCCGAGGCGGGCAGAGGTCTCCCGTCAGGTGTCCATGGCCATGTCCCGCACGCCCTCCGCCGGGGGCCGGCCGGATTGTAAGTTCTTGAACAGTCGAAGGTATTGATCGACGCAGGCTTGGGCCCGGAAAACGTCGTACGCCTGCCCCCGGGCGGTTTCGATGCAGCGGCCTAAATCCGGCGATTCCATGGCCGTGCGAATGCGAATAGCCAGTGTGTGCACTTCCCCCGGGCGGCAGAGAAAACCATTGTGGCGGTCGGCGATCAGCTCGGCAATGGCCGGCGTCGCCGAGCCGATTACGGGGACCCCGGCGGCCATGGCCCACGCCAGCCAGGCAGTCGGAATATCGTCATTGGCCGGTGTGATCAAGGCGTCCGCGACGGCCATCAGCTCGGCGGGGTTGTAACGGTTGCCGACCGGCAGATAGACCTGCGGGCAATTAATCTGCCGGATAAGGCGCAGCAGGCGTTGTGCTTCGCGCGACTCCCCCGGAATCAGCATGCGCGCGTCCGGCCAAATCTGGTTCAGCATCGCCATTGCCCAGACCGCCAGAAGCTGCCCGCCCGCACGTGAAGGTGGAGAAACTGTGAGCAGGACGCGCCCATGAGGAGGCAACCCCAAGTCTTCCCGCCGGACGCGGCTTTTGGCCTCGCGGATGGCGGCGAAGTCGACGCCGGGACGAATGATGGTCGTCGCTTCGATCGGCACGCCAGCCTCAACCAGCTTGCGCTGCATGCTCGTGGCCGAGCAGACCATCAGCCCGCGGGCGCGGGGGCCGGCGCTGCGCCACCAGCGGCCGGCGGTACGGGCTTCTGCCGGATCCGTCAGGGTAACCGTCGCTCGGCCGGCGGCGGCAATACTCGCCACAGTCCAGGCGGAGCTGCTCCAGGCATGGACGAGTTCCGGGCAACGCTTTTTCAGCACTCGCTGGACATCCACGAGCGAGGCCATGGTCCATCCAAAGCGGCGTCCCACCCGGTGGACAGGCACCCCTGCCGGTACCCGCAAGGCCGGTGGGGACAGGCCAATCATCAGGACTTCCTGGTCCACCTCGGCCGGGGGCAGGTGCTGGAGGAGCAGCGATAACAGGCGCATCCCGTCCTCGGCCGCCGTTTCGTCCACAATATGCATAAGCCTCATTGCCACGGCACCGATCATCCGTCAAAACGAGCATTTCTTCAACACTGGCGTCAGCGGGCGAGCCCAGCACTGGCTCCCCCGGTCAAAGCCCGTTACACTTTGGTTGTGGGGGCGGGTAGCCTGCCTTTGGAGACCCCCCCAAAGGGCAGGAGCCAGGCCCAGGGAACCGGCTTTCCGGTCGCGTGCCTGGTTGCCCCCAGCGCAAGACACACGGCCAGACGATGGTTTTCACACTCATTCTGCTGATCGGGCTACTGATCGGCTCCGCGCTTTTCAGCGGCGCGGAGACCGCCCTTTTCGGGCTGAGCCGGTACGAGCTCAACCAATTCCGCCGGGACCGCCGGGCATCCCACCGGCTGGTTGCCGAGCTGCTGCGGAACCCCCGCAAACTGCTGCTGACCCTCATGGTCGGTAACGTCACGCTGAACATGTTCATCTTCGCCACCAGCATCGCCTTCTTCAGCTCCATCGCGAATGGCCGGCCGAAGCTGGCGGCGGCGCTGGGCCTGATCTCGCCAATCATGGTGACGCTGCTGGCAGACCTGCTGCCTAAAGGCACAGCCATTGTCCTGCGTTCGCGCGTCGCGGTGTGGGCCGCCCAGCCTACTCGCGTGGCCCAAATCGTCCTTTCGCCCATCGGCAAAGTATTGAACATCCTGCTGGTGGAACCAATGACGCGGCTGCTGGTCGGGGGGCGCCGGCCGGACCAGTACGTCACCATCGACGAGCTTCGCGAACTGGTCGAGATGGCAGAACGGCATCGCATCATCGATGCCGATGAGAACGCCATGCTCGGCGAGGTGGTGCAGCTCAGCCGGCTCAAGGTTCGCGACATCATGGTTCCACGCGTGGACATGGTGGCCTTCGAGCTGTACGACGATCCTGACGAGCTGAAGCGCATCCTTCGCCAGCGTCCCTTCGACCGTCTGCCGATCTATGAGGGCACCATCGACCACATCGTCGGCCAGGTCTACACGAAGGACGTCTTCCTGAACCCCAACAGCCCGGTCAAGGACCTGCTGCGGCCCATCCGCTTTGTGCCGGAGTTGATCACGCTCACGCAGCTTCTCGACTTCTTTCGCAGCACGAAGACGGGGGTGGCCATCGTGGTGGACGAGTTCGGCGGCGTCGTGGGGCTGGTGACGCTCTCGGCGGTCGCGGAACAAATCGTGGGCGAGTTGACCGGCCCCGAGGACGAAGACCACATCACCTGGGAGCGTCTGGACGAACGGCGTTACCGGGTGTCGGGCAGTCTGAACATCCGCGATTGGGCGGAGCAGTTCGACATCCGGCGGATCGATGAAGACGTCACCACGGTGGCCGGCCTGGTGCTGGCCCGCCTGGGTCGGATCCCGTCGGTAGGCGACAAGGTGCGTCTGGGCAATCTGGAGCTGACGGTCGAATCCATGCGCGGCCGGCGCATCGATCGCGTGCTGCTGGAGCTGATCAACGGCCATACCTCGAACCGGACGGAGGCCAGTCACGAACAGGAGGTGGCGTCATGACGACGTTCGCCCTGGGGCTGGCCGTCCTGTTCTTTCTGCTGGCTGCCGGCTTCTACAGCGGCTGCGAGATGGGGCTGTACTGCGTGAACCGGATTCGTCTTCGCCTCCGGGCGGAGCAGCCGCACGCGGCCAGAGCCCGCCTGTTGCTGCGGCTGGTGAAGCGGCAGGAAGACTCGGTGCTGAGCGTCCTGCTGTGGCAGAACATCGCCGGATACCTGCTGACGGTCGCGGCCACCGCCTTTATCGCCCACATCGGGATGGCCGATCCCAGCCACGTGGAGTTCTTCGCGGCAGCCATCCTCTCGCCCCTGGCCTTCGCATTCGGCGACGTGGTGCCGAAGAACTGGTTCCAGATCGAGGCCGACCGGCTCATGTACCGGGCGGCGCGTGTTCTGTATTACAGCGTGGCCCTGATCCGTTGGACGGGGATTGTCTGGCTGCTCAAGCAGGCGCCACTACTGGCAGCGCGTCTGGCCCCCGAGGAGCAGCGTCATCAGTTGACAGGTCCGCGCGGCGACGTGGTCGGCCTCTTGCGCGAGGGGATCGGCGAGGGGGCCCTGACCGAGGAGCAAACCCAGATCGTCGAACGGGTCTTGAGTCTCAGCACGATCCGGGTGGGCTCGCTGATGATCCCTCGCGCCCATGTGCTGACGGTGCCCATCGAAGCGACCGAAGAACTTTTCCGCCACGTGGTTCGCCGGCATCCGTTCACCCACCTGCCGGTGTTGAGTGCCGACCGTCGGGTCGTGGTTGGGGTGGTCAACGTGAACGAGGTGCTGGCCGATGAGGCCGGTTACTCGCTGCAACGGCATCTGCGCCCCCCCATCGAAGTCCATGCCGGCGAGTCCGCAGCCAAGGCCCTGGTCCAGCTTCAGCAGGCCGACGTGACCTTGGCCATTGTGGTCGATCCACGACGAGGGTTCGTGGGGATCATCACGCTGACGGATATCGTGGAAGAGATTTTCGGGGAGCTAGGGTAGTTCCGGCACAGCTCAAGAGCCATGCTACACAGATAGTACGCGTCCCGCACGGTGCAAGGCACACACCGCACAGTAAACAGGTGAGGACAAAGCTCTCTTGTGGGGCCTGTCGCGGAAACGGCCTTTACCGTCCGTTGCGTTTCAGCCAGGCGGCCACTTCGGCGATGCGCTCCTGGGCAGGCGGATGGGTCTGGAGATAGGGCGGCAAGAGCGATGCGTCGCCGCTGGAGAGTGCCTCGAGCATGCGCAGGGTACGGATGGCCCCCTGGGCGTCCAGGCCCGCGCTGCACAGCAGGCGAACGGCGAAAATGTCGGCCTCGATCTCGTGATCGCGCGAATAGGCGGTGGTGACAAACCGGGTCAGCAGGGTTGAGACCAGGCCGCCCGGCAGCCGGGCGGACGCCACGCGCATCACGGCCTCGCCGGCCATCCGCTCCATGACATGCCCGCGAACCACATGGCCCATCTCGTGGCCAAGGACAAAAGCGAGGGCAGGCTCGTCAGCGGCGCAGCGCTCCAGCAGCGGCTGGGTGACGAACACGAAGCCGCCGGGCAGGGCGAAGGCGTTGACCTGATCGGAGTAGACCACACGGAAACTGAACCGCCGATGACGGTTGGTGAGCCGGCCGGCCAGGCGCGTACCAAGTGAAGTAACGCGCCTGAGCACCACAGCATCCCGGCTGGGCCGCATCTGGCGTTCGAGATCCCGGCCCAGTTGGCGGCCCCAGTCATACTCGGCCCGGATGGCGTCCGCCTGCGTGCCGGTGGCGGCCTGAAAGAGCCACCGCCCCTTTCGCAGGTTGTTGCCAACGACGTGCCCGAGGTTCCAGAAGAGGCCGGCCATGAGTGCGGTCCACGCTCCTTGCCAGAGGATGCCGTGTGGGAATTGTATGGGAAGGGGTGGGGCCTGCCCAGAGG
>JAAXZI010000066.1 GCA_012719955.1 Phycisphaerae bacterium | reverse complement strand
TGATCTCCGGGACGCCTCGGTGCTGACCAGGCCGATCCGCACGGAACCAATGAATCATCGCCTCGGCGGGCACGCGGTCGTAACCATCCAGCGCCGGCGCAAAACCCGCCTGGCCCGGATGACGCCGCAGCACCAGGTAACGAACCGGGTTGCCATAGCGGTCGAACTGGATGCCGTCCACGGCATCGTCGATCAGGATGCGGGCATCGGGGTTGGCCACGCGGTCGGCCTCGATCAGTTGCAGATCCAGCTTGATCGGACTGCGGAGTTTCGGGTTGGCCGTGAGCATGCCGAACACCTCGCCGTCCACGGCCTTGGCCATCCGCATGAGCCGCAGCTTGGCCGGAAGGCGGATTTCCGCTGCCCAGGCGGCGAAGGCGGTCTCGATCAGATCGTTGGCTTCGGCGTCCTCGGTGAGCAGTTGCAGACGCGGGCCGGTGCCGACGCAGTCATTGGCCAGCGTGAGCACGATGCCCCGCGCGTAGCTGTTGTTGGCGACCTCGTACCGGCTGCGGTTGCGAAGCGTCTGTCGCACGTCGGGCGACGCGGCCGCGTCGGCGGAGAGGCCGTCGGCATTGGCCCAGTGCCGTACGTTGTCGGCGTTGGTCGCCGCCGCGTCGTACTTGGCCCGAATGACTCGGGTGAAAGAACGGGCCTTGCGGGTTGTCTTGTTGCCGAACGGCCACATCACGCTGCCCCCGGAGGAGAGAGTTTGACCAGCTTGACGCCCAGGCCCTTGCCTGAAATCGCCTGTTTGCTGGCCAGGTGCTTGTCGGCCGCGATCTGGTCGGCCAGCGAGTGCTGCTCGATGCTGCCCGAATCGCCAGTCGCCTTCTTCGGCCCGGCGGCGTTGTCGCGGATCGCGTTGTCGAGGTTCGAGGACATCACACCAGCTCCGTCACGCTCGAACTGACCAGAGTTCGTTGTCGTTCCCGGCGCAGGCGCTGGGCGAACGTCGCCACGGCACGGGCCGGGTCGCGCCCCTCCAGGTAGGCAAGCCACGCTTCCTGGATGGCATCGTCGCGGTCCATGGGACTTACGAACCGCAGTTCGGTAAGCAGCGGACCGCTGTCCGGCAATGTGGGCAGTTGCATGGCCATCAACTGTGATGTGTCAGCAGATGGGGTTTGTGTCGGCTCGAAAGAGGCGCAGGCTGCGAATTGTTCCACCCGTGTAATTCAGGAGCGGTACTGGCCGCGCTGCGGGTCGCCAAGGATGGTTTCGCGCGTGACGATTCGTCTTCCGCAATGACGACAGGCCCGCACGCGGGTGATTCCCCGCTCGGTCGGCCGCGTGTAGACGACGTAGAAATGACGACAACCGCAGTTGCGACACTCCAAACCCACAGGCTTGTCGCAGTCTGCGACTCGCTGGGATTCGCTCCGGGGAGTCATCGGTTCCTCCTCTGCAGCGTCGAGAGTCTAAGGCGAGGACGGTTGATCTCGCGCTTGGTATCGGTGCCGAACAGCACGCAACCCTGCATGCTGGCCGCAACCGCGCAGCCGACCAGGCAGTCCAGCCAGTGGTTGTCCAGGCCTGGTTTGCGAAGCTTCCATTCGTCGACCTGCCGCCCGCGTCCCTCCGTCCTCACCCGGTACTCGGCCGTCAGATGCTCCGAGAGCAGCCGGTGATCATGGCCCGCAGACGGCTCGAAAAGAGACAAGCAACCGGGATCACCCATGGGCACGACCAGCCGTGCTTGAACGAAACTCTTCCAGTAATTGGTGTCGATCAGGACATAGCGCACTGATCGTCGGCCCTGAATATTGGGTACACGCCAGTGCAATCCCACGCGATCGCCACGCTTGGGCTTGTAGTCGGAAAACGGAACGCTCGATGCGCCGACGTACTTGCCGTGGCTCGGCATCAGCACCGCCGCGTGCGGGCTTTGGCGACAGAACTGGTATACCACGTCCGTGGAGTTGCCCCAGTTGGCGTCGATCAGGCAACGCTCGACGACCATCTCCGCGCCGTCGTCGCGCCGCCAGTGCCGGGTCAGCAGTCGACTGGTGAGGGCCTCCAGTCCCGCGTAGATCGCGCTTTCCTGGCCGCCGCCGGAGTGGACCATCATCAAGGTGCGTCGGATGTCGCGCAGCGTGAAGTAGGCCCGTTTCTGGTCGGGATACGTTCCGTAGTCCAGCAGATAGCCGGTAAAGTCCTCCTCCCAGCCGCAAATCATCCAGAACAGTGCGTTGCCCTGCACGTCGATGAACATCGTCAGGTGGCTGACGCCCACGGGCACCTCCCCGCGCTTCATGCCGTTGGTCTTGACAGCGATGGCCTCGGCGGTCAGCAGGTCATCAGTATCACCCGCCTCTGGCAACGGCTCGTTCTGGTACTCGGCCCAGAAGGCCGCTTCGCCGTGGTCAAGTTTGAGATTCATCGCGTGCTGAATGGCGCTCAGTTCGTCGGGATTGTGGCGCTGCGGCCAGGCGACAAGAGCGCCCTCGTCCATCTCTGCGCGATGTCGGCGGTAAAACTCGGTTGCTTCCTGTGTTCCCCGGCCGCTGCGCTGGCCCTCGGCACGAAGCTGGGCGTACCGCTGCCAGAGCTTTTCGGCGGTCGGGAACGAATAGACCATTTTCGTGCGTTGGCCTTGCCACTCCGGATGCTTCTCCCGATTCAGGATGCGGTCGGCCATGTCGTCGGGACGGACGACGGTCAGCGTCATCAGCCCGGAGATCTTGCGCCCCGGACCGGCCAGGCCGAGGATCGCGCCCGCGAGGATCTGTTCTCGCGCAGCGCACTGCGACGGAGAGCGGGCCGACTCATCGGTCTGTGGATCGTCGAGCAGAACCAGCGACGGACGAGTGGTCTTGCCATCGGCCCGCTTATGCTTCATGCCTCGGATGCGCCCGGTGATGCCCGTGACCTTGATGATCCCGCCGCTGGCCGGCGAGGCCTCGATGGTCGGCAGCACAATCTCCTTCGCCGTCCATCCGAGGTGGGTGCGTGCGCCGCGGTAGAGTTGGCCGGCTGCGCGTTGGTGGATTCCCTCCAACGCTCGAATCGGACCGGTGACCTCGGAGAAGTCCTCGTCGAGCAGGTCGTTGTTTTCCAGCTCGCTCTTGATCGAGTCGAGCATGTCGGCGGCATGATCCTCGTCGCTGCCAATCAGCGCCACAAACTCGCGGTGCCCGTACAGCAGTGCCCACAGACATGCCGTCTCGCACAACGTGGTCTTGCCCGATCCGCGGGGCATGGCCATCGCAAACAGGCCACCTTCAAGCACGGCTTGCTCGATCTTGGCAATGACCGTCAGGTGGTCTTGTGACCAGGCCAAGTGAAACGTCTGCGGAAAATACTGCTCGCAGAAGTCTTGAAACGAGCGGCGACACAACTCCTTGCGTTCGGGGTTGGCGGGCGGATGGATCCAACCCTCGGCGGCAATGTCGCGTGACGACTCCGACGCGGCGCGGCTGCGCGCGTTTACTGCTTCCTTGTGTCGTTCGTAGTCGGTCTCGGTCCAACCCGGCTCAAAGGTCTCTCGCCTGGCGTGGAAGAGCCATGCGGCGTAGCGCACCAGATCGATGCGCCGACCATCGCCGATCTTGTAGGCAGCGCGATTGAGATGCCGGTAGACCACGTGCGGCTGCACCACCTCGCCCACCGGCGTGGAGTTCAGCAGGCGCACGGCCTCAGCGACACGAAGCTGGCGCGGGTCGAACTTCAACGCGTCTGCACCTCCCGCACCAGCCAGGCGGCGTAGTGGACCAGATTGATTTTCCCGTCAGGCCCCACCGGTGCTCCGGCGTCCAGGTCGGCCTGGATCTGCTCGGCCGTGATCCGTTTGCCTCCAGCCGCCGACAGGAGCCGTGACACTTCCTCTACGGAAAGCGCCATTGGGTTGACGACCGGTTGGCCCGTCCCGAGCGGAGGGGGCACGGCGGGGTTGGCGGAATTCTTCCGGGATTCTTTAGCCATGTTCGTAACCTCCGACCACATCGCCACATGCGCGCCGCACGAAATTCCATCCGTTCCGCGAAATGGCCTTGCTGCGGGGCAAGACCGATGGCTGAATGTGTCTGTAAGGCCAGTATTCACAAGGAGATAGAACATGCGAACCAAGCGGATCGAACTCGAGGGGCCCGCCGGGCACGTCGCCATCGAACGACAGCGCGGCAGCAATACCGTCCGTATCGACAGCATCATCGCCGAGCCCGGCAAAGGCGAGCAGGCCTGGAAGACCTGGGAGATCGATGCCAAGGGCACCGACGACACGGAACTGTTCTGGATCGCCACGGAGGTCCAGCGTCGCTGTGATGGCGTCGTCGGCACAAACGGCGACGTGGATGGCTACTACCGCGAACTCCAGCGCTTCATCGACTGAACCCGAAAGGATAGCGCGATGACTGCCAAGCAGGACTTGTTCACGAGGATAGCCCGCAAACATCTGTCCATCGAGACGCTCGAGCCGCGTAACCGCGATAGCCTCGACTTCCACGAGGTTGGGGTGGTCGGTCTGCGGCAAGCGCTCCAAGACGCTTACGACGCTGGCCGTGCCGATGCCGGCTACGGAAGCGAATCTTTGATTGCCGCCCTCCGCGAGAACCTCTCGCCGGAGGCTGTTGCCGCCATCGCCTCCTGGCTGCAGCCCGCCAGCATTAGCGACGAAAACGTGAGCCGCGAAGTCCGCTGGTTCGCTGAGCAACTGGCCCAGGCCCTCGGTGGCTGGGACCAGCAGAACCGCCTCGCGGAAGACTTGGGTCTGTAACCACAGTGCATGGGCCTGGCCAGCCCGAACACGGCCGAAGGAGATCACGCCATGTCGAACGTCGGAAAGAAAACCAAGACCGCCAAGAGCGCTGCAACCACCACTGGCAAGCCGCGAGTTCACGCCGTCGAACCGATCGAGCGCGGCGAGCAGGCCTCGCCCCCGCCGGTCAGCACCGCTGTGCCCAAGCCCGCGAAGGCCAGGAAGACCAGCGGACTGGACGCCGCTGCCCAAGTCCTCAAGGACGCCAGGCAGCCGATGCGCTGCCGGGATATCGTCCGAACCATGCTCGACAAGGGCATGTGGACCAGCGACGGCAAGACGCCGCACGCAACCATCTACGCCGCGATCCTCCGAGAGATTCAGACCAAGGGCGAGAAGGCCCGCTTCAAGAAGACCGATCGCGGCTTGTTCACCAGCAACGTTTAGCGTCATCGCTCACTCCGCTTCGTCGACCCCGGCCATCATGGCTGGGGTCTTCTCAGTCGAGTCAGTGACCTCGTCTCCGGAGATGCGCCGTGCCTTCTTGCCGGTGAACTTCTCCCATCGTTGCACGATCACATCGCAGTACAACGGATCGAGCTCCATCAGGTAGGCGTTGCGCCCGGTCTGCTCAGCGGCGATCAGCGTCGAACCGCTGCCGCCAAACAGGTCCAGCACGTTCTCTCCAGCCAGCGACGAGTACTGGATCGCCCGCACTGCGAGCTCAACTGGCTTCTCGGTGAGATGGACCATTGACTGCGGGTTGACCTTCTTGACCGACCAGACGTCGGACACATTCGATGGGCCGTAGAACTTATGGGCCGCACCCTCGCGCCATCCATAGAAGCACCACTCGTGGTTGCCCATAAAGTCTTTGCGCGTCAGAACCGGGTGCTCCTTCACCCAGATGATCGCTTGCGAAAAGTACAGTTCGCAGCGTTTGAGCACCGGCGGATAGTTGGCGCAATTGGCGTAGCCGCCCCAGATGTAGAAACTTCGGCCGGGTGCGAGTACGCGGGCGATGTTGCTGAACCAAGCCTCAAGCAGTCGGTCGAATTCCTCATCGCTGACAAAATCATTGACCAGCGGTCGGTCCTTGGCCCGCAGTTTCTTGTGCGTGGCGTGAGCCTTGCTCTTGTGGCGGGCCAGGTCGAACCCCTGGTGATGCATGCCCCGCGCATCGGCTGCCTCGATGGCGTTGGAAGCCGGGAACGACGAAAGTCCCGCCGCGATGGCATTGTTGCTGCGCGGTTCAACCCTCACGTTGTAGGGCGGATCGGTATTGCACAGGTGGATGGTCGCGCCCTCAAGCAGGCGGTTTACGTCCTCGGCCTTGCTGCTGTCCCCGCACAGCAGGCGGTGGTTGCCGAGAATCCACAGATCGCCTGGCTGCGTTGTCGCAGCATCCGGCGGGGCAGGCACGTCGTCGGGATCGGTCAGACCTTGCTGCACGTCGCCACTCATCAGCCGCGCCAGTTCCTCCTGGTCGAAGCCCAACAGGTTAAGATCGAAATCCATCTCCTGCAGCGACGACAGCTCGATGGGCAGCAGTTCGTAGTCCCACTCGGCGATGGCAGCAGTCTGGTTGTCGGCGATGCGGTAGGCCTTAACCTGCGATTCGCTCAGGTCCGTGGCGACGTGGACCGGCACCTTCGCCAGGCCCAGCTTCTTCGCTGCCTTCCAACGGGTGTGCCCGACGATGATCACGCCTTCGCCATCCACGACGATGGGCTGGCGGAACCCGAACTCCCGTAAACTGGCGGCAACGGCGTCCACCGCCTCGTCGTTCTGGCGCGGATTGCCGGGATATGGTCTGACCTGATCGATGTCACGCAATTCGATGTTCATGGCAATTCCTTTCACGAAAGAAAGTCAGTCCACAATGGCTGCCGTTCCCGCCGCCATCTCCGGCCGATACCGGCCGGGGAAGGAACCGTGACGTCCGCCCCCTTGGTTCCGGGGTTGGCCCCTGTTGGGTCGGGGCGACGGGTGATAGGTTTGGGCCACTTGGCTCGGCTGGACGCGACGTCGGCCAACCTGGGCGGATAGGCGGCCGTTTCGTTTTGCGCCAGGTCTTGGCGCGGGGCACGCCGGACTTGAGCCGTTTCGTTTTGTGTGCGCCCCCTTTAAGGGGCGCACAAAACGAAACGAGACCCGGCGTGCAGCTTTCGTTTTGTGCGCTCAAAACGAAACGCCAAACGAAACGCCGCCACATTCGTTTTGTGCGTGCCCAACGATTCACAAAACGAATTCTCATTGCTCGCCCTCCCCGCTGGATGACGACCGGCGTTGATAGGTGAACGGCTCATTGCGCTTGCCTAGGCCTTGCCGAAAAACCAGGCCGTCGGCGTCGGCGGACCGCAGCAGCCGATCGGCCAGCCAATGCGACAACCCGGCCTGCACGGCCTTGTCGAGGATAGCCGAGCGCGTCGCTGGCCGGTCCCCGACGAAGGCCTCAACGAACGTTTCCACCGTCCACTCCGGTCTTTTCTCGCCTCGCTTCTTGCCGCTGTCCGACCGCAGCTGCGCCGGGTCCAGGTCATCCGCTGCGACCCAGACCGGGAACGACCAGCGCAGGCAGCGTGGGGCAACTGGGGGCCACGAGCGCACCGCCGCATCCAGCACGACCGCATCGTCCTCTTCGTGGGCACGAAGGATCATGTGCGTGTCGGTGGCTCGACTCTGGCTACCCGCGCCAGCTCCCACGTCGGTGATGCTCTTGCCTGACTGATTGCCCTTGGTGGTGTGGTGGATCAGGACAAAACAGCAGCCCAGCAGGTCGGCGTAGCGGTCAATGTGGTTGTAGAGCGACGCCATCGTGCCGTTGTCGTTCTCGTCCATATCGCGCGGCATGAACCGGTAAAAGGCATCGAGGATGATCACTTTGAACCGTCCGGGCGTGAGCGAACGGAAGTAGCTGCCCAGCGAGAAGACGTCCTGAAGGCAACCACGCAGGTTCTGGACCCACACCCGATCGGCATAGGCGTCGATGGGGATGCCTCGGGCGTTGGCGACCTTGGGAATGCGATTGGCGCTGGTCTCCTGGTGCAGCTCGTTGTCCAGGATCAGTACGTCGCCGCGTTCGCAGCGGAATTGCCCCAACCAGTCGCGGCCCGTAGCGATGGACAGGGCCAAGTCGGTCACGAGCCAGCTCTTGCCCATCTTCGGAGCAGAGATCAGGTTCATCGTCTCGCCCTGGCGCAGCAGGCCGTGAATGACGGGCTTGCGCAGCTCGGGGAACGTGGCGATGAGCCTGCGAACCGTCAGTGGCTCAAGTTTGATCGGGGCGGCGTCGACCAGCGGTGCTGTGGCCGGCGACGACATGCTCATCAAGGACGGCGGCGATCCATACCCTTGTGCTCGCAGCGCTGAGGCGGCGCGCGACCAGTCACCGCCGTGCTCAAGCAGCGTATAGACGGCAAAGGGCGAGTAGGCCCGGTTGGGTTCGAAGGGGCCGGCGTTGGCACTGAAGACGTAGAAGACGCCATCCTTGAGCGTGGCGCTCCAACCAGTTGCTTTGCCGGGGCGACGCCAGTACTCATTCACGCCGCCCTTCACCCGTACCCAGCCGTGCTGTTTGAGCACGGTGCGCACGTCTCCGCGTGCGTTGAAGACATCGCCGGGCCTGTCGGCATTCTCCGGCCGAGAGCCGCACGGTTCGACGGACATGCCGCCTCTCTGGTCGACAATGGCGCTGTGCGTGGGACAATCCACGACCGGCGGCACATATTCGTTCAATTCCCACGCTGTCTGCAGGAGAACGTCCCTCTCGGCCCCAGTCAGAACGGGTGGGTCGCATAGGCTGCCTTGGACCACCTCATAGCCCGGCGTGGGGGAGCATAAGAACAGCCCGCCTTCGCCTCGCGTCTCGATGAGCGTCACCACCTTGCCATCATCCAGCCGGCGCTGGGCGAGCTTCAGGTTGCCGCAGATCTCTGCTTCGCACCGGTAGCCAACGTGGTAGCCGCCGGAGGGGGTTCGTTCGACCACCAGTCGGTCGCGCAGTTCGGGCGGGATCTGCTCTTGCCAGGCCGAAAACTTCTCGCCGCCGGCGTCGAAATCGATGATCTCGTAATGCCCCGAAATCCGTCCGCACAGAATGCACAGTGCTTCGTGGTCGTTGGCAAACCACGCTTGGATCTCCGCCTCGGTAGGCAGGCGGTCCCGATACTGTCTCCAACCACCCACGGCGGGACGCTTCTCGGCGCGTCGGGCGGGCAGCACGGCCAGGCCCGCACGTTGATACGAGATGGCGACGTCGCGCAGATTCATGCTTGGTTCGGTTCGCTCCTTCAAAACGGGATGTCGTCGTCCGCCGGCACGTACTCGGGCAGCTCGGGCGGCTCAGGAAGACTGAGGTCGGCCGGGTCGGGCTTCTCGCCGAGCTCGTAGTCCACGATGCGGTCGTATTTCTCCCCGGCGACCGAGCGCACCGTGATCGACAGCGCGTCGGCCAGGGCCCCGGCGTTGGCCAGAGCGACAGCGTCGTCGACGTTGTCCGGCACGGGCAAGCACGAGCGCCTGCGCCACCACGCCTCGGCCTTCTGTCGCGCGTAGCCGCCGTGTTCCAGGCACACCCACTCGGAACGCGTGTTGTGGAAGCCGACCTCATAGTCCACGCGCATGGAGCGCGGGGCGTTCGGTGGCGCGTCGCGTTTGACGTGAACGCTGTAATAGACGCGATGCACTTCGTATTTGCTGATCGTGACCTGTCCGGAAAGAATGCCCGCGGCGGCAGCCGTGGCCTCATGCCTGCGTCGCTGGGGCGGCGGGAACTCGTGGCCGCATTCAGGACACGTCGCGTAGCCAGAGGCGATCAGCGCCTGGCACTGCGGACACTCCTTGGCGGGCGCTTCCCCCGAGCCTTTGGCGAACACATCCGTGACGCGGATGGCGTCCACCGGGCCGTGCCGAAGCACGTTGCCGCCAAAGTCGAGGACCAGGCAATCGGTCTTGCCCTCGCATAGCCGGAATCCCCGGCCAACCATCTGGTAGTAAAGACCTGGCGAGAGCGTCGGGCGCAGCAGCGCAACGCAGTCCACGTTGGGGGCGTCAAACCCGGTGGTCAGCACATTGACGTTGACCAGGTAGATCAAGTCGCCTTCGCGGAAGCGACGGATAAGCTGGTCTCGGTAAAGCGTGGGCATCTGGCCGTCGATGAATCCGCATTCGCGGCCTGCGATCTGTTCGATGACGCGTGCGACGTGTTTGCCGTGCTCAACACCGGAAGCAAACACCAGGCAGGCGCGGCGGCCACTGCTGTAAACGGCGTCGACGATCTCGCGGCACGCCGACTGGACCAGAAGGTCCTGATCCATCAGCGTTTCTACCTCATCGGCTACGAATTCGCCGGCGCGAACATGCAGCGACTGGAAGTCAGGCTTGTACCGACCCGCCTTGGACCTCAAAGTCGAGAGGTAACCATTGGCGATCAGCTCACGCACGCCGATCTCATAGCAGATGCTGTTGAGGATGCCTTCCGGCGGCGGCACGCAGATCGGACCTGAGGCCATGCGGAACGGCGTGGCGGTTAACCCGATGACCCGCAGGTGAGGATTGATCCGACGCATGTCCGCCAGCAGGCGACGGTACATGCCGTCGCCTTCCATTGGGATCATGTGGGCCTCATCCACAATCACCAAGTCAAAGTGGCCCAGTTGCTCGGCCTTCTGGTAGACCGACTGGATGCCCGCGATGATCACCGCATGCGTCGTGTCACGACGCTTCAGGCCAGCGGAATAGACGCCGACGTGGATGTCCGGGCAGATCTGATCGAGCTTGTCGGCGGCTTGCTCCAACAGTTCTTTGACATGCGCCAGGATCAACACACGCCCGTCCCAGCGCGTCACCGCGTCCGAACAGATGGTCGCGATCACCGGGGTCTTGCCGCCGCCGGTGGGAATCACCACGCATGGATTGTCGTCGTGCTCGCGCAAGTGCCGGTAGACGGCTTCGACCGCCTCCATCTGGTACGGGCGCAGCGTCATCGGCTTGTGCTCGCTCGTAAACAGGCTCACCGCGCGTCCTCCTCGATGCCCACGGCCTGGAGGATCAGCTCGCGGTGCCCGCCGCGCCGCAATGCGCGGGCTCCCGCCGAGCGAAGTTCGGCCTCGACGCGGTTGAACACGTCCATCGCCTCCGACAACGACATGCGCCGGTCCCAAGTACAGGGGTGCGACTCGAACCAGTCAGCCACGGCGCAGTAGCGCAGCGCCGCCCCGAGCAGCTCAGCCTGTGAGACAGCCGGGTTGTCCTTCAGCACCTGGTTCATCGCCTCTCCGTAATGCGCACCACCACCTTGCCTCCGCGCACAACCGAGGCCTTTTCGATGAGCAGCCAGACGATCTGGCTGTCGTCGTGGAAGGCTCCGCCGTGCTCGAGCGAGTCGCCGATGGCCTTAAGCAGGTTGTCCAGATCCCGCCTGCGCCGGTCGGGCGGGAATACCTCGACGGATACTGCCAGCTTCCCGGTCAGCGGCTTGACGTTCATGCGAGCCAGGACGTTCCGCACCTGGTCGCGAAAGCGCTGGCCCCATCGGCTGATCACCATCCGCCCGCGATAGTGCCGCCAGTAGTGGTTCACTGACGGCGGGTATGGCAGTTCGACTTCCAGCATCCCTGTCTCCGTCTCGCTGATGCCTGGAGGGCAGGCCTTCCGGCGACGAGAACCGCCGCCGGAAGACCCGTGAGAAGAGTGCGCCCGTCTCAGCGACGCCACGGAGGGGTGGGATTGTTGGCCTGCGGTGGCGCGATATTGGACGCGGCCGCTTCACGCTTGGCGTAGCTCCGCACCTCGTTGGTCATCTCGCCGGTGTCCTCGCGCTTCTTCAGCTTGACCGTGATGATCAGCGGGATGTTGTGCAGCTCGACGCTATCGGTTGGCTGCATCACGCCCACAGCCCGGCAAATGGCCGAGAGTTCCTGGCGGGCGATCTGCACGGTGGTCGGGTTGGGGTTGTGCAGGTTCAGCCGCGCCCACACATAGCGGCCCTTGTAAGGCCCTTCGAGAATCTGTAACGACAACTGCAGATACTGGCCGGTGCCGCTCTTGGTCGGCTTCATCTCCGAATCGGTGATCACCGCCAGATACTTGCCCGCCGGGATCGGGTCGAAGTCCTGGGACGGTTCGACGGTCGCTGCGTTGAATCCGTTAAGATTGGCCATGTGCAAGTCTCCTTGTTCAAAGGGCAAGTGTCACTGCGAAGGCTGGGTGTCGGTTTCAGGCGAAGACGGTGACTTGACGGACGTGCTGTCGCTACACGGGTCGGTGTGAGCCAGACGTGCGTAGTAGTCGTAAGCCGCCCATTCCAGCGGTAGCTCGTAAGGCATGCCCAGGCGGTTCTTGGCCACGTGCGTCGGGCCTTCGCAGGTCCTCATCACCCGCTCAGGCGAAGTGATGTTCTTCACCTTCTTGGGATCGGTGGTCGTGGAGTACGTGGCGAAGAACACCTCGTCACACCATTCCATCACCACTGAGGCTGCCAGCTTGTGCAGGCGCGGGGTGAAGCGGTCGAAGGCGGAGTCTTCGGGCGTCTGGAACTTCTCGATCTTGGTGTGGGCGATGAGGATGACCGCCATGCCGCGATGCCGTCGCAGCACATCGAGGGCGTCAAGGAACTTGCGCCAGAAGTTCAGGGCGTACGTGTAGCCCTTCTGGAATCCGATCTTCTCGATGTTGCTGACGTTCTCGGCAGTGCAGACCTCCTGCCAGATCAGCCGCTCGAGCCAGTCCAGCGAATCGACCACGACCGTCTCGAAATCGTGTTCCTGTGAGGCCAGTTCCGCCAGCGCCGCCATGACCTCGGCGAATGACTGTGACAGTGGAAATCTCACGCAGTCGATCTCGCCCAGGCCATCCTCGGTTTGAATGAACACCGGTTTTCTGGCGCTGGCCCCAAAGGTGCTCTTGCCCACGCCCTGGACGCCGTGGATCATGCAGCGTCGCGGGGCGGGTTGCTTGCCGACTTGCAGTTTCGACAACAAACTCATGTTCGCGTGCTCCTTTCGGAAGGTTGGAGTCAAATCCAGTCAAAGATGCGGAGTCCTTCGTAGCCGGTTGGCCACACGTTGCGCTGGCGGCAGTCGCGCAGGCGTTTGACCGCCTCTTCGTTTTCCTTCTGCGCGATGGCCAAGACGTCTTCCCCCAAGCGCCACACACCGCATCGGAACGGCGGCTGCTTCTCAACGGCGATCATGTGGACCGGCAGCTCGCGCGGATCGATGTTTGCCGTCGCCGCGCTGATGGAGCGGTAGAAGGCCAGTTGGTGGGCGTAGCGGAACTTGCGGGCGTCGACCTCAAAGTAGTCCAGGTGATCGCAGGTCTTGAGGTCGACGATGGCACCGCCCGCCATGTGCGTGAACCAGTCCACGCGAATCTGGCAGTCCACCTCGTGCCAGCGCGCCCGCAGCACCGCTTCGGCCACACCAGACGCCAGCAGTTCCTTGGCAATCGCCTGCGACATTACTCCTGCCGCCAACTGCTCGATCTCCTTGGCCTGCTCTTCAGTGAGGATGGGCTTGCCCTGGGTCTCAGCCCACTTCTGATAGGCCTGCGAGTCGCTCTTGAAGGGCTTGCCGGTGGTCCTGTTGATCGGTCCGTCGCTGATGACGTACTCGGCGAGGAATTTCTCGCGACCTTCGAGAATCAGCGTGTGCGCGGCACGACCGAGGAAGTAGGCCGGGCGGTCCTTGTCCTTCGCCAGACCCAGCTGTTTCCAGCGGTACAGCAGCGGACAGCGCCGGAAGTCGGCCAGATGATGACTGGTCAGGTAGTCCTTTGCCGCCGCGTGATATGACTCGGCAGGCTCGAAGACGAATTGGTTCGATAAGGAGGCCGGAATCATGCCGAGACCTCCTCGCTGCGCATTGGCAGCCATGTCATGCTCGGGTTGCCGGTGACGGTACAGCGGCGAACCGGCCCGCTTTTCACCAGGCGAGCCTTGCGCAGTTCGGGCAATCGACGCGAGGGAACGTGGCGTTCGAGCCCGGTGGCTGCCGCGATCTCGGCGGCGGTCTGGCCGGGCTTCTTCCACACTTCGAGGAGGCAGATTTGCCGCTGCGAAGCGGCGCGGCCGCTGGCCTCAACTTCCTCGGCGGCCTGGTGCGATGTGATCGGATCGTCTCTTCGTGCCAGTGCGTGCATCAGCAGTTCTCCAACGGGGTCCAGGTTCGTGTGCCGCGGATCGGCCATGATCCGCGACGCGGACACCCGTTGTTTGCCGCTGGGCAGAGAACTTGCTCGGTCAAGCAGATGTGACCCAGTAAACACACATGCGCCACACATGGGCTCAGCGATGCGCCGTTGGTCCAGCAATGCGTCGCAGGTGTGGCGCAGATGAAGTCGGCGGCGCAGCGCTGAGGCTAGATACAAGGCCGAGTAACGCACGAAGCATGGCGGGCGTGACGTCGAGAGCGTCTCGACGCGAAGCCAATGGCCCTGGAATGAAAGGACCAGCCATGCTTGCCAACAGCTACAGTGGAATCGTCGAACAGGAAGTGTCCCGCCTCGTGGTCAGTCGCGCCCGCTGTCTGCGTGTCAGTGGCGATGAGATCGATGACCTTCAGCAGCAGATCGTCCCGAAGCTTGCCGCCTTCGAGTACGACGCTGCCAAGTCCAACGGCGCATCGCGTAGTACCGCATTGACCGGCGTCATCGACCGGCAGATCAAGGCGCACCTCCGCGCCAAGCGCCGCTACCAGAAATGCATCCAGCGCCTGCAGACGATGAGCAACTCAGCGTCAGCGCGTTTTATTTGGCCCGAGCATGTCACCAGGCCCGAACCGGTGGACCTGCGAATGGACCTGGCGGCGGCGATGGAGCGGCTCAGCGAGCGAGACCAGATCATCTGCCGCAGCCTCGGTGAAGGACACACGGTCAAGGCCATCGCCGAGCGGCTTGGATGCTGCCGCGACACTGTCTCCCGCGCCATCCTTCGCATCCGCCAGGTCTTCACACAGGCCGGCTTGCGCGTGTGGATCGACCCCGACTACAGCCCCAACGCCAAACATGCCTGAAACCAAGGAGGAACATGATGCCCAGGTCCGCAGAATCGACTGGATTACTTTCGCTAGCTGAGCAAGGGTGTTCCCGACAAAACGCGTCGGACCCGTCCACGACCGCAGTTGCCGCCCGCCGCGTGCCCGGAGCGGCATGGATCACCCAGGCCATGGTCGAGGACACGCGGCGAGTGTGGTCGCCGCGCTACGGATACGAACTGTCCGACGCCGAAGCCGTGGAGATTCTCATGAATGTTCGACGACTGGTTCAGGTCTTGTGGAAAGGAGGCCAAACCCAATGAGTAACTGCGTGTTGTGGGCACGGGTGTCTTCACGCGAACAGCGCGAAGGCTATTCCATCGACGCCCAGCTTCGAATCACCCGCGAGAAGGCCCAGCGCGAAGGCTGGCACATCGTCCGCGAGTTCGTCGTCGCCGAGTCGGCCAAGCGCGGGGCCGAACGTGTGGCGTTCAACCAAATGCTCAAGTGGGTCGTCGCCAACGCCCGCAAGCACAAGATCACCACTATTCTGGCTCACAAGCTCGACCGCATTTGCCGCAACATGCGCGACGCGGTGCGGATGCAGGAACTCGAGGATAAGCACGGCATCAAGCTGGCCTTCGTCGAAAACCAGTTCGGCCCCGGGGCGGCCGGGGCGCTGTCGTTCAACATCATGGCCGCCGTTGCCCAGTACTACTCCGACAACCTGCGGCAGGAAGTGCTCAAGGGCATCGAGGAACGCGTCCGCCAGGGCTGGACGCCGGGCCTAGCCGCCTTCGGGTACGTCAACGTGCCCGCTGACCGCGAGCGCCCCGTCCAACTGCACCCGGAGAACGCCAGGGCCGTGCGCCGCATCTTCGAGCTTTACGCCACAGGCACCATGACCTTCGAACAGATCGGCGACCAGATGCAGCGAGAGGGCTTCGTCTTTCGGCCCAGCCAGCCGCGCTTCCACCGCACGGCCATCTCCTACATCCTCAACAATCCGTACTACATCGGCCTGGTCCAGTTCCGAGGCGAGTACTTCGTCGGTAAACACGAGCCGATCATCAACAAGGAGACCTTCGAGCACTGCCAGAAACTGCTCAAAAAGAAGAACCGCCGCACCGCCAAGGTTAACCACTACCTGGCCGCGAGCATGTTCGTCTGCGGCCACTGCGGCTTCGGTATCACTGCCGAACGCATTCGCCGCACCAACAAGAGGGACGGGCGCGTCCGCGAGTACATCTACTACCGCTGTGCCAACGTCTATCCCGACAAGGACCACCCGACCGTCCGCTGGCGCGAGGACCAGCTGGAAGCGGCGATCCTGACCGACCTCGAATCGCTGCGGATCGAGGACGACGAGACCCGCCAGTGGTTCCGTGCCCAACTGGTTGAGTCGTGCAAGAACGAGACGCTCGTGCGGGAGGAGCGTCTGAAGAACCTCCGCCGCCGCAAGGCCGACCTGGAGGCCATGCAGCAGCGGCTGCTCGACGCCTACCTCGCCGGGGCGGTGGACAAGAACACCTTCACGGCCAAGACGGCCCTGCACAAGGAAGAGTTGGACCGGATCGAGGCCGACATCCAGACCAGCCGGGCCGCGCCACTGACTGGATTAGAACAGGCTGTGGAGGCGTTCGACCTGGCCCAAACGGCAGCAGAACGATGGCGCGTTTCAACAAAAGAGGAGCGGCGGGCGATTTTGGAGGCGGTTCTATTGAACCGAACATTGAACGCCACAAGTCTTGTAACGACAAAGAGAAAGCCCTTCGACGTTCTCGCCGAAGGGCCTATTCTCAAACAAAGTCGGGGCAACTGGATTCGAACCAGCGACCTCTTGACCCCCAGTCAAGCGCTCTAGTCCAGGCTGAGCTATGCCCCGTTCATACACCGGGCCTGCCGTAGCGGCCGGGCTTTGTACCGGCCGTTCACCCGTCGTGGCCCGGATTAACGGCATTATAGTAACACAACCGGCCGGTAAGGCAAACCTCAAAAATGCCCTGCCATCACCCAGCTTGGGCAGCCCGGGCGGCCGGCGGTCCCCTATCGCCACCAGGGCCGGCACCTCACCGGCCGGGACTCACTGCTCCACCAGCCGGGACACTGCCCACTGGCCGGGGGCTGCTCACCGGCCGGGTCACCGCGTCTCTCGCTGCTCCAGCAGCCAGTCCACCACCTGCTGGGCGACAGGATCAAATTCATATTCCCTTAACGATCCCAGTTGCACCCAGCGAACTTCGGAAAAATGGGTATTTCGAATATCCTCTGCCCGGCCTTCGCAAAAGTAGAATCGCCACCTCATCATAACATCATCCCAGGGCAGGTCGAACGGCGGTTGGCCGAAGCGGACCTCCACCTTGAGCCCCAGAAGGCACTCCAACGCCCGTCGGAGGGCGGCTTCCGGCGCCTCTCCCCGCTCGACCGGCCCGCCGGGAAACGTCCACTGGCCCTTGTAGGGCTGATTGGGAATCCGGCCGATCAGCACCTCGCGCATGCCATCGCGCGTCTGCTCAACGACGGCACATGCCATCACCGGAGGACTCTCTTGCCTGGCCATGAGCATCTTCCTCGCGCCCCAATTCCCACCCCTAAACCGGAGTGCATCACTTTAGAAGGGTCGTCTTCTCTTTGTCAGCGGCTAAATCCACCCATTGGCCGGTCTAAACCGTTGCCTGTATCATACCCGCCCATGGACATAGACACGAAAAAGCATTCCCGGAAAGACCGGCCGGGCCAGAATACATCGCTCAAACCCTTTATCCGGCTGCTGGGGTACGTCTGGAAGCAAAAGCGATACCTCTTCCCAGCCCTGGGTTGCATCATGTTCATGGCGGCCACCTACTCGGCCAGCCTGGGCTCCATCCTGCCGATTCTGACCGTGCTCATTCGGCCGCAGGGGCTGCATGGCTCGGTCGATCAATACGTGACGGAAAAACGTCTCAACTGCACCATCGGAGTTTATAACCCCGTGCGGGATCAGGAGTTTCCTGGCATTAAAGCCCGTACGGCACAGTTTAGGGTTATCCCCCCTTCTTCGCCGCTTCGCAATGGGACCACCAAGCTGGACGGCAACGAGTTCATCCTTGCGGTGAATGACAAGGAGGGCACGGCCGTGGATGTCCTACCCATCCTGGCCGAGGCGACGACGCTGAGAATCCGATTCATCGATCCGACGCACGGCCCGAACAGCCAACCCCAGGAAACCGTCGTGACCGCGAAGCCGGCGAAGTTTTACCACACGGCCCTGCGCCGCGCGCTGGCCTACCTGCCCGGCGGAGTGGAGCCTCATCAGCGCTGGCGAACCCTGCTGATCGTCCTGGGCCTGCTGGGGGTGGTTGTCACTCTCGGCAACATCGCCCGTTTCTCCGCCGAGTACCTGGCCTGCATCGTCAACTGCCGGACGATCATGGACGTGCGACGGCATCTTTACGCCCAGGTGCTGCGGCTGCCGCTCTCACATTTCAGCCGTAACGCCACGGATACGTTGAGCCGCTTCGCCCAGGACACACAGGAGATCTTCCGCGGATTATTGAATTTCTTCGAGAAAATCGTCACCGAGCCCTTTAAAGCGCTCGGCGCTTTGTGTGTTGCGTTGGCGGTGGACTGGCGGCTGACCATCATGGTCATGGTGGCGGCTCCCATCGCACTGGCGGTGATTCGCAAGCTCGGCAAGCGAATCCGCCGGTCCAACCGCAAACTGCTGATGACCTATTCCCAGATCCTCGGGGCGCTGGAAAGCACGTTGACCGGCATGCGCGTGGTGAAAGCCTACAACGGCGAGCACTACGAACGGCGGCGTCTCTTCTCAATGGACCGCAGGGCCCTGGGCCACCAGCTCAAGATGGGCCGAACCGAAGCCCTGGCCTCGCCCTTCCTGGAGATGCTGGGTTTCGGAGCGGTCGTGGTGGCCATCCTGTACTTTGGCCACAGCATCCTGACGGAGGGCGTCGAGGAAGAAATCCCGGGCTTCCTGGCCCTGGTGGTGTGTATGGCGGCAGTTTTCGATCCGATACGCAAACTGACGACGGTCTACCCGAAGATCCAGCGGGCCAGCGCCGCCGCCGATCGCGTGTTCGAGGTTCTCGACCGGCCCAATGAGTTCAGCCAGGACACCGGCAAGCCACGCGTCCGGCCGCTCAAGGACACCATCGTTTTCGAGAACGTGGGCTATACCTATCCCGAATCCAACCGACCGGCACTGCGCGACATCAATCTCACCGTGAAGAAAGGCGAGATCATCGCTCTGGTCGGTCCCAATGGCTCCGGCAAGACCACGCTGGTCAGCCTGCTGCCTCGCTTCTTCCCCATCGGTCAGGGGCGCATCCTCTTCGACGGGCAGGACATCAACGAGGTGTCACTGCGATCCCTCAGAGAACAGTTCAGCCTCATTGCCCAGGAGAGCGTGATTTTTCCGGATACCGTCCGGGCAAACATCGCCTATGGGTTGCCCACGGCCACCGATGCCGAGGTGCGGGCCGCGGCCGAGAAGGCCTTCGCCGACGAGTTTATCCGCCAGATGCCCGAAGGCTATGACACGGTGGTCGGCGAGCATGGCGCCACGCTCTCCGGCGGGCAGCGTCCGCGCATTGCCATCGCCCGGGCCATCCTGCGTAACGCCCCCATCCTCATCTTCGACGAGGCCACCGCGCAGGTGGACCCGGAATCGGAAATGAAGATCCACGCGGCGCTCGAGAGCTTCCTGAAGGGCCGTACCGCGTTTGTGATCGCCCACCGCTACAGCACGGTGCGCAACGCTGACCGCATCGTGGTCATGAACGACGGCCAGATCGTGGCCGTCGGTCCGCACGACGAGCTATTGACGACTTGCCCGCTGTACAGTCGGCTCTACGAAGCCCAATTCAAGAGCAACGGCGGAAGCGCGGAAGAGAACGCGTGAGCTCGCCTTGGCGGTGAGTAATAAGACGGTTTCCGTTGCAGACCTGGGCGGGTTCCTGCCCTGATTGTCGGTCCTCGCGCTGTTGATCGTTTGAATCTTCGCGCCCACCATCTCTGATGACGTTTGCGGATCTGTTGGTGCAATGCCGGCACCTCTGTTACCCCGCTTATGACGTTTGATTCTCTGACCGGGCAATGGCGGGCCGGCTGGCCGGCTTCGGCCGGCCGGCGTTTGCCACCACACCTTCAGGTGGACACACGCCCCGCAGGGGCGGCGAGAACGTAGCCACGGGTGGAGCGAAGCGGAACCCGTGGTTCGGAGCCCGCCCCATCTTTCCTGCCGCCCCGGCAGAGGCGGCGTGAGACCACTCACCAGCATTTCACCCCGCCCCGGCCGGGGCGGGGACTTGTGCGCCGGGCACCCGCAACCACCAGTTCCGCTTCGCTGCACTGGTGGCTACTCTCACCTGGCCCCTCTCGGGGCCACTGGCAATTACCTGAGCGACAAACACATCTCCGGCTTCAGTCGGGCGTGCGGTTGATGCCGTCGGTACCCTTGTCAGTTGTCCAAATCGTGAACCCACCTCTGGAAGAGGTGGGCCACCCGACGTGGTAGAAGCGCCGGCATTGCCCCAACAGATTCGCAAAGGTCACAGGAGGTGGGCCACCCGACGCAGACGATTCATCATTTGGGATCCGTTTTATGCCCCGCGCAACTGGAGGCGTTGAAAGCCGGGGCCAGGCGTGTCGTTCCGATGGCGCTTCGCTCCCCAAAGACAGTGGGCCAGCGCCGCCCTCCGGAAGCGGCGCCGACCCGGTTGAACAGGCCTGATTCAATGCGCGCGTTACGCCGAGGTGGCTTGCTGAACGTTCATCTCCGAGCCGCTGTCTTCCTCCGGGTGGCCCAGCTTGTAGCCCTTGCCGATGACCGTCTGGATAAGCGGCTTGGGGAAGTCGCGATCGATTTTGCGGCGCAGCATGGAAATGTATACGTCAATGACATTGCTGTCGCTCTGGAAGTTCATGTCCCAGACATGCCGGCCGATGTCATCCCGGGTGAGTACGCGCTCCGCGTTGCGCATCAAGTATTCGAGCAGGTCGAATTCCTTGTTGGTCAACCGAATCTTCTGACCGCCGCGGGTGACCATCCGCCGCACGAGGTTCATTTCGAGATCGTCGAAACGCAACGACAGCGGACCTTCACTGCCTCCCCGCCGCACCAGGGCCCGGAGCCGCGCAGACAGCTCCTCTACTTCAAAGGGCTTGGTGAGGTAATCATCCGCGCCCGCCTCGAGCCCTGCCACCTTGTCCAGCGTATTGGTCAAGGCCGTCAGTATGAGGATGGGCGTTCGGATCCCGCGGGCCCGGAGGTTCTTGCAAACCTCGATACCGTTGCGGTCGGGCAGCAGGATGTCCAGGATGATAGCGTCATACTGGCCGCTGGCGGCTCGCTCTTCACCTTCGCCGCCTGTCGAGGCCGTTTCCAGCTCATAATCCTGGTGAGCAAGTCCCTCGTGGATCAGTGCGGTGATCGCCGGGTTGTCCTCGATGAGAAGAATTCGCATGGTCAGCTCCAAACCGAATGCGACCGAAGATTTCAAAGCGGCCGTAAGCCGGCCGGCACAATGCAGAGTATCAGCCGGACCTGTCCCTGCACTCGGCGACACCTATCCGGATGTCCCCTCCGAGTCCTATCGTGTGCTAAGAACGTGAAAGCCGGCGACAGGCCGCATCTTGCGCCATAGGGGGTCGCCTGAGTGGATTAAAGTATTCTACCCTATTCCTGGCTTGCAGCAACTATGCTGCAATAAAGAAGTTGCCGAAGGGCAGCACGGCGGCAAGTGCATTGTTTTCCGGAGGTTCTGTAGTCTGAGCAAGGGTGCATTCTTTGCAGGGTGGGTCTGATGCTCCCCAAATTGCAGCCTTCCGGCCCGAGAAGACCTCAAGCTCTTATGAGGGCAAAGCTTACATGCCTGATTCAACAGGGCCAGGCCGAGCTCAGCATTCCGAGGGCGATGACGCAGCCGCTCAGGATCGCCACGAGAAATGAAAGCCTCTTATCCTGATCTTGCGCAATGCCAATCAGGCTGATGAGCAGAGCTGCCGGCAGGCACAGGACTGAAAGGCACCCTCCAAGGGCGCCACGCGGATCGCCTCAGCCGGGTTCCAGCAGGGTCATCAGCACCGCCGAGGCCGTACCTACCAGCAGAAACCAACCTGAAATCCTGCCGTAATGCATGATGCACCGTTTATCGTGAAAAACGGGAAATGCCTTCACATCTTAATGCGATGGCGCCCGCCGTCTCACGCGCAGGCGTTCCACGTCAAACGGCGTCAGTTCCCGCTGGTCCAGGGCGCGCAGGGCCATCACGGCTTCGATCAACAACGCACAAGCCCACGCATGGGGGGCCGCCCAGTATTCAAAGAGGATCTTGGGGATCAGCTCGGGCAGTTGACCTGTCGGGCTGGTGTTGGCCAGGGCGATCTGGAGATTCTCCATGGCCAGGGCGCGCTGACGGCTGCGCTCCTGCTGGTCGGTGGTGGTGGCCGCCAACCGCAGCCGGCAGACAGCCAGCCAGAGCGTATTGACGCAGCCCGGCCCGCCTCCCATGTACGAGTCCCCCTGGCAGCGCAGCACGGCCCCCCCACCCTTGACCTGGGAGCGCAGGTCGCGGCTGATGCCGTCGAGGGTCTGCGCGGCCAACATGCGGTCCTCAGGCTGGCGAAGATCCAGGACTTCCCAGGGGTCGATGATGCCCATGGCCGATGAATCAAGCGTGCCGTCGGGGTGCCCCTCGGGAGTAATCCGCCGGAGCCAACGTTGGCTGTCGGGTTGCCAGAAAGTCGCGATCAGCCGTTCGCGCAGGCGGGCACGGACCGCCGCTCCGGTGCGCTCGGGCTCAATGGCAAATACCTCTTCGGCTTCGCGCAAGGCAGCGATGACCGCCGCCTGGGTATAAGGAAACGCCCCGAGGCTGTTCTCCCAGAGGTCGGTCGCCTTGCGGTGCAGGCTGGTGGACGGATCGATGTGTTCGAGAATGGCCCGCGTCGCGCGCTCGGCGGTCGGCCGATAGGACTCGATAAATCCGCGTGCCGCCCCACCCAGGTTGCGGGCGAACTGGCCGGCCGCGTGCAGCAGGGCGCAGGTCTGGTCGAGCTGAATCTCGCCGTCGTGGACACACCAGGAGGGTCCCTCGCTGCCATCCGTCCAATAGCGCTGATACCAGTGGCCGGTCGGCAGTTGCGTGCGCGCCGTCCACTCGAAAAACCTCCGGGCCAGGTTCGGATAGCCGATGCGCTGCATGGTCAAGGCGCAAACGGCGGCGTCCCGCGGCCAGCAGTATCCGTAACCGCCGGAGAGCTCGAAGCCGGGGTCGAATTCGGGCGCGGCGACAAAGGTGCCGGTGGTGGCATCAAACAGATCATGAAGCGAGATAACCGCCCGTTCAAAGGCGTCGGTCAGGTCGGTGACGGTGCATGGGCCGGCGGCGTCAAGCTCCTGGCTCGATCGGGCCCTGGCGGTGCGCAGGACGTCAGCGAAAGCCAACGCCAGCACGCGCTGGGCGGTCTCGATGGCGGCCGCCCGGCTCGACCCGCCGGTCACCGCAAGTGTCGCCTCCCAGTCCGCGCCGGACACGGGTTCAAATGCCACGCAGAAGTCCGTTCGGCCAATGGCCTGCCCGTGGGTGCTGAAGTGCCCTCGGCGCATGGCCACCTTGGTGGGCGATTCTCCCCCGCCCTGGAGCGAATGGCAGCTCGCCGCCAGCGGCTTGCTGGCGCTGACCGCGATGGCGATGTCACGGAAATGCTGCACCACGGCGTTGGCATGCGACAACACGAGCACGCCGTTGCGTTCGGCCACGTCTCCGACCGACAGGCGGAAGTAATGCACGAACTGAACCGGGCCGATATGCTCGCCCTTATGCAGGACGATCCGCCGGAGCAGGCCGTGTTCGCCGGTCGGCAACACGTCCGTGATCTCGATAGACAGCTCCAGGTCGCTGTGCGTCAGGCTGGTCACGAGAACGTTGCTGGCAGGCTCGAACGCCTGACTCACGCGCCAGCAGGGCTCAAAACACCACAGGAAGGCCTCGTGCTCCGGGCGATGCGGAAACCGCACTCCCCACATGCCTTCGCGGACGTTCTGGGCGAAGTCGATGCGTGGATAGAAAAAACCCATCAACTCGCCGGACCGGCCGAAGGTCGCCAGGCTCAGCCCGTTGCCGGTTGCGCCCGTAGGGATAAAGAAGCTCATGTGCGGCTGTGTTCCTTTCCAGGAGTCCTGTAATCGAATCCGTCTCTCATCCTAACTTATTGAATATCGGCAGGATAGCCCCCTGTCTGATCGTTCAGGGACCAATTGCCCCGGCTCGCGCCGTGATGACGCCTGCAAACTCATCGATCTATCTTGAGTACGTCACCAAGTTCAGTCGTGGGTGATGCGGGCCTGCCGCCTGTGAATAGCACCCCCCTTGCAGGCAGGCTACCGGCCGGAGGCAGCCGGCGGCTCGGGGATCGCAGGACGGACAAAAATCAATATTGGCCCAGTTTTCCTGATCGTTATACGCGTTAAGGTCTGATGTCAGAAATTGGACGGCCGGATAGACGGCCGGATCTCGTTTTTCCCGCCTCCCGGCGGGGGATTATCGCTCGCGTGGGGGCAGACTCCCCATTGGGAGAGTTTTTTTCAGGATGCCTGCTCTCTGCGTATTTTATCTTCTCCTGTGGAAATCAGGGGCAGCTTCCAGGAACCGTGATCGTTCCCGTATGCCGGGGCGTCAGCAATTGCCAAACCCCGTTAGCAACCGGACGCACTGGAGGAGATCGCATGAGAACCGTTGCCCAACCAGCCTTTTTGCAATCGAAGCATTACCATCGTCGCGGCTCGGTGATCCCACTCGTGGCGGTCAGTACCACCACGCTTCTGGCCTTCACTGCATTGACGATCGACGTCGGGTTGATCTACCACGTCCGTGCCGAGCTCCAGCGAACGGCGGACGCGGCGGCCCTGGCCGCCGCATCGGAACTGGGGGCCAAGGGCGCAGACAACCCGCTGGCCCGGGCCAGGATGACCGCCGCCGATTACGCGCTGCGAAACACCGTATTGAATGAACCCCTCCGGATTGACCCGGCAACCGACGTTATTTTCGGTCACGCGCACATTGGGCCGGACGGCAAATACGTATTTGAGCCGACGGAGGCGTTTCCCAACGCGGTGCGGGTCCGGGCCCGGCGAACGGCCGGTTCGCCGGCCGGGCCGGTGCCGGCCTTCTTCGCCGGCGTATTCGGCCTTCGCTCGGTCAATGTGTCGGCGACGGCCACCGCCGTCCTCACGCCCCGCGACATCGCCTTTGTGCTCGACCTGTCCGCCTCGCACAACGACGACAGCTCGCTGGTTCATTATCGGCTCACAGACATCCGCAACCGTGAGGTGTGGGTCCACCTGTGGGACACCGATCTGGCGCCTCAGCCGATGCAGAATGGGCTGCCGGTCGGCCCCACGTTCGGCAATATGACCGCCTGGGGGACCGAGGTGACAGGGCCGGGCTGGAATTACGCCAATGATCCCGGCCTGGTGCAACTCAAACGGGGCGTCAACTGGAACCATCTCACCGCGGACTGGATTAACCAAAGCCTGATCGCGCAGGGACTGACGCCTTATACCTCCAAGCAGATCACGACCATCAAGACCGCCGGCAGCGCGGGCCCGGAGACCAACCGCAGCAGCAGCTCCGAGCGCGCCAATTACCGCCGCCGTGTGCGCGTGGCCCTGGGCATCGACCGATGGATTCCCAGCGGGTCAACCGATACGACCATCGGCGCGAACGAAGTCGTCAACCTGGTCCCCTACCCGTCCGGCGCCATCAATCCGGCCACAAAATGCAGGAAAATCGGCGGAAGCTGGGACGAATACATCGACTACGTCTCCGACATCACCAAGGCCGACAACATTACTTCCAACACGGGCCTGAGCCAGCGTTTCCTCATGTACGATCCAGATTTGAGCTATTACGGCAACCCCCAGTTACGCTGGCGGTTCGGTTTGAAGACGCTTGTCGATTTCCCCCAGGACAAATACCCGAGCCACAACGACTCGCCGGGGCTTGCGGGCGCGCCGGAAGAGCCTATGGGCGCGGTAGCCAACGCCGTCCAGGAGTCGCTCAACATCATTGAATCCCTCGAAAGCAATGACCTGGTGGGCACCGCCGCGTACAGCACCCAGGGATACGGTCCGGCCCAAAAGCCCTCCGCACTCTCCTGGCTCACCGATGATCTGAATCTCCTGCGGGACCAGGTTGCCACTTTGCAGGCCGGCATGTGGAGCACGAACACCAACATCGCCCAGGGCATCGATCGCGGCGCCGAAGTGTTGCTGCAAAGTCCCCGCGGCCGCGACAATGCCGCCAAGATCATGGTCCTGCTGACCGATGGAAACGCCAACCAGACGCGCTCCGAGCCAAGCCAATATCTCCCCTACGATCGCCGACCCATCGAAGATACGCTCAAGGCCGCCCGCGATGCGCACCTTGCCCACCCGCAGAGAATTCGCATCTACTGCGTGAGCGTGGGCGTGGATTCCGATCAGGAGTTGATGGAGCAGGTGGCCCAGATCGGCCAGGGCGAGCATTTCCACGCCGGCGGCGATGTAGAGAGCTATCGCGAGCAACTCCAGCAGATTTTCAGGGATCTGGGCGGCCGGCGCTCGGTCGTGCTGATGGAATAATGCTTTTTCCAGCTCGAGAGTTCCGCGAACCGCCTGGCGGGAGCGGGCAACAGGCTCTCATCGCGGGGTGTGGCAATTCTTTGTGGCGGGGTGACGCGGGGCCCCGGAGGGCGGGCATCCTGCACGCCTTTGAGGCGGGCAGGTTGCCCGCCCTCCTGATGTGCCCGGCCACTTCACCAGAATCCTTTGCCAGCCCCCTCATCGTATCATTCCGGGCTCGAATAATTGATTCTCCGCCAGTCCTTCGGATACACTCAGGCCATGCACCCGAATGAACCGAAACGAGTGCCCCTGGCCCAGCTCCCCACGCCGGTTGTGGAGCTCAGCAATCTCGCCCGCCAGCTCGGCGTGCCGCGGGTATTGGTCAAGCGCGACGACCTGAGCGGATTTGAGCTCAGCGGGAACAAGGTGCGCAAGCTCGAGTACGTGGTGGCTGACGCGCTGGCCCACCGGGCCACAACCCTGGTCACCCACGGCGGCTTCCAGTCCAACCACTGCCGGGCCACCGCCGCCATCGGTGCACGGCTGGGCCTGAATGTGCGGCTGCTGCTGCGGTCTCCCGATCCCAACCCGCCGCTGGACGGCAATCTCTTCCTCGACCGGCTGTTCGGCGCTCAGGTGAGCTTCCACGCACCCGAAGAGTACAACGGTCGCCGTCAGGAACTGCTCGACGAGGCCATGGACGCGGAACGAGCGGCCGGGCGGACGCCGTACTTCTTCCCCGTGGGCGCATCCATTCCACTGGGCTGCTGGGGCTATATCCGCTGCATGGCCGAATTGGTGGAACAACTGGGGCGCGAGAACGAAATAGACCTCTTCTGCGCCACCAGCTCCGGCGGGACGCACGTCGGACTGATGCTGGGCAAAGCCCTGCTGAACTGCGATAAGTGGCGTGTCCTGGGCGTACCGGTCAGCGACAGCGTCGATTATTTTCAGCGCGAGTTGCGCCGCCTGGAACGTCAGACGGTGGCCGAGTACCGCCTGGACTTGGAAGAGGAGCAGACCCCCATCGAGTTGATCGACGGTTTCATTGGCGAGGGCTACGCCATTCCCTACCCTGAGGCGGTGGAGACCATTTCGCTGCTGGCCCGCACCGAGGGACTGCTGCTGGACCCGGTCTATACGGGCAAGGCCATGGCCGGAATGCTGGCCACCATCCGCGCCGGTGGAGTGCGCGAGGGGGCCACGCCCGTGTTCCTGCATACCGGCGGCGCATTCGGCCTCATGGCCCGGCGCGATCTGTTCAGCCTATAGTCTCTGGCAGGAGGACTGTATGGCCACGCATATTTTCAAGGTGCGCGGGATGACCTGCGATCATTGCGTCCAGGCCCTCACCAGGAGCCTCAAAACAGTTCCCGGCGTCCAGGTAGCCCAGGTGGATCTGCAGAGCCAGACCGCCCGAGTCAGTCATGACGACCGGGAAAACGGCATCAACGACCTCATGGCCGCCGTGGAGCGTGCCGGCTTCGAAGTCGAGAGCTTCCAGACTGAATGAATTGCAAATGAATCTTGTGGGGTGGGTGCCCCACCTCTTCCGCTGGGTGCCCCACCTCTTCTGCGTTGGCCCCCCTCCGCCTCTTCAGAGGGGGGAACGCGAAGAGCTAAACGATCACAACCGCGACGCCCAGCAACCAGGCCGGAACCTGCCCAAGTTTGCAACGGAAACCGTATAATAAGACGTATGGGTCACCGGGCGGCGTATGGCACACTGGCCGTATCCGACCGCCCGGGGCAGTTTGCACGCAGCGGCGACGATTCCGGCATCCTCCGCGGGAGCCGAAATTTGGAGGTCAGGGCTCGGGGATGGGCTCCGTCCCTCCCCGCGGCCCTTTATTTTGCCCGCCGTCCGGCTTCTCAGTGCGTTGACGGCTTTGCCTTGAGCAGTGGATCGGTTATACCTCCGCTATGACGCCGCTGGAATTCACGCTGATCACCTTTGGTATTTCCCTGGCAGCAGGGGTGCTTGGCTCACTGCTGGGGTTGGGCGGCGGCATCATCGTTGTGCCGGCGCTCACGCTGCTGCTGGGGATCGATATTCGTTTCGCCATCGGGGCATCCATCATCTCGATCATCGCGACCTCCTGCGGCGCGGCCGCGGCTTATGTCCGCGGGCAGATGGCCAATCTGCGCGTGGCGATGCTCCTTGAGATGGCCACCGCCGCCGGGGCCGTAAGCGGCGCCTACGTGGCCGGACGCATCAATAGCGTTTTCCTCTACATCATCTTCGGACTCGTCCTGGCTTATTCGGCCCTGGCCATGTTCCGCAAGCGCCACGAGCACATCGGCGACCCGGCTCCGCCCGATCCCCTGGCCACCCGCCTGCGGTTGCACAGCGTGTTTTATGACCGCGCGGCACGTAAGGAGATCGTCTACCAGGTCACGCACACCCGTCTGGCGTTGGGCGTCATGTACGTGGCCGGCGTACTCAGCGGGCTGCTGGGCATCGGCTCGGGGATCCTCAAGGTGCCAGCCATGGACATCGCTATGCACCTGCCCATCAAGGTTTCCACGGCCACCAGCACCTTCATGATCGGTGTAACCGGAGCGGCCAGCGCGGGCGTGTACTTCGCGCGCGGCGAGATCGATCCGTTCATCGCCGGGCCGGTGGCCGCCGGGGTGGTACTGGGCGCCACCGCCGGTTCGCACCTGCTGGGCAGGCTGCAGAACCGGCACATCCGGATCGTGTTCGTAGTGATTCTGCTGTGGACTTCGCTGCAGATGCTCAGGAAAGGCTGGAGCGGATTATGAGCGATGCGCCGCAACCACCGCCCGCCCAGGACGCGGCAAACGACAAGTTCCGCCAGATGGAGCTCTGGATCAGCACGGTGCTGCGCATCGGGGTGGGCGTCAGCCTCTTCCTGGTCCTGGGCGGCACCATCCTGTCATTCATCCATCACCCGGATTACGTGACGTCGCGAACCGAGCTGAGCCAATTGGTCGGGCCGGAAGCGGACTTCCCGCACTCCCTGCCGGCGGTAGCCAAAGGCATGTGGAATCTGCAGGGCCGAGCCTTCGTGGCCGCCGGCCTCCTGGCCCTGATCGCCACGCCGGTCATGCGGGTGCTCGTCTCCATCATCAGTTTCGTCTACCAGCGCGATCGCGCGTACGTGGCCATCACCACCATCGTGCTGGCACTGCTGCTGTTTTCCTTCCTGGTCGGCAAGACACAGTGATGAACCCAACCGGCGTCCGGCCCCTCGGGAGGGCCGTGCCTGGATACTACAAGTCCACATCCTCCCGGCAGCGGTCTTTAAAGACAGCCAGCCGGCGAATGCCCCCCTCGCGAAGCATGGCCGCGCCCTCCTTGAAGTGCGCCCCCACGTGCTCCGGGCTGTGCGCGTCGCTGCCCAGGGTCATGGCCTCGCCGCCCAGTTCGGCATACCGGCGAATCACCCAGTCGGCCGGCATGGGCTCGGGCAAGGACTGACGCAGGCTGCTCAAGTTCACCTCCGGCACCAGCTCGGCTTCCAGGCAGGTGCGCAGGATTTCGTCAATGATTTCCCGCTGTGAACGGACCTCGAACGTGTTGAAATATCGCACGGTATAACGCTTGACCAGGTCCAGATGCCCCAGAACGTCGAAGGGCTTGCGCCCCTGGCGCTTCAACTCCAGGACGAAGCGGGCCGCGGACAGAACCGCTTCCAGGTAAGCCCGCGTGCCGGCCGCGGCATCCAACCCGTCCCAATGCTCGCGAACGTGCAGAGCCCGCCCGCCAAACCAATGGACGCTCAAAAGCACGATGTCGAATCGGTGGGACTCCACGAACGGCAATATGCGGCTCATCTGCTCCGGCTGGTAGCAGACCTCAATGCCATGCCCGATGAACAGCCGGTCGCCGAACTGCTCGCGGAGTCCGGCCACGGCGGCGGCAATCCCGTCGTAGTCATAACGGCAGATGGGCCACTCGGTCGGGTGCGTGTCAAGGTGGTCAGTGATACTCAGGCCGGCCAGTCCCAGGGAGAGGGCCTGGCGGGCATTCTCGACCGGATCTGTATCGGAATCGACTGAAAACCGTGAATGCAGATGTTGATCGTAAAGGGCCACAACGACTCCTGTAGGGGTTGTATTGCTGCCAACACGGCGGCGCTACGAAAGTCCGGGGTCGCTCCCGGTCAACCGGTTTTCGCACTTCCAGGGTCCAGACGGCCGGCATGAAAATTGGTTGGTTACCTCAACGGCCGATCCGGAGCCCGGCCGCCACGGGCGGCGTGAAACTCAACCACGGGCAGCGATACCAGTAGTTTAGCGGAGAACGAACAGAGGTGCAGGGGGGATGAGCAAGCGGTTTCAGAACCCCACCCCCCTTTCAGACGCTCTAATCCGCCGCCATCCGCGCCGGAACCCTGGCTGCAGACTGGCGCATTGCTGGCATTGACCGCAATTGTCCGATAACCTTAGAGTAATGAGCATGGCTGTAGACCGATCAATAACGAGCCGGACGTCGGGCACCGAGGACCCCAGCCCCCCGCCACTGGGCTTGCTGACGCGTCTTAAGTTTATGTTTGTACGAGGTTTCCTGTGGGCGTGGGCCTCGTGTTTCTCGCTCAAGGGGTTGTACCTCTTCGGGCAGGTGTTCGGCTTCTGCGAATGGGTGCTCAATTACAAGCGCCGCCGTCGCTTTCACGAGCAGCTCAGAAAAGTGTTCGGGGCGACCCTCGATCAGAAGGAATGCCAGGCCGTGCGCGGCGCATGCCTGCGCCACTTCATGCGGACCCGCTGCGACAAACTGTTCTACCTGATCTTCGATAAATTGCCGCGTGAAAAGATTCTGAAGCGCGTTAAATGGCAGCGCAAGGACATTCTCGATGAGGCCATCGCCCGCAACAAGGGCGTGTACTGCTGCATGAGCCATAACGGCTCGCACCATGTCCTGCTGCTGCTCATGGCCCTGATGGGTTACAAGGTGGCCGGCGTTCGCGACCGCAATGAAGGCCCCCTGCGCCGATACGTGCAGGAACGCTACGACGAAACCTTCCCGGAGTTCCGCGACATCCGCATGTTTTTCGCCGACACCTATCCGCGGGCGTTGTATCGCTGCTTCGAAGAAGGGTACGTGCTCGGCACCGCCCTGGACGTCGGACGCGACCGCGGCGCGCACCTCCGGACCGTCACGGTGAAGATGTTCGGAGAGGAGAAGAAGTTTCTCACCGGAACCATGCAGATCGCCCTACGCTGCGGGGCCCCGATCCTGCAGGGATTCGTGGTCTCCCGAAAGAACTTCTACTTCCGCCTGATCGTCAAAGGCCCGCTGGTGAATCCGGACGTCGAGGCCGATGAACCGGCCATTATCCAGGAAGCCATGCAGAAATACGCGGACAACATCGCCGAGCACATCGCGATGTATCCGTGCCACATCAGCAAGAGCTGACGCAAGAATGGCCAAATCTCAATGACCGATCAATGACCAACGTCCAAGCCCGAATGACAAGCAAGGCCCCTGTGCCGGAAAGCTTGGGCATTCGTCATCGGGCCTTCTTTGGCCATTGGGATTTGGTCATTGGTCACTCGCCTGGGTTATGCTTCCAGGTCAATCAGATGCTCCCCCTCGGGCCCAGCGGGTTCGGGCGGCGTCTGCGGATTCTCTTCCTGCTCGCTGAACGCCCGTCCCTGGCTGCCCTGGCCCTCCGAATCGGTGTGTACCTGGGTATTGTTGTCGCTTGTGTCCACGGTGCTGTCGGCTTCGGAGGCGGCGGCCACCTGCTGGCGCTGCGCGGCTCTGATCTGTGCGCGCTCCGCTCCGCTCAGCGTCGAAAGCTGGCCCTGGACAAGGGGTGTCTGAAGGATAGAGCCGACCAGGTTGGAACCCAGGGTGGACATGGCTCACCGCGCTCCTGAGCAAAAGTCCGCCACGGACCAGAGGATCCGATTACAGTCATATCGGAAAGCCGGCGGCCAAGGCTTGACCAAATACGCGCAGCCAGGCACGGGACCGAGGAGCGAATCCTCCATGCCCCTTCATCACGTTCTCAAGCTGCCGATCTCTGTGCCCGGAGCACCCGCCCCGGAATCCTACTTCTCGTACTGCAGCTCGCCCTTGTGGTTCATGTAGCTGGTGAGACGGGCCAGAATACTCGAATGCATCTGGCTTACCCGGCTCTCCGAGAGATCGAGCGTCGCGCCGATTTCCTTCATGGTCATCTCTTCGTAATAGTAGAGAACCAGGATCAACCGCTCGATACGGCTCAGGCTGCCGAGGATGGCGTCGCGCAGATCGCGCTGAGCCAGTTCAAGAAACGGATCGGGGCCCTGGCGGTCCTCCAGGATGTCGACTTCCTGAAGTTCGCGGGTCGAGTCGTCGTCATAGAACTTGCGCGACAGAGACACCACCGAAACCGCCGTCGCATCCCGGAGCAGCTTTTTCAGCTCCTTCTGGGGCATGTTCAGACGCCCGGCAATCTCGTCGTCGGTCGGTGTCCGACCCAGTTCCGCGCGCAGAATCTTGGTGACATTCTCGAGCTTGTGGGCCCGGCTGCGAACCAGACGCGGCACCCAGTCCATGTTGCGCAACTCGTCCAGAATCGCTCCCCGGATGCGCGGCGAACAGTAGGTCTCAAACTTGACGCCGCGATTCACATCGAAGGCTTCAATGGCATCCATCAGTCCGAACAGCCCGGCGGATACCAGGTCCTCAGTATCCACTTCGTTGGGCAGCTTGGCCGCAATACGCTCCGCCGTGTAACGCACGATCGGAAGATAATGCTCCATCAGGCGGTTCCGCAGTGCCCGTCCTCCGCTCCGCTTGTACTCGGCCCAGACTTCCCCGATATCAACGCACATCTCGGCCATTTCAGACTTCTCCACCGGCCCCTCTGGAAGCCATGGGCAGGCATGGTTCGCCCATGCCCGCAAAAACCTTTGGAGACCACCGCCAAGCTGCGCGTACGTATGCGCAGTCCCCGGCTTCGGCTGACCTATAGGACGTGACAATTCTCAGCTTGTGGCCGGTTCCCCGGCCTCTTCCCCGGATTCGGCAGGGGCCTCTTCCTCCGGCTCCTTGGGGAACATTTCACGGCTCTTGGCCAGGGCATGTTCATCCAGGACCCGGTTGGCGACCCAGCCAGTGCAAAGTCCGAGCACGCAAAATACCACCATGGCCCCTACGGCCCGACGAATCGTCACCTCGGCGGTATTTCCCGCGGCGATGCCCAGAAAAGTCGTCACACTGAAGGCCAGGAAACCCAGAGCGGCACCACACAACCTGATCATGTCACGTTCCTACGCAACCAGCCGGGAATGTAACGGCAATCCGTCACCCCCGGTTTACCAAACTTCCCAAATTAAACGAACATGCGCATGACCCGATAAAATAGGCCTTGACTGCTGCCTGGGCGGCCTAGTTCGGATGAAAGCTTGATGGCCGAAGCCATGATGCAGGAGCTGGCCGGACAGCGCGGATAACGCAGCACCACCGGGCGTCGCTGGCGAATGGCGGCCGGCACGTGGTCATCCCGCAGGATGCAGCCGTAGTCGCTGACGGGAATGTGCAGAAAACGGGCGGCAGTGCCGGCCAGGCGTTCGAAGGTTTCCTGACCCTCCCGGCGGGTATCGGCATAGTTGACGATGATGCCCAGCCCCGAGGCCGGGCTGCCCGGATGGCCCGTGCCTGCCGGCTTGCCGGTGTATCCTTCCCGCTCCATCCGGCTGAAGGTCTTCACCATCGCGTAGGCGTCGGTGATCGAGGTTGGCTCCGGCGTGGCCACGACCAGGACGGTATCGGCCGAGGCGGCCAGGGCCATCACGTTCTGGGAAATGCCGGCCCCGCAGTCCAGCACGACCACGTCGTAGCGTTGCTCGATCCGCTCCATGAGGGCGAGCAACTGATGACGTTCGAACTCGGAAAGATTGGCAATCCGGGCCACCCCGGACGCGCCCGGAATAAAGGCGATATCGCCGGGAGCCTGGATGATGCAATCCGTCACCGGGCGCTTGCCGGACAGGGCTTCCGACCAGGTACAGGTGGGCTCAACGCCCAGAACGATATCGGCGTTGGCCAGTCCCAGGTCCATGTCGATCAGCGCGACCCGATGCCCGCGGGCGGCCAGGGCGATGGAAAGATTGACCGAGATGAGCGTCTTGCCCACTCCGCCTTTGCCGCTGCACACGGCAATGACATGGGCATGCCGGCCGGCATCGGCCGCATGCTCGCATTGCAACACCAGGTTCCGCAGACGCTGGGCCTGGTCGGTTCCCCCGAGACTGTTGTTGATGGCCATATCAGGCCTCCATACCTCGATCCCGTGTAGCGGCCGGCCTCTTTGCCGACCCTTGGGCCATCCACAGCCGGCAAAGACGCCGGCTCACTCCCGTTCCCCACCTCTTACCTCCGAGGCGGCCAAGGCCGCCCGGCGTTTACGCCACGTGCTCAACCGGGGCGGAATCAAGCTTGATCTCGGCCCGCTTCAGAATCAGCTCGGCGACACGGCGCCGATGACCGATCTCCATGTCCTCGGGCACGTCCTGCCCGGTGGTCAGATACGAAAGCCGCAGGTTAAGCCGGTGCGAGACATTCAGGATCACGCCCAGCCCCACGGCCTCATCCAGCTTCGTAAACACCGCGCGATCGATCCCCAGGACGCCGAACTTCTCGGCCACCTGCATGAGCTGGCCCGGGTGCGACGTGCAGGACAACACCAGGTGCGTTTCCATCCCCGCGGTCGGTCCCGCGGCCTCCCGGGCGGCGTCCAGGAAGGTCTTGAGATCGGCCAGCTTGTCGGTGTCGTTCTGGCTTCGCCCGGAGGTATCGATCAGCACCACGTCGTGATCGCGCATCAGTTCCACGGCCGCCGACATCTCCGCCGGCGTGAGTACGACCTGCAACGGGATGCTGAGGATCTCGGCATACGCCCGAAGCTGATCGACGGCCGCGATGCGATACGTGTCGATCGTAATCAGGCCGACGCGCTTGCGCTCGCGCAGCTTGAAGTGGGCGGCCAGCTTGGCGATGGTAGTGGTCTTGCCGACTCCCGTTGGCCCCACCAGGGCGACCAGCTTGGGGCCGCCGGGAGACAACTGGATGGGCTCGGTCGGCGGCAGCAACTTCTCGATGGACTCCAGCAGAACGATCGGCACCAGGTCCTTGAGCACCGCCTCCATCGGCCGGCCCTCCTGGCCGTTCTTCGGCCCGGCGCCGCCCTTCTGCTCCGCGCGTTCGGCCAACCGGGCCTTGCACTCGGCGAGCCGGGTCTGGGCCCGGGCGATCACGTCGCGGGCGATCTCATCGGCCACCTCGCTCTGGAGAAGCTGGGTGTAATAGTCGCGCAGCTCCTCGGGAACATCCGGATTGGGCCCGTAAGCGGGCGTAGTGGGACGGTTGAGCAACTCGCGCACCATGGCCCGGAGTTGCTCCATTTCGCCCCGGAAACTCGACAGTTGGGAAAGCTCACTCTGGAGGGCCGCCGCGATGCGCGGGTCAGGTCCGGCCAAGGCGGACACTTCCGATGTTGGCCGTGCCAACCCCGAGGGAATCGCCCCCGCTGACAACTGACTCCCGCCGGTGGTGCGGGCCTGTTTTCCCATCGGCGCTTCGGGCCCCGAACCGGCGGCACGCGACGGGGCTAACCGAGTCCCCCGCGATGATGCCAGGCGCGTCGCACGCGATGGAGCCGAATAAGTCGCACGCGACGCCTCCAAACCGGGCGGGGGTTCGGGCTCGGGTTCCGGTTCGCGGGCCAGCATGGTACGCCGCTCGGCCGGGTGCAGCACGTTCACATTCCGGCTGGCGGTGATCTCCACCACCGTACGGGCGCCAATCCCCAGCCATCCGCCACGCCGGACCGTCCGTGTGTGCAGGATGACCGCTTCCCGGCCCAGATCCTTCTTGACCTTCTCCAAGGCTTCGGCCATGGAGTTACCCTGGTACGTTTTCAAGTCCATCGGCTAGCACCACCAATCCCAGTGACCGAACTTCGATGCCGCGAACGACTTCGTTATAAGCCAGGACCGGCACATGGGGCAGACTCGGCTCGATCAGCCGGCGAACCCACATCCGAACCTGGGGAGAGCACAGTACGACAACCTGGTTCCCGCCCGCGCTGGCAGCGGCCGCCTCCAGCCGTTCCCGGATGGCCTCCACCAGACGCTTCTGCGTCGCCGGCGGAAGGTTCAGGAACGTCCCGCGGTCGCTGCGATCGAGATGAACGTTCAACAGGTCCTCGATCTTCGGGTCGAGCGTCACCACCCGAACGACATTGGAGGCATCCTTATACATCTGGCAAATGTTTCTTGCCAGTGCGTTCCGGGCATATTCCGTCAAAATATCCGGATCCCGCGTCCGGGGGGCCCAGTCGGCGATGGTTTCCAGGATGGTTTCCAGATCGCGGATGGGCACGCGCTCGCGCAACAGGTTCTGGAGAACCCTCTGCAGCTCGCCCACCTTGATGACCTCCGGAATAACGTCGTCCACCGCCTTGGGCGCTTTCTCCCGGAGCGCGTCGAGCAGCTTGTGCGTCTGCTGACGGGTGAGCAGCTCGTCGGCGTGACGCTTTATCACCTCGGTCAAGTGCGTGGCCAGCACGCTGGAGCACGGAACGACGGTGTAATTGCGATGCTCCGCGTCCGGCCGCTGTTGCTCGCTGATCCAGATGGCCGGCAACCCGAAAGCCGGCTCAATCGTCTCAATGCCCATGATCGGGGTGCTGACCAGCCCGTTGTCGATGGCCAGCAAGTAGCCGGGCAGGCACTCGCCCTGGGCCACCTCCACCCCCTTGAGCTTGATGACGTACTGGTTCGGTTCCAGCCGGAGGTGGTCGCGTACCCGGATGGGCGGCACGATGATGCCCAGCTCGCTGGCCACCTGCTTGCGAATATTGGTGATGCGGTCGAGCAGATCGCCGCCCTGCTTGCGATCCACCAGCCGGATCAGGCCGTAGCCCACCTCCAGCTCCATGGGGTCGACGGAGAGCAGGTTTTCCACTTTCTCCGCCGGCTTGGCCGCCTGCGCGGCCTTAGCCTGGGCCGCGGCGGTTGCGGTGGCGGCGGCAGCCGAACGGGTTTTCGTAATGGCAAAGGCGATGCCGCCGCATCCGGCCGCCAGGAGCAGCAACGGCAGCTTGGGCAAGGGGGTCAGCGACAGGAACCCCAGGAACACGGCGGCCAGTACCAGGGCCACCGGCCGGGAGGTCATCTGGGTCAGGATTTCCTCGCCGAAATTGGACTTCGCATTGCTGCGGGTGACGAGCATGCCGGCCGCCACCGACAGCAGGAAGGCGGGAATGGCCGCCACCAGGCCGTCACCGATGGTCAGCTTGGTGAACGTTGCGAGGCATTCCATGATGGACATGCCGTGCTCGACCATGCCGACATAAATGCCGCCCAGCACGTTGATGAACGTAATGATGAGCCCCGCCACGGCATCGCCGCGGACGAACTTGGAGGCACCGTCCATGGCCCCGTAAAAGTCCGCTTCGGCGGTGATTTCGGCCCGGCGGCGGCGGGCCTCGGCCTCGTCGATGAGGCCGGCATTCAGATCGGCGTCGATGGCCATCTGCTTGCCGGGCATGCCGTCCAGGGTGAAGCGGGCGGCCACTTCCGCGATACGCGTGGCGCCCTTGGTAATCACCACGAACTGAATCACGGTCAGGATCAGGAAAATAATGACCCCGACGGCCAGCGAACCGGCGGTCACAAACTCGCCGAAGGTTTCGACCACATGGCCGGCGGCGGCAGTGCCCGCGCTGGCGTTGGTCAGGATCAGCCGCGTGGTGGCCGTATTGAGCGTCAGCCGCAGCAGCGTCAGCCCCAGCAACAAGGAGGGGAACGACGAGAATTCCAGCGGCCGGTGCAGGTACATCACCGTGAGCATCACCACGGCCGAAATGGTGATGTTGGCGGACAGGAAGATGTCCAGCAGGGCCGGCGGCAGCGGCACCAGCAACACGAAAATGAGCGCCGTCGCGCCCAGCGGCAGCAACAGGCCGCGGTTTCGCTCCAGGAAGCGCACAGGTCGTGATTGCAGTAGTGCCTCGCCCGCCATCTCGTTAGTTCTTAGTCCTCAGTTTTCAGTTCTCAGTTCTCAGTTCTTACTTCTCACTACTCAGTACTCAGTACTCAGCACTCAGCACTCAGTACTCAATTCATACTGGGCGACGCCGCCCGGCTGCGTTTTCGACTCTTGCCGGTCAGCTCGTACACATACGCCAGTATCTCCGCCACCGCCTTGTAAAACTGCCCGGGGATCTCCTGTCCTACCTCCACGGTCTTGTACAAGGCCCGGGCCAGGGGCTTGCGTTCGACGATGGGCACGCCGTGCTCAATCGCCAGTTCGCGGATGCGTTTGGCCATCAGGTTCGCGCCCTTGGCGGTTACCTTGGGGGCGTTCATCGTGGCCGCGTCGTACTGGATGGCGACGGCCAGCTCAGTGGGATTGGTGATCACCACGTCCGCCTTGGGCACCGCGGCCTTGATTCGCCGGATGGCCATCTGCATCTGGATTTCGCGCCGGCGGCGTTTGATCATCGGATCGCCGTCCATGCGCTTCATCTCCTCTTTGACCTCCTCCTTGGTCATCCGCAGGTCCTTCTCGGTGCGCATCCGCTGATACACGTAGTCGATGATGGCCAGGACCAGCAGGGCAATGGCCATCCGCAGGCCGAGCGTGTAAACCAGTTCCGCCCCCGCGGCGAGCATGGACAGGTGCGGCAGGGCCGACGCCTGCAGCAGCAGCTCCACGCGCGGATACAGCGTCCACCAGGCCACCGCCGCCAGCACGCCCATCTTGGCAATACCCATCAGCAGGTGCACGACCGCCCGGCCGCTGAACATCCGCGACAGGCCGTTGATCGGGTTGAGCCGGTCCACCGACGGCGTCAGCGGGGCCAGGGTGAACAGCACGCCCACCTGAGCAAACGATGCCACCAGAGCCACCACCAGTACGACCAGCAGCAACGGCAACACGATGCGGACCAGCACCCCGAACACCTGCGCCAGCGTGAGGGTCAAGGCGGTCGGATCGGTGAGGGCGGCGCCGTCCGCGTCCAGGCACGCGCGGGTGACCTGCAGCAGGCCACTGAGGATGTCCCCCCCCATCCAGTGCAGCAGGACAAGCGCGCCCAGCAGCACGGCCGCCGCGGTCAGATCGGTGCTCCTGGCGATCTGGCCACGATTGCGCGCCTCTTCCCGCCGACGCGGGGTTGGGGCTTCGGTCCTTTCCTGTGCAGTATCCGCCATAGTTATTCCTTAGCCGGCCCCTCAGCCAGCCGCTTCATCACTCCCAGCCGCGTTCACACGCCCCCGCCTTCGTACATTTCCACCTTCGCACACTTCCCCCCTCGGACGTTCCCCCATTCCC
>JAAXZI010000065.1 GCA_012719955.1 Phycisphaerae bacterium | reverse complement strand
CGCCCCGCCCCCGGCGCAGCCGCGGACGCCCCCTTGCCATGACCAACCACGGGACCGATCAGGGTGATCCGCCGGCTCACATGCAGTCAGGATTGGCCGGCACACCTTGACCGCTCATGCAATTCTTGAAGATTTCCACATCGAAGCGGTCAATGTACTGGTCGGAGTTCAGCATGGCGTCCTTGCAATCAGGGTCTGTCACCGGCACCAATGAACCGGTCAGGCACGCCTGCAGATGGCCAAAATCATCCTGGTCCACGTCGCCGTCGCAATCAAAGTCGGCGCGGGGCACGCAGTAGCTGACCGGTGCCAGGTACTCCAGCACGCGCTGCATGATGGCAATGCGGGCGTCGTTCGAGGTGATCGCCTCGAAGGGGAAGCCGAACATCACCACGCGGTAGGTGCCCGAATCGTACTGGATACCGGCCGTGCCGCCGCTCCCCCCGCTATAGGTGAGAATGGCCTGCGCGCCGGCCTGGGGCGCAATGCGGTCCGGACTGTTAACGTCGTATGGGGCACCTTGAGCAGGGTCAAAATTGAACGTGCCCACGTCCGCCAGGATGCCGCCGGTACCGCTGACGGTATAGGTGCCCGCGCTGTCGGACACGTAGTTGGCCCCGAGCACGTTCTCGTAGAAGGACCGCCCGGCGCCAAGATTGTCAAGCTCGTAGCCGATCTCGGATCCGGTGACAAAGAGTCGTCCACCGTCATTGAGATAACTGGTCACCAGGCTTTGCTCGGTCGTGTCGAAGGTGCGATCGGCGGAGGATTCTTCGCCCAGGATCCACACCACCGTGCCATAATTCTTGAGGTTCACCGCGCCGGCGATAACCGCCTCGTTCACGCACGAATCGAAGGTCGCGCCGACCGCATCCATCGCCCGGGCATGTTGGACAATGTAGTCGAACGAATTCACCCGCCGCGCGATGGGACGGTCGTGGGTGCCGGCATAGTTGGTTTGGACGATGTTCTGCTGACGGCTGACGCGATCGAAACCATCCACGATGAGCACCCGGGCCACCCCCGAGGCTGGACGACGCACGGCCAGTGTCGGCGTCGGCATCGACTCGCCCCCGGCGTTGGTGGCGGCAACCCGCAGATAAACAGTGGTGTCGGCGGGGATATCAGTCAGCGTAACCGTGGTGACGTTGCCGACGACCATCGCGTTACCGAATCCGTAGCCGTTGCTCGATCGGTAGATCTTGTAACCCGTCGCCGGATCACCGCTGGCCGGGGAGGCCGGTCGGGCCGGACCGGGTACCCAGGAGAGGACGATATTACCATTCCCGTCGTGGGTCGCCCGGAGCCGCTCCGGCGGATCGGGCAGATACACCGCCGGCACCTGCGTTCCCGGAAACAGACTCGCGTTCGACAGGAAGGAGACCAGCGCCTGGGTGCTGGAGCGTGCGACCGCATCGCGAACCCGCGCGCTGCGCAGGTTGGCAGCATCTTCAGCATTGTCGTGGAAGGCGACCTCCAGGAGGGTGGCATCAAACTGGTTGTTGTTTCTCAGGGCATTGATGGCACCATAGGAGAAACTGGCATGATAGGTATTCGGATTGCGCACCCCCCAGGAGTACTCAAAGCCGTCGTCAAGGGCCAGCATATCCGCCTCGATTTTCTCGCCAAGGAGAGTGGCGAACGCCACCTGGTTGGTGGTATAGGTCCCTGGCTCGGTATTGTACAGGGCTACCGTACCCTTGGCGGATCCGCTGGCGGCGTTGGTGTGGAACTCGAGGTATACCCGGCGCCACCGATCATTGTTGAAGTTGATGGCGTTCATTTCCGCAGACCAGCGCAGGCCCGCGCTGACGTTATCGTTTTCGTCAGTATCCGAGGAGTCCCAGATTGTGCTGGAAAAACCCACCGCGTGCGTGCTCAACTCACTTTGCGCCCAGTAACGCTGGCATTCCTCATCCCGCGGGTAGCCGCTGAGGCTGTTGGCGCTGGTCCGGCGGATCGAGCCCATCCCGAACCCGAACCGGATCGCGTCGGCAATCACCACGCCGGAGACGGAAGACAGGTTGCTGATCTCGACCCAGCCCTGGGTGCCGGCCTCGAAATGGTAGGTACCCAGCCAGATCCAGCCGTTCCCGACCCGCCGATGATCGATGACCACCTCGGCGGTGCCCCCGCTGTGATGGATCCGGTAAAGTTGGGGAACACGGTTCGTGCCGTGCGCGACCCAGGTGTAGACCGGCCAGAAATCACTCTTGGGCAGGTTGGGCACATACCGGGCGGTGGCATTCTCGGTGGCCGAAGCGTTGGCGAAGCGATAAGGTACCGAGGTCGGTGCCGTGGCCCGGTCGCGGTCGTAGTATTTGCTCGCACTGGTGCTGTCAAACCATGAACCGGTAAACGTGACGCCGGCGTGATCGTTATCCAGAACGACTTCCGTATACTGGTATCCGACCGGCCGGAGCGGGACCACCGTAGCACCCGCGTTGTACAGGTAGTGCACGAAGTAATTGAGCTGATCGATGTTGCCGTAGTCTTCAATCATGCTGTGAGTGACGCCGCGCTGAAGGCGCCAGCTTGAGGTGCCGGCCGTCCAGCCGTGCCCGGCCGCACAGTACACGACCACGCCGGACAGCGCGCCGGTCGGTTGCCCATCGGCATTGGCCAGTGGCCCGCCGATCGTCTGCGGCTCGAACAGCGGGGTCTCCTCTGTGGGCGGAATGTCCATGGCGGGCATCTCCGGCGCGGGCGACGGCGCTTCGGGGGCCAGATAACTGCCCAGGGACCGATATTCGTCCGCCCCCCCATCTTCCCGCACCTGGATATTCAGGCCGCACAGATTGCCGTCGTCCAGGAGACCCCGGAAGACGCTATCGATGGCCGCTATGTGTGACTCCGGCAACGTCCCCAGCCGCACACCCTTGGCCAGCGTCAGCCACAGGCTGGCTTCGCCGGCGTCATTAACGCTCAGTCTGTCCAGCACCGTGCCGGGCGGAAGAAGCTGCCGGCCATCCTCAGTCGTCAGCGTGCCGGCACGCTCCACCACATAGGCCACTTTCGCCTCCCGCGGGTCTTGCCCAAACTTAACCGTCGTCGCCTCAAAACCCGCCCCATAAGGGAGCTGCAGAAGCTCGAAATCACCCTCGTGGGCGCTGGCGGACACAAACGTCAGGAATGGGACAACGAAGACCAGTACCGGCGCAACTTTCTTTGCTGCAAAGACTTGCACGGATCACCTCGATGGCCAAGAGACCTGCGCGTTCACGCTTTGGAGATTTGCCAAATTCCGCGACACGTCATTATACACTAAATCGGCTGAGCTGTATACGTTCCATCGGCAATTAGGCCCCTTTCGCGAACCTTTCGCAGCGTTATACTGCCTTACATGAAGATCCGATCCATGAAATCTCATCGACAGGAGCTGGTCGTCGCTCCCGGCGCCAAGGGCGCCCGCATCCGTGTTTTGATCGGTCCTGAGGATGGGGCCTCCCTCTTTCACATGCGGCAGTTTGAGGTCGAGCCGGGCGGGTGCACCCCCCACCACCAGCACGATTACGAGCACGAAATCCTGGTCCTCAAAGGCTCCGGCATGGCCCGCCTGGCGGACGGCAGTCAACGTCCCTTCAAGGCCGGCGATGTAATCTTCGTCCCCCCGAACGAGATGCATCAGTTCTGCAACACCAGCGACGAAATGTGCGAATTTATCTGCCTCATTCCCGCGCCGCAGAACTGTAACTGCAAATAACCGGGAACCTGGCTCCCACGCCCCAAGCCCCATAACCCTACAGCGCAAAGTGGACCCTTTTCGGCAGCGGCCGGGCTCCGTACCGGCCGTTCTGCTCGTAAAACGGCCGGTACGGAGCCTGGCCGCCACAGCTTTGTGCCGCAGCGTTTCATCACAGGCCCAGCCACCACCGCATCGCCCGCATGGGCGCCATCGTTCCGATCTCAAGCAGGTCCGCGTTGGACAGGTGAGTCGCGTAATCGCGCGAGAGCGGCGGGCGCAGCCACCGCGTCGGCCACTCGCCGGCAAACTCCTCGATCAGCACTTCGGTGATGAAGTCCTCCATCGAGCATTCCGGGCACAAATCGGTTATCACCCCCTCCAGCGTGAAGAAGGACTTGCGGAACAGCAGCAGGTCCGGCCGGAAGCGCACGCCCGCCCGCGCCGCACCGTCCATCAGTCGCATCAGCCAATCCACCGTTGGACGCAGAAGCGAATGCAACTCCCACATCGCCCGATCGACCACGGGTCTGACAATCTCGCGCGACGGCGTCTCCGAGGCCAAGCGGCTGATCGCCTCGGCCATCCCGGCTCGATCGCCGCATAGCGCTCTGGCCAGAATCTGCGACATCTGCACGCGGTCATGGCGACTCAACTCACCGGTGAGGCTCCAATCCAGCACGCCAAGCCGGCCATCCGGCACGGCCAGCAGGTTCCCCGCGTGCGGGTCGCCGTGAAAGATGGTTCGCTCCCGGCGCGAGAAAATCGCTTCCGTGATCAACGCCCGCGCGATCGTCCGGGCCAGGTTGCGCCGGAGTCGGTACGACTCGCCGGAAGCCTCCGTGACCTTCACCCCGTCCACCCGCTCCATGGCGGTGACGCCGGCGGTCGAAAACGGATACAGCCGTGGAACCCACACATCGCGGCGCCCGGCGTACCGCCTCCCCGCCGCCGCCAGATGGGCCTGCTCGCCGCTGACCTGAATCTCGTGCAGGAGGATGGTTCGAACCTCGTCGAAGACTTCGCGGAATTCCACCGGCGGCAGGCCGTAGATCTTGCGCCGCTCGTCGAGGAAGTCGGCCACCTGCCCCAGGATCTCAAGATCCTCTTCGAGATACTCCGCCGCTCGCGGTTTCAACACTTTCAGTACGCCGGCCTCGCGCTTCGCGGCCGCTTTGGAACGGTTGTGGCCCGCCCATGTGAACGGAATCACGACGGCCACGCTGGCCTCCGCCAGAGCCTGAGCTTCGAGCCGGATCCGGTAGCGCTCGATATGATCGCCCAGCTCGCGGAGTATGACCGGCCGAACCTCGGACAGATCGATCCGCGATTGCATCGATTCGAGCGTCTGAAGCCGACGGCGAAAGCCCGGATCCAGCTCGCGTCTGCGCGCCAGCACCTGCCCGAGTTTGTGCAACGCCGGGCACTCGCGCATGAGCCCGACCAGCCGCTGTGACGGAGGAGCCTCGGCCGGCAACGCCGCCTGGCCGGCTAGAATCGCACTCAGCCGCGGCCCCGTGAGACGCTCCAGAAAGAACATGACTCCATCGGCCACCACCTGCCGGTATTCGGCGTAAACCTCCGGCACCAGTGAAGCCACGTCTTTCGGACTGATCATGGGGTCATCCTTCCAGCTTCCCCCGTTGCTTGTAGTCATTAAAGTCACGGATGGCAATATTGCCATTGCATCAGATAATCAGCATTTTCACTTTACATGCCGCAAACACTAAGGTAGGGTATTCCCATTATTGGCGCGTGCAAGCCCGAAATACGCGTCCAGACACCCCGAAATCCCACCGCCGCCATGTCGGGGTCATACGGGTCTGGCGGGCGCATCATTACGAAGATGGGGGGACGGAGACAGGTTCATGAAGGTTGCCCTGGTCTCGTCCTACACGCATCCGGTCGCCCTTGGATTGCGGTACGTATCCAGTTATCTCAAAGCTGCCGGGCACGAGGTCGAAGTCCTTTTCATGTGCTCCAGTCGCAAGCGTGCCGAAGGAGACTGGTCCCCGGCAGTCCTGGATGCTTTCGTCGAGCACTGCCGCCACGCCGACCTGATCGGCATCAGCCTGATGACCAACACCTTCTTCAGGGCCTGCGCCCTCACCGAAACCCTGCGCAAGGCCGGCATCAAGGCCCCCATCCTCTGGGGCGGCACGCATCCGACCGTAGCCCCCGATGAGTGTCTCGAAGTGGCCGACATCATCTGCGTCGGCGAGGGCGAAGAGCCGACCCTCCAGCTCCTCGAACACATGGAGGCCGGCCGGAGCCCCCTGGAGGTGCCCAGCCTCTGTTTCCGTGCCGGGGGGCCGTTCGGCAATCAGGACACCGTGCGCAACCCCGCCGCCTGGCTCGAACAGGATCTCGACGACTATCCCTTCCCCGATTACGAGCTGCACACCCACTGGGTGGTTGAAGGCAGCCAGCTTGTCGCCGCCCGGCCGGAGAACCTTCGCGGGACACTCCATCGCCTCCGCGTCGCGTCCACCCGTGGCTGCCCGTTCGCTTGTGCCTTCTGCAACAACACCGCCCTGCGCAACATCTACAGGGGCAAAGGCCGCTGGGTCCGCACCCGCTCCAACGAGAACGTCATCCAGGAAATCGAACGGGCCTGGTCATGCTTCCCCACGATCGAGGCGGTGAACGTCGTGGACGACCTCTTCTTCGTCCGCGGCGAGGAGGAGATCGAGGACTTCGTCGAGAAGTACAAGGCCCGCGTCAACCTGCCGATTGAGCTGGACGCCTTTCCCAATACCCTGACCGAGCGCAAGGTGGCCGCCATCGCCCGGCTGCCCATCGCCCTTATCAGCATGGGCATTCAATCCACCAGCCAGGACACGCTCAAGAACATCTACAAGCGGCCGACCGCGGTCAAGGATATCCTGGCCTGCATGGACTTATTCACGAAATACAGGCTCCGGGCCGAGTACCACTACATCGTCAGCAATCCCTACGAGCCGGACGCGAACGTGATTGAGACCATGCGCTTCGCCGCCACGCACCATCGCGGTCCGGCCGTTCTGCGCATCTTCCCGCTGATGTTCTACCCCGGCACGCCCCTCTGCGAACGGGCCCGCGCCGACGGCCTGATCGGCCCGCGCGACGAGGTCGCCTACAAGCACATGTACAGCAGCCACAACCAGTTCGCCGGGCACGACTACCTGTGCACCTGGCTGCGCGTCGTGCTGCACATGCGCAACGTGGGCATCCCCCGCTGGATCTGTCATCGTCTGATCGACGTCGTGATCAGCCGGCCCGCGCGATTCCTCCTCGACCACAAAAGCTTCAGCCCGGCCGCACAGGCCATCTATTTCGTACTGCGCAAGGCCTATATGACCCTGCTGTACCAGCCATTCATCCGACCATTTCGTTACTTGCGGCGCAAACCGACCTATGCCGAACTCCACCCGGAGGACGAGGTTTCGCTGCCACGAAACAACATGGCCGTTGCCGACAAGACGATCAGCGGCCGCAAGGCACCGGCCTTGTCATCGCCCCGCGCTCAGCCGATAAAATCGTGGATCCTGCCCCGCGAGAATCTGCACGCCCGGCGCCGACGGGCGCTGCCCCTGTAATCGGGCCCGAAAGCCCTTCCCCGGGTCGGTCCAGACGCCGGTTGCTTGCACGGCGAACAGTCGACCGACACAGTGCTTTTCCCCTCTGGACAGAGGCCCGCACACGAACAGAGGCCCGCACCCAAGGATGTTTCAATTGAAGTTCCTCGCTGGAAGCTGGACATCCGCCGATATTTCTGGTACTATGCCAACCATTCTCACGTCGCCATCCCCTGTGACGCGTTTGGTTGGAGGGGTGGCTGGTTTCAATGTCTTGTCGCGGAGACACATCATGGACTGGAAGAGAAGTATGCTTGCACTCTGTGCGGCCACCGCCGTGCTGGCCACAGTCGCACAGGCAGAAACCGTCGGTGTGCGTTTTTACGCCGGACCGGACGTGTTCGAGGTATGCCCTCGCGAGGTACTCGCTGACGAGAAACCTGTCGAAGCTGCCGTGCGGGGTCTTCTGGCCGGCCCCACTGCCGAGGAGCAGGGGAAAGGCCTGGTCACCGCCATACCCGCCGGCACCACGCTGGTCAGCATGGAGGTTGCGGGCGACACGATTACGATTGACTTGTCCGAGGAGGTGTTGGCCGGGGGGCTCGACGAAGAGAAGCTTCTGCTCATCTTCAATCAATTCCGCACCACCCTGGGGGATTTTCCAGAGTTTCTGTCCATTCGCCTCACGCACCAGGGCCAGTTGTTATCGACCTATCTGGACCCGGCCCCGCACATCCGGACCGCTCCTCCACCGACCGATGTGGTCGCTCCACAGCACGGTACCTTCGCCACCGGGCTGGGCGGTCGGGTCATCACCATCGGACCGTCCCACGGGCGGATCTGGACCGGCAGTTCCTGGGCCTGGCAGCGCAGCCTCGTCTGCGGCGCCGGCGAGAATCTTCTGGAAGACACCAACAGCATCCGGCTGTGCCAGTTCCTGTATCAGTACCTGACCCAGGACGGGGCAGTGGTCCATGTCCCCCGCGAACTGAACGAGAGCAATTGCTGCCATTCGGGCACCGGGCTGGCCTGGTGGAAGATGGCCGCCCGCTACTGGCTGCAGCATAACGGCCTTCCCTCCTCGGTATGGGACAGTTCCAGCAGTGACAGCAATGACGATATCCGCGCCCGGCCGCTGTTTGCCGACTATCGCGGATCGCACATCTACATCGCCCACCACACCAACGCCGGCGGCGGCGGCACGGCCAACGGCACGGAGACCTTCCGTGACACGGCCATGGAGCATCCCGCCCACGAGGCCAACAGTTACAACCTGGCCAGCGCCGTGCAGAACAACGTCGTTAGTGCCATCCGCGAGATGGTCGATTCCAACTGGTCCAGCCGCGGCGTCAAGGACGCCAATGGTGGTTTCGGCGAAATCCGCATTCCCAATCAGCCGGCCATTCTGATCGAGCTGGCCTTCCACGACAATTGCACCCGGGACGGGTTGTACCTGCAGGACAACTTCTTCCGCTCGGTGGCCGAATGGGGCATCTATAAGGGTGTCTGCCAGTACTTCGGCGTCACCCCCACCTGGGACCGGTACTCCTGCGAATTCGTCAGCGATACCATCCCCACCACCATGACCGCCGGCCAGACCTATAACGTCAGCGTGACCTTCCGCAACCGCGGCGTGGTCTGGTCCAACGCCCGGAACTTCCGCCTGGGCGCGGTCGGTGAGAGCGATCCCTTCACCTCCTCCACTCGCGTGAACATCAGCGGCGAAGTCAAGCCTGGACAGACGTATACGTTCACGTTCCAGATGACCGCCCCGGCGGCCGGCGTGTACACCACCGACTGGCGCATGCTTCGGGAAAATGTGACCTGGTTCGGGCCCACGCTGACCAAGACCGTCACCGTCAACCCCAGCGTCCCGGATGACGAACCGCCGACGGTTCCAACCCAACTGGTTGCGACGGCCACCAGCTCCACGAGCGTCAAACTCACCTGGACCGCTTCCACCGACAATGTCGCCGTGGCCGGTTACGACATTCGCCGCAACGGGTCCATCATCGGCTCCAGCACCACCAACAGCTACACGGACAACACCGTCTCGGCGGGCACCAACTACACCTATGAGGTGCGGGCCCGCGATTTCACGCCCAACTATTCGGACTTCAGCAGCCCGGCCAGTGTGACCACGCCGGTGGCCCCGGTGATCGTCTTCAGCGACGGGTTCAACGGCAGCCTGAGCAACTGGACGCAGACGTCGGGCAAGGAGTTTGCCTACAGCACCGCCCAGAACCACGGCACGTATCCCGGCGGCGGCGCGGCCTACATGGCGGCCGGTGAATCCGACCAGATGTATCATGCCTTCGCCCGGCCGTTCGCCCAGGGCAAGGCATCCGGATACTTCTACGATTCGCTGGGCGGCTGGAAGGGTGGCGTCTGCGGTCAGACCTACCGCCAGGCGCTCTCGCTCCGCGACAACATCAGCGGGGTAGGCTTCATCCTTGACAACTGTTTCTATTCGCCCTCTGCATCCCAGAATTACTTCTTCCGCACGGTCGGGGCCGGCGGCATCGGCTATACCGCCTACGGGACGCGCAACCCGAACACCAATTGTTCCGGGGCGTGGATCTACTTCGAGTCGACGGTCACCCCGGGAGCGCCCGGGGCCTCGCCCACCGGCACGTTCGTGGTCAAGGTGACCGACGGGGCCGGGACCAGTACCTCCACCCAGAACCTCACCAGCGACTTCTTCAGCTTCGGCATCGGCCGGATCACCCTGGGTCTGGGCGTCTCCTCCGCCGGGCAGGGCTGGTGGGACGACATTGCCTTCGAAGCCACGCCGCCCAACGCCCCCACCATGGGCACGCCGACGGCCGGCACCACCCAGATCACCTGGACGTTCAGCCGGGCGGACAACTATCTGTTCGGGTTCGACGTGGCTGACGCCAACGGCACCATTCGCTCGCCGTCTTATTCGGCCAGCGGCTGGCTGCAGCGCACGGCCACCTCGTGGACCGAGACGGGCCTGACCGCCAATACCAGCTACACCCGCAAGGTGCGGGCGTGGAACGGCACCCTGAACGGCCCGTGGTCGAATCCCACCACGGCCTGGACGCTGTCGGTGGCCCCCACGGCGGGCACCATCACCTGCAGCGCCGCGCCCTACTGCCTCGGCGAGGACATCGAGTGGACCGCGACCACCGGCTTCGGCCCCGGCAGCGTGGCCTACTATCGCTACGCCTGGAACCAGAACGAAACCTACACCTTCACCGGTGAGGAGGAGCAGTGGTCCGGCGGAACGCTGGTGGTTCAACCCAACGCTCATGGCGACTGGTGGCTCCACGTGCAGGGCTTCAACGGGGCCGATGTGGCCAACGGCACCTACAAGTACAAGGTCACGGTGGGCGGCCCGCTGGCCATCGTAGCGCAGCCGCAAATCGCCCGGGCCTGCCTCGGCGCGACCACCACGATCAGCCTGCAGGCGGTCGGCGCCGCCCCCTTGAGCTATGAGTGGTTCAAGGACGACGCCCCCCTCGCGGCCGATGAGCGGATCAGCGGCGCGGACACCAACACCCTGCAGATCGCCAATGCCACGGCGGCCGACGCGGGCAGCTATCGCTGCGTGGTGACCGACGGCTGCGGCGAGCAGGTCAGCTCGGATACCGTGGTCCTGACCCTCTCGGTCGGCGTGCCGCCCGACTTCGACGGCGACTGCGACGTGGATCAGGACGACCTGGATCACTTCCAGGCCTGCATGACCGGTCCGGAGGTCAAGACCCTGGCTGCCGGTTGTGAGAACACGGATCTCGACGGCGACGGGGATGCGGACCAGTCCGACTTCGGTTTGCTCCAGCGCTGCCTCAGCGGCGAGAACACCGCACCCGACGCCACCTGCTGGGCGCCGTGATCGACCCATCGGCCTCGCCAGCGAGGTCCTGACCAACGGGTAACACCGTTCTAGCTATTCGGGTTCATGGTGGTATACTAGCCGCCATGAACCCGAACATGATTTATAGAATCAGCGGTTGTATTCTTGTTTGGGCTTTGTCGGCCCTGGTTCCCACGGCCGTACAAGCCGAAGACGTACTGCCGGTCGGTCCGACGCCCAAGGCGCTGGATTTCCCCTGGTTCCCGGATCGTGTACACGCCTTCGTGTGGCGCAACTGGGAACTGGTGGACCTGCCCCGGATGGCGGCCGTGCTGAAGACGACGCCGGAGAACGTCCGGGCCATTGGCAAGTCGATGGGGCTGCCTGACCATGTGCCCCCTACCGACCAGCAGTGGCGGCGCGGATACATCACCATCCTTCGCCGGAACTGGCACCTGCTGCCCTTCGAGCAAATCCTCGAGCTGCTTGACTGGACGCCGCACCGTCTGGCCGAAACGCTCAAGGAGGACGATTTTCTCTGGCACAAGCTGGGCGCGCTGAAGCCGGCCTGCGAACCTCTGCGCTATACCGAACCCACTGAAGCCGCTCGCCAACACGCCGCTCGGATCAAGGCCCTGCTCGAGCGCGAGCTCGGCGAGGAACTGAACAAGCCGGGCCGGCCCCGGTTCGAGTTCGTCAACGAGCTGTCCCAACCGATCGGCAACGCCGGGCAGATCGAGCGGAGTGCCGGTGCGGCCGACGAGCCCATTCGTCTGATTTACTCCTACTTCGCCATCTACGGCGACCCGCTGAGCGATCCGAGCCTCGATCCCTACCCCGACGGCCTGCTCCAACGTCTGGCCGCCAAGGGCGTCAACGCGGTGTGGATCCACACCGTCCTGCGCGACCTGGCTCCCAGCAGCTTGGTCCCGGAGTTCGGCGTCGGCCACGAAAAACGGCTGGAAACTCTCCGCCGGCTCGTCCAACGTGCCCGCAAGTACGGGATCGACGTGATCCTCTACATGAACGAGCCGCGTTCCATGCCGCCGGCGTTCGCCAAGAAATACCCCGATTTTGCCGGCGTGCGCGGAACAGAAAGCGTGGCCATGTGTACGAGCAGTCCGCAGGTTCGCCAATGGCTCACCGAGTCGCTGGCTTACGTATTCAAGAACGTTCCCGATCTGGGCGGTGTGTTCACCATTACCGCCTCCGAGAACCTCACCCACTGCGCCAGCCACTATCGCGAGGCCAGTTGTCCCCGCTGCGCCAAGCGCAGCGGCGGGGAGATCATCGCCGAGGTCAATCAACTCATCGCCGCGGGCGTGCGCCAGGGCAACCCCAACGCGAAGATCATCTGCTGGGACTGGGGCTGGCTTGACCGGCATACCGAAGAAGCCATCAAGCGCCTCCCCGAGAACGTTCGCGTGATGAGCGTGAGCGAACTGGGCGTGCCTATCAACCGTGGCGTGCCCAGCAAGGTCAATGAATACTGCATCTCGGCCGTCGGCCCCGGCCCGCGGGCCAGGCAGCACTGGAAGCTTGCCCAGGAGCGCGACCTGGCTCCCATGGCCAAGATGCAGTTGAATTGCACGTGGGAACTCTCCGCCGTGCCCTACCTGCCCGTGCTGGATCTGGTCGCCGAGCATTGCGAGAACCTTCGCACGGCGGGGGTGAAAGACTTCATGTTCAGTTGGACCCTCGGCGGCTTCCCGTCACCGAACCTGCAAGTGGCCCGCGAATTTGTGGTACGGCCCAACGCCAGCCGGGAGGAGATCCTGAATACCGTGGCCAGCGAGCGCTACGGCCACGAAGGCGCCACCGCCGGCCGGAAAGCGTGGTCTGCGTTCAGCAAAGCCTTCACCGAATTTCCGTTTGACATCAACACTGTGTACAACGGTCCGATGCAGATGGGGCCCGCCAATCCCCTGTACCCGCAACCGACGAAATACAACGCCACCATGGTCGGGTTCCCCTACGACGACATCGACCGGTGGCGCTCGATCTACCCGGCAGACGTCATGGCCAACCAGCTCAGCAAAATTGCTGATGGCTGGACCGGAGGAATCAGCGCGCTCAAGGACACGGCCCAAGCCGCCTCAGGCGCTGACCAGCAGCGGAATGCGCGAGAGGACCTCATCGTTGCTGAGGCCGCCCTGCTGCATTTCCGCAGCGCGGCCAACCAGATCCGGTTCACGCTGGCCCGCAATGCTGTGCTCGCGGATAAGTCCAAGGCGGCTGACGCGGAAAAACGCTTGCAGCAGCTTGCTGCAGAGGAAGCGGCCATCGCCATACAGCTCTACAAGCTGACCAAACAGGACCCCAGGATCGGCTTCGAGCCCTCCAATCACTACTTTTACCTGCCGGTTGATCTCCTGGAAAAGCTCATCAACTGCAGGTACGTCCTCGACGAATGGCTGCCGTCGATGGCTGCAAGGCCTTGAAAGACTGCAACAAATGCAGAAGAGCTTGCAGACGGTTTTTCGCCCTTGGAGGCTTTTCAGCTTTACCTGCTGAGACGCTCAGGCGAGAGTTCGTGTAAAAATAGGTAAAATGTGCAACCATTCCGGCCGGTTGTGCATAGAATAGTACGGAAGTTAAATTTATTGGTCGTTCTTGCCGATAGTTGATGGATCAGGGGTGCCTATAATAACAGGGCACAAAACAACGGATTCATTCGGAGGTATTCGACCGTCAGGTCATTGAGATTTGGCTTCTTTCCCCTCCGGAAAGCACCGGGCTCGCCCCCAAGGCACTCGGTGCTTTCTTTTTGCGCGCATCGCGGCCAGAAACCCACTGCTCGGCGGGCAGGTGACAGGCCGCCTCGCCTGAATCCCCAGAATGCCTGCTTATCCCTCCGTTCGCCGCAACAGTCGTTCGGTCAGGCGTCGCAATGAGGCATCGATTTCTCGCAGGGAGGCCCCGGCCTGTCGGGGCACAACGATCCAATCAGTTCCCGGCGGCAGGTCGGTGCGGTAGCGGCGAAATGCCTCCCGGACCAGCCTTTTGATGCGGTTTCGCGTTACGGCCTTGCCCAGCGCCCGTCCGGCCGCAATCCCAAGACGAGCCATGCCCACCTCATTGCGGCCCAGATAGACCGTCAGGAGACCGTCAGAAGCCCGGTTTTTCTCGCGAAACACCCGATCGAAGTCCCTGCGGGTACAGATGCGGGCACGCTTGGGCAGGGTCTGCCTGGGCGATGGCCGGGGACTTACGGGCGGGGTTTCGTCAGCAATCATTGGTTATTCACCGGGCGATAGTTGCTGGGTACGCACGAGCCAATTATAACGTCCATTATGGACCTGCGAGACTTTCAACGTCTGATCGAGAAAATGTATTCGCACAAGGATCGGGAGCGCGGCTCGGCCGGCACCTTCCTGTGGCTGATGGAAGAGCTTGGCGAGCTGGCCGCCGCCATTGCCCACAACAACGACGAGGCCAACAAGCGCGAGGAGTTCGCGGACGTGCTGGCCTGGCTGGTGACGTTGGCCAACGTGGAAGGCGTGGACTTAAGCGACGCCCTGCACGCCAAGTACGGACAAGGTTGCCCGGGTTGCGGATTGATGGTCTGCACCTGCACGGAGAAACCCTGATTCCCGCGGCGCCCGTGATTCAAAGGAAGAGGTAAAGGAATGACACGACGGCTTTCGATGGCAGCGCGGTGGTTGATCCTGCTGGGCTCGACGGGCTGGTTATTCCAGGCCGGCTGCGCGCGGATCTTCACTAGAGAGATTGAGGTAGTCTTCGCGACGGCGGCCAACCCCGCGCTGATCGGGCAGAGTATCCTGGTGGACGTGTTCGGGGCAGGCCTTCTCCGGCTGCTCAACGTCGTCTGACTGGAAGCGCAGCGCCGGAATAGTCATCCAGCAGCGTCTCCCGCAGCAGGATTTCGACTCTTCGGTTCTCGCCCGTCCTGGCCGGATCGTAGACGCCTCGTACCAGCGGCTCATTGGGCCCGGCGGCCACGATGCGGATCGCGCGCGGGTCGATACCGGCTTTGATCAGTTCGTTGGTCACGTTGGAGGCCCGGTCGTAGGAAAGCTTCATCGCATCCTGATAGGTCCAATTCTCCGGGCGCGGCTCCTCGATGGCGTGGCCGCGGACCTCGATCATGTTGCGATGGCCCTTGAGAATCTCGCCCAGGGCGGCGATTTCCCGGCGTCCCTGGGGAGTCAGGGCCGCTGACAGCGGTTCAAAAAAGACCGGCCCGCCGGCGGTAATCTCCATCCCATCGCGCAGACGCCGCACGCGGAAGCTCCGGCCGGGGATGCCCTCCTCCCGGGTATCGCCCCGTGCAGGCTTGCCGGGCTTGCGTGGTGGGTCTTTCTTTTCTATCAAGGCCTGGATCTTGCGAAGGATTTCGTCAAGGTCCTTGCGAGGATCCAACGACGTCGAGGCTTCCGGCAGATTGTTGAATGCCGCCTTGATGGAAGCCACCACCCTGGCGAACTCCGGATCGGTGGCCGTATCCTGGGGCCTGCCCGCCGCCAGAATAACGAAGAAACTCATGAGCAACGTGACCAGATCCGCGAAGCTGACGATCCACATGGGCGCGCTTTCGCCGTGCTCTTCCTGCTCGGGTGGTTTTTGTTTCCTCGCCATGGCTCACCCACGAAAAGCCGGACAGCAGCGGCCGGGGGCCGCGGGTCGTCGTCGGCCGCGAATACCACCGCGTGATTTCTCTCCCCTTACGCCTTTGTATTGCTCCGCAGAGCCCGCCGCTCGCGGGCCGACAGGAACGATTGCAGCTTCAGCTCGACCATGCGCGGATTGTCCCCCGCCTGAATGCTTCGGATCCCGACCAGGATCATTTCCCGGAGCATCTTCTCCTCGGCGGAGCGGATCGCGAGCTTGTCAGCGATGGGGCCGCAAACCACGTTGGCAATCAGGCAGCCGTACAGGGTTCCAATCAGAGCGATCGCCAGCGCCTTGCCGATGGCGCCACTGTCGCCACCCAGGTTGCGGAACATGGCGATCTGGCCGATCAGCGTGGCGGTGAGCCCGAAGCCCGGCCCGTACTTGCCCATCAGCTCGAAGAACCTCTTGCCCTGTTTGTGGCGCTCGCCGAGCGCTTCGATCTCGATCTGCAGGGCCTCTTCGATCATGTCGATATCGCAGCCATCCACGGCCAACTGGAGGCCTTTGCGGAGAAAGGGATCGGTTTGCTCGGCGATGACTTTCTCGAGCGACAGCATGCCGTCCCGGCGGGCTATTTCCGCGAACTGAACCAGCTTCTTGATCGTCTCGTGGACCGGCAGTTCCCTGGCCAGCACCCAGTTCTTGAGATAGCCGAACACGTTGAGCACCGAGCGCAGCGGCATGGACAGGCAAACGGCCGCGATTGAGCCGCCCAGCACCAGCACAAACCCTTCGGTGGAGTAAAAAGCATCCAGGTGGCCGTGGGTTCCCTCGTACATGGCCCAGAGAATGGCCCCCACCGCAAAGGCAATGCCGATGATGGTCGCAAAATCCATGTGCTTACCCCTGAGGCATGCCCGTGCCGGCGGATTGGAGCGTCGCCGGGAGGTGAAACCTCATTAGGGGATATCGACTGGAAGGCGATTGACCTTTGGTGTAGACATTCCGCCAGGAGTTCAAAGGCCGCTGGGGGTCTCGCGGTAGTCGTCAAGCAGTGATTCTCGGACGATGATTTCGACCCGCCGGCTGTCCCCCCGGACCGTCCGGCCGAATTCATCCTTGGAAAGGGGCTCGTTTTCGCCGACCGCGACCAGGCGGAGCGTCCGGGGATCCAGGCCGGCGGTCACCAGCTCTTGAGCGACGCGCTCGGCGCGGGCGTGCGAGAGGCGCATGGCGTCCTTGTAGGTCCAGTCGGCAGCCCCCGCGCCCTCTCCGGCATGGCCACGGATTTCGATCATGTTGCGATGCCCCTTGAGCACGGCGGCAATCTGGGCCAGCGATTGCTGTCCTTCCACAGTGAGCTCGCTGGCGAAGGGCTCGAACAGGATGGGCCCTCCGACAACGATCTCCATCCCGTCGCGCAGCTTGCGCAGCCGGAAATGCTTGCCGCGAAGACCTTCCTCGTGGCTGTCGCCCTTGGCCCGGTGCTGCAATTCGCGAACCGCGGCCTTGAGCTCTTCCACCAGCGAGTTGAACTCGACGGCGGTCTTCATGGCATTGCCCGGAACCTTCACCCCGAATGCCTCCTGGATGGAGGCGATGGCCAGTTTCACCTGCTCGCTGGATGCGCCCGCTTCATAGTCCGCGAACGCCGCCAGCAGAATGAAGAAGCACAGCAGCAGCGACATCATGTCGCCGTAGGTAAGCACCCATTCAGGAGCTCCCGCAGGAGCCTCTTTCTTCTTCAGAGCCATGGCTTCTTCTCAATTCCGGATCCGCGGTCTTGAGCGTTGAGCTTTCAGTGCGCCATCCGGATTTCACCGGGCGGCCCGATCCAGAGGGCCCACGCGCGTCATTTGGCGCTCTCTGTCTGACGGTAGCCGCTGAGCGCCAGACGTTCCTTGGCCGGCAGATAGACCGCCAGCTTGGCCTGGGTGGTACGCGGGTTATCCCCGGCCTGCAGCGACAGAATGCCTTTGACCATGATGGTCCTGAGGAGCATTTCCTCCTCGTTGCGGAAGCTGAGCTTGTCCGCCAGCGGCAGGCAGAACACATTGGCGATGATCGCCCCGTAGAAGGTGGTCAGGATCGCGACCGCCATACCCGGACCGATCTTCTTGGGATCGTCCATGTTGTTGAGCATGGCCACCAGACCCATCAGGGTGCCGATCATGCCAAACGCGGGAGCATATTTGGCGATCAGATCCAGAATGGCCTTGCCCTGGCTGTGGCGTGAATCCATCGCTTCCAGTTCGGCATTGAGGATCTGTTCTATTTCGCCGGCGGCGGTGCCGTCCACCACCAGCCGAATGCCGTTGGCGAGGAATTCGTCATCGATGTTCTTGATGGCCCCTTCCAGCGAGAGGACGCCTTCCCGGCGGGCAATCTCCGCCAGGCGCACGATCTGGTTCACGACCGCGGACAGCCTTTGCCGCCGGGTGAAGAACCCCCGCTTGATGATTCGCAGGAGGCCGAAGTAACGATCCATCGCCTGGGTCATGAGCACGACAAAGATCGTGCCGCCGATCACCAGGATGGCCGAAGGCTTGTCCCAATAGACGCCAACGTTTCCGCCCGCTCCGCTGTAGAGCGACCAGAAGCACATGCCCACTGCGGCCAGCAAGCCAATCCAGGTTGCGAGGTCCATTCAGCGTTTCTCGTCCAAGCCACATCCACCCACCGGCGGAAGAATACGAGCTTCCGCCGCGCGCCGGGGGTTTTCGTGTCTTATCGGCGTCGCGGGCGCGCGAATCCATTAGGGAGGTGAGGGAAATTGAATCTGATTACTTCGCCGGGCGGGTGGACGGCCCGGAAGAGGACTTTTCTTTCAGCCTGGCCACAAAGCCCTTGAGGGCCCCAAGTTCCGCAGGGGCCTCCTGGGCGGCCTGGCGCATATTGAGAAGGCCATCCTCTGGCTGACCGGTCGAGAATTGCAGATAACCCAGCAGAAATCGCAGCCGGAAATCATTGAAGAGTTGCAGTCGTTCCTCCAGGTCGGACCGGCGGGTCTCCAGCAGCACAATATCGGACACAAGGGCTTTCAGATCCACGCGCAGGGCCGCCTGCGATTCAAACAGCCGGATGGTCGTGAACAGGAGGTTGGCGCTGCTCATGTAATCGCCCGCCAGCAGCAGCGCTGCCGAGCGTCCCAGTAGTGGCAACGGATCCCCCGGATCAATGGCCTGTGCGACCGCGAAAGCATCCGCAGCCCGATAATACTGGCCTTTCTTGAGCAGATCCTCAGCTTCTTCCAGGTATCGATCGGCTGCCGTGACCTGAGTACCGACAAAGCTGCGTAGAGGTCCGGCCGAATCCAGATCCGGTTGCCCCGCTCCGGCGCCAGGCTGCCGCCCGGTTGCTCCTCTTTGCTCGGCCCGGGCAGTCGCTTCCCGGTCCGGTAACGGAGAAATGGCCCGGGCAAGCGTTCGGTCGGTTCCCCGCAGGGCGGCATTCGGCCCCCCGGCAGCCAGACGACCGGCCTCCGAAGCCACGCGCAAATTGCCCGGGAGATCCTCGATGTCTTCCATGGACGGCTCCTCGGGTATCAGCCGGGGTTCGGTCCCATCCGGCAGAAGACCCGGCCGAGGCCGGGTCATGTCCGGCGGAGGAGCCGACAGGGCCCTGCCGGAACTGCGCTGAGCCTGACTGGCCAGATCCGTTATCGGAACCTCGCGGACAGCTCCGAAAAGCCGGCTGTCCAGCAAACGCTGATTGACCGGTCCGGTCAACTGGGCGCCGCTGTCAATGCGCACGAGGCGTGGAGAGATGTTCAACAACGAGCCCCCGCCGGTTCGAGCGGTGTCCAGGGGGTTGGGCGGCGTAATCCGCATGTCCGGGCGGGCGGGCGTGTACGGCGAAATCAACTGCGAACTGCCCGGCCGGTTGAGACCGGCGACGATGGCCCCGGTATTGGCGACTGTGCTCCCGGGCGAATAGTACGGCGTACGATTGGCGTTAGCGAGCCCCCCGCTCTGACGGATGGTGTTGACGCTCACCGATTCTCGGTTGAAGAGCGACAGGCGGTCGGACGGCAGGCCATATTGCGAGTTGTAGCTGCCCAACCCGGAGAGACCGAGATCGCCTGAACCGCCATAGTACGGCGAGTTATAGTTGTTGAAGAACAATGAACTGGGGTCGCGAATCGGCGAAAAGCCGCGGAAGCTCCCCCCGCCGGCCACGTTGCCGGTGACGATGCGGTTGGCGGCGTTGGGCGCGTACTGGCGCGCGCCATAGTTCAGCCCGCCGGAGCCGACGCGGGGGTTGGCATCCAGCGCGTTACCCTGCTGGATGAAGGCCTGGCCGTGAACGAACGGCGTACCAACAAGGATCGCCAGAATCACACATGCCCCGAGGAGTCTGTTCACGTCCATGGCTACGCCTCTCTTCCATCAGCGTTATCGACCGCCGAGCCGCCGGGCTCAAACCCGGCCCCGGAGGAGGGTCTGATAAATCATTATATGCGATAGCGCTACAGCCCAGCCACACAGTACCCCGCCGGACGTCCGCCGACGGGAAGCGGGCGCGTTCGCGCCTTGGCAGGCCTCCGGCGAGCCGGGGGCGCCGTGAACGAGCACCGATGCGTCGTAACCTCAGGGAAGCACAGGGCTCCCGTCCGTTTTGTACGACGTTTTTTGCACACAGCAGAGAATCCGCTACCATACACTCTTGTCGGACGCCGGTCTTTTGGCGAGAGCCGTCAAGGCAGGACACCTCAACTGCTCCGCCGTATCGCTTCAAACAACGGCACGTTGCGCCAAGTGGATGAACCTCGGAGGCTGCACCACGGCCGACCCGCCGGTTCGCATTGGTCAACATGTGGGAGTTCGGGGGACCACACGTCAGGAAAGGAGAAGACATCGTGAAGCTGCAAAACAAACTGCTGGCGGAGTTTCTTGGAACCTTCTGGCTTGTCTTCGGCGGATGCGGGAGCGCCGTGCTGGCGGCCAAGTTCATCGCCACCCAGGGGGCCACGCCCATCAACCTGGGCATCGGCCTGGCAGGCGTTGCGCTGGCCTTCGGCCTTACCGTGCTGACGATGGCTTACGCCATTGGGCACATCTCGGGGTGCCATCTCAACCCGGCCGTCTCGGTGGGCCTGTGCGTGGGCGGGAGGTTCAAGCGGACAGAACTGCTGCCCTACATCTGCGCACAGGTTGTCGGCGCCATAGCGGCATCGGCGGTTCTGTGGGTGATCGCCAGCGGGCAGCAGGGATTCACGACGGCCGCCGGGTTCGCGGCAAACGGATACGGCGAGCACTCGCCCGGCGGATACTCGCTGGCGGCCTGCCTGGTGGCGGAGATCGTGCTGACCTTCTTCTTCCTGCTGATTATCCTGGGCGCAACCGACAGGCGCGCCCCTCAAGGCTTTGCGCCCATCCCCATTGGGCTGAGTCTGACGCTGATTCATCTGATCGGCATTCCGGTGACAAATCTCTCCGTCAACCCCGCGCGCAGCACGGGGCCCGCACTCTTCGTCGGAGGGTGGGCGCTCGGGCAGCTCTGGCTGTTCTGGCTCGCCCCGATCGTCGGCGCCGCGCTGGCGGGTGTGGTCTATCCGTTGGTTGCCGCCGATAAACCGGCTGCTCCGACCCTCAGCAAAGAGGATCCGCACCGAGCGACAGAATTGGTTTCCGGCGTCTGAAAACCGGCCCAATCAAACGCGACGGCCAAGCGCTCTACGCCACCCGCACCACGCGCGGCCGGTGGCAGACCGAATCGATGCCCGGCAGGACGAACTCGCCCGCGACCACTTCCCAGCTCAACCGGCGGGCGATCTCGTAGCCCTTGGTCAGCAGGGCCTTGGCGGAGGCGTCGTCGGTCGGCAAGGCGGCCAGGATGCGTTGGGCCACCTGCGCGGCCACGCGTCGCTCCTGCTCGTCGCGCCACTCCTGGCCGATGGCCAGCAGCTCCTGCTCGCTCATTTCCTGCCCGCCCAGGTCGCAGTAATCGGTCAGGATCAGGTTGCGCACCTGCTCGCCGCCGATCGCCTTCTGGGCAAAGCCCGCACAGCCGGAGACTTCGGAAACCACGCAAACCGCGCCGAACGTGAGCGGCTCGAGCGGAGCGATGCCGAAAGGCTCGTAGATGCTCTGGCCGAATTCGAGATCGCTGCCCCGGCGAATATCCATGAAGGTCATGTCCGCCGGCATGCGATCGCCGCAGACCGCCCGCTCCCAGCCGAACTGGTTGACGTAGACGATCTTGATGTTGCGCGAGCGGGCGTTGAATTCCTGCACACCCTGGTAGAACAGCGCCTCGCCATGGGACAGGTCGGGGTCTACCTCACGATGGGCGACCGGCCACTTCCACCAACGCTCCATCTTGCGAATGTCTTCCGGCCGGCGGGAGGGGATTTCCGTGGAAAGAACGAACAAGACCGCGGATTTGCCGGCCTTACGGAAGGCCGGTTCAAGCTGCTCAAGCACGCGCAGATCGCGCCACAGGGCCTTGCTGACTACCAGGCGCGTCACGTGGGTGAAAATGTAATCGGGCCGGTCGCCAAGCAGGATTTCGGCGTAGTCTTTCAACCGCTTCTGGCTGATCCGCCGCTGGTCGAGGGTGATCTTCTCCGCCGGAACGCCGTTATAGACGGTGTCGATCGCCACGTCGGCAAAGGCCGGGCCCATGAACCGCAGCTCTTTGACCACATAATCGCCGACGGCGAAGATGCGGTCGCAGAACCGGGCGGCTTCCACGAGGGCGTGGCGGTAGTAGCCGTGCTGATCGCCGAAGACATCCTCCACGTACCGCCCGTTCTGGATGGCCGAAGAGAGCACGTTGTAGAAGGTCACGTCGTGCCCGGGGTGCCCTTCCACGATGCGCCGCATGGAGGCGACCTCGTGGGCGTAGAAGATGGCCCGGAAGTGCCCGGAGCGGTCGAGCTTGCCGGCCAGTGCGGTGGGCATGCCCATGAACTCGTGGGCCAGAATCACGCACTCGCCGCCGTGGTCCACCGCGCCCAGGGCCTTGAGAACGGCGATGGCCGGCGGAGCGAGCTTGACGTAGAGGTCGTATTCCCAGGACTCCTCATAGCGTTTGGAGTCGATGCCGTAGTGGGTCCACAGCTCGCCCTTGAAGGCGTTGACACGGCCCAGGTCCATGCGCGAGGTGTCGATCAGGACCACCTCGGGAGAGACTTTCGCGCCGGTGTGCGGGTCGATGTAGGTGCGATGGCCGTAGACGATCCCCACGTGGAACTCCCGCCGGACCCGGTCCAGGGCCTCGCTCATGGGATGCTGGGTGATGCCGTCGAGGCTGCTGTAAAGGACCTCTCCGTGCGGTCCGAGCCGCCCTCCGCCATCCACCGGGAAGAGCGGGCCGATCAGGATCGTCCGCTGATCCACGGCCTGATAGGCCCTGCTGGTCAGCAATCCCTGGAGAACCGCGCCGATCCCCCCGACTTTCTGCACTGCCTCATGGGTCACATGGGCGATCGTCCTCATTCACAACCTTCTTTCTGTTCGAAAGTTACGTGCTGGCAGCGGTTCGCCATCCACACCCGAAACCACCCATCGATCAGTAGGCGCGCCGCGGGCATCCCCCGATGCTGAGTCGGCAGGATGCCCTTGGATGATAACATTGTCGGCCGGAGAAAACGCAAATCCGCACACAAATCGGGAAAAATCCTGAAGTTAGCGGTTGGCCACCGCTCACCTTTCTCGCGCCGGCATCAGTTGTCACTTCCTAATTTCCAGAATTGACTTTCTGCCTCAGTTGCGTTACGGCCTCGTTGAACCATGTCTCCGGGCTCCGCAGCCCCAAATGCCCTAAAAGTGTGAGTCACCATTGGCTGCAATTCGGCCCCACCGCGGGGTGACGCGCCTCGAGATACTCCGGAATCACAATCGCTTTTCCCGTGTGCTCGAACACAGTCTGCTCAGCGCGTTGGCTTGTTCCCATTATGCTCCACACATTCCACCACCAACCCGGAACGTCGGTGATGAGGTCCTTGTAGTTGCCGATTCCGTGTGGACGAATGTCATCAACAGAACCACTGGTCACGTGTTCAGGTTCTGAGATGGATCCGAAACGCAAGCCGAAGGCTACTCGCACCAGAGCGCGTAGAGCCGGGCGTTTTGCAGCTTGATGCGCAGGCGGATGGGGACATCGCCGCCGGACAACGCGCCCTCCTGCCACTCCACCGGAATGTCCAGTGAATCGCGCTCGATGGGTTTGGATACGGCAATCGTCTGTCCGTCTGCGTCCAGCACTTCGAGGGTCACGTTCCCGAAGTCAGCCTTGGCGTTGAGATGGAGGCGCCGGCCGGTCAGCTTCAGCGGCCTGGTCACCACTTCGCCGCCGTCGAAAGATCCGACCAGGGCCGCAAAGCGATCGCGTGGGATGGTCGCCAGGCCGATGCCGCCTCGCGAGACGCCCCGGTCCGGCCCGGCATAGGGCCCGTGCCGGTAGAGACGACCGCCGTAGTAGAAGCGCAGCTCGTCGCCGACCTGGAGGGGCGGGTTGTTGGCCAGGGAGAGATTGAAGCGGTCCCATTCGCCGACGTCCCCGAGGGCAATGAAAGCGGCACGATCCCCCACCCGGGTGAAACGCACGCCGTCCCGGCTGACCGCAAGCTGCACATCCAGCCACGACGCGTCAGGACGGGCCAGAAACACCTGGACCAGCCCGATGTAGACGCTCTCATACGGAAACACCATCATCGAATAGATTTCCGTGCCCGGCGGGTCCTGGGTGTCGGAGGTCAGGACCACCGGCGCCGAGGCCGGACGGGTGAGGTTCCAATTGAGAAAATCCGCCGACTCAACCCGGGCCACCGCCCTGCCGACGTGCCATTTACGGTACCAGTCGTACTTTGACCAGGCGGCCTGAATCTCCGGCGGGGTCTGGATGGCTCTGCCGTACAGAACGTACTTTTCCAGCCGTGGATCGTACATCCAGTGCGCGGGGCCGTCGCAGATGGCCTCGGTGGTCCAGGACTCCAGCAGCGTCCAGCGCAGTCCATCCGGGCTGCCGGCCACCCCCAGGCCGCGGCGCTGACCCTTGTGGTACCGGCCCTCATTGGGCCCCTGATAATTGCGATCCAGGCTCAGGAAGCCCAGCTTGTACCGGCGGGCCGGGTCTGGCTCGCGCTCGTCTTTGTGAACGCCGAAGGGCTCGTAAAAGTACGGGAACTGCTCCACCTTGCCGGTCGGGTCGGCCCTGAAGAGGATGTTGGTCTTGCGCCCATCGACCACCACGAAGTCAAGTTCCGGCTTCACCCAGCGGATGCCGTCGTCGCTTTCGGCATAGGCCACGCCGATGCCGCTCTTGTACCACATCCTGTACTTGCCGCCGTCGTGGATGATCGAGCCGTAGACAATGGCGACTTTCTGCTCCCATTCCTCGCTGGGCCAGATCAGCGGGTTGGCAGGATGCTTGCGGGCCGGTTCGATCACCCGGCGGACATGGCTCATGGAGGCCAGCAGATAATCATCCAGGAACAGTTGCCGGCGGGCATCCACGGTGATCGGCCCATCGGGCTCGGCAGCACACAGGACGACCGTTAACAAGAGCGAACATGCGGTCATCGCTGTCTATCCCTTCATCAACCGCAGCGAGCGGTTGCGATCGCGCTCCAGGTACTGCTGGGAGCGGGTCTCACCTTCGGCTGTCACGTACACCGCCCGGCGGTCCCCCACCACGGGGCACTCCTTCTCACACAGGCCGCAGCCGATGCACAGCTCGGTGTCGATCTTGGGCACCTTGAACTCAAGATGGATGGCCGCCACCTCGCCGCGGACGGGGATCTTTGCGAATTTGGAACCATTGACCACCTCGCCGGATTCGTCGAGCTCGCCGATCAGGAGGGTGTCGCCGTCGTTGCCCAGGATGGCGTGGGTCTCGCTGGTGCCGTCGCGATGGATAATCTGCACGTGGTAGGAGGTTGTGCGGTCGCCGCGGTATTCGTTGGGTTTGAAGGTGCAACGTTCGCCGAACGCCTGGCCGGGGTTAGGGTAGTCGGCCAGCGTCACCGTCACCGGCGTGGCCGAGACGATCTGCTTCTTGCCATCGCGCACGAGGAGCTGCCGGTATTCAGAGTGAATGGCCTTGGGCGAGGTCGGGCAGACCTCCTCGCAGACCACGCAGGGGATGTTCTTGGCCCAGGGCAGGCAGCGGCCCAGGTCGTAATGCGCCGTGCCCAGCTTGACGGGACCGTCCTGCTCGTAGGGCCCGAGGCCGAGCTTCTGCTCGACGCTGATTCGCTGGATGGCTCCGGTCGGGCAGACCTGGCCGCAGGCCGTGCAGTTAAGCTGGCAGAAGCCGATGCGGAAGTTCATGATCGGCGTCCAGACACCCTCGGGGCCGGCCTCCAGCATGGCCGGCTGGAGCACGTTGGTCGGGCAGACGCGGATGCACTGGTCGCACTTGATGCAGCGTTCCAGAAACTCGAGCTCCTCAACCGACCCCGGCGGGCGGATGACCTTGGTGGAAAAATCGCGGGTGGTGCGCCCGGACAGCTTGCTGAAGGGGAAGAACAACAGCCCGCCCAGCGCCGCCAGGGCAGCCCGGCGCTTGGAAATATCCGGCCAGGCGACTTCGTGATTGCGCTTCGGCAACAGGGCAAAGCTCAGCGCGTCGTGCGGGCAGTCTTCGATGCAGTTGAAGCAGACGAAGCACTCGCTCTTGCGGAGCTTGGTGTGCGGGTCGCTGGCCCCTTCGCAGCTTTGGAGGCACAAGTCGCAGTCGGTGCATTTCTTGGGGTCGCGTTCGATCCGCCAGAGCGAAAAGCGGCTCAGGATCCCCAGCGTTGCCCCCAGGGGACAAAGCACGCGGCAGAAGAACCGCGGGATAACGAGGTTCATCGCCACCAGGAAGAAGAGCAGGAAGCCGACCACCCAGCCGAGCTGATGGACCCTGGGGTCGCCGAAATCCAGCCAGTCGCCGTAGGTTCGCAGGGCCGTGCCCTCGGTGGCCTGGGAGAGCGAATTGGATCCGGCATTGAGCGCCGGCAGGATCGAGACGGTCAACGAGCGGTGCAGCAGGCAGATGGGGTCGAGCAGGCCGATCTGGAGGCTGCCGAAAAAGGCCGCGACGATGAAACCGATCAGAATGTAATACTTGACCTGGAACAGCCGGCGGTAGCGGTTGGAATCGATCTTCGCTTTGGCGTTGCGCGTATTGAACAGCCAGCCGGTGAACTGATGCAGGATCCCGTAGGGGCAGATCCAGTTGCAGAAGAATCGCCCCAGGAAGAGCGTGGGAATCAGCAGAACAAGCGACCAGGCCAACCCCTTGTAGAGGGTATGGGTGGTAATGCTGGTCGCAATCGACACCAGCGGGTCGATCTCCAGGAACTTGCTCACCCAGAAGGCCAACGCCGGCACCTCATTGAGATGCGCGAAGGTGGTGATGAAGACGAAGGTCATGAACAGGGTCATGACGATGGTTTGGACGATGATGCGGACGGTTGTGATACGCATAGAGTTTTCAGTTATCAGTTTTCAGTTATCAGTTTTGGCAAGCCGCTGCCCTGCTTCCGGCTCATCACACGGATCGACTTTGGTAATGAGAGCGGCAAGCATGCGTTTCACTTCGATGGCTTGCGCATTCAACCGCAAATAGTCTGAAGGCGACAAGTACGCCAAGTCATGGCCGAGGAGTAGTTGGTACTCGAGTTCGCTGGCGGAACCGGCAGCAATTCTCAGGAAACGCGAGAAATCCTTCTTACCTCCCCGTCCACACCCCTCCGCGATGTTCGTCGGCACGGAGCTTGCCGACTCACGCGATTGCCGAGTCAGGCCGTAGAGCTCTTCCCTCGGGTACTTGCGCGTTGCATGGTAAACATCCAACGCAAGTCGATGAGCCGCTTGCCACACCTTCAATGTCTTGAAGTTTTGCATCTGTCTTCTCTCGTCTCAACTGAATCACCACCCCCAGAACTGAGAACTGAGAACTGAAAACTGAGAACTAAACATTCGCCTCCACCACCAACCCCGGCCCGTGATACTCCTGCCAGTGCCTGGCCACGATCCGGGAGGCATCGCCGCCGAACTTGTCCCAGGCGAACTGGAGATACTGGAGGTTGGCCGGGTCGCGCCCTAGAAGCTTCTGGAGGCAATAGGAATCGCAGGCGAGCTGGTCCACGCTGGCCACGATGGCCGGGGCGCCGGCCACGCCGCCGATCCTGATGTCCTCCATGCGCCCGCCGGTGGGGCCGTTTTTCATCATGACCCGCGTGCCGTCGGCCACGATCAGCGTCGGCTTCATCATGAAGCCCAGGTCGCTGATGATGTTGTGGATGGCCTGGTGGAACTGGTTGCGCCGGCCGCCCAGCAGCCCGTACCAGTTCTTCATGCCCATGGACGCGAAGCAGAGATTGTGGTCCTTGATGGGCGGAATGCCGATGACCTTGTCCGCCTCCTTGAGCGGCTTCCAGAAGATCGGCCAGGTGCCCAGGGCCTCGTGCCGTGCGGGGTCGGGGCTGCCCGGGCGGACCTGCACGGGGGCGTCGTGCGCATCGGCGTGGATGACCACCTCCGCCCCCTCGGCTTCGGCGGCGGCCTTGATGCCGCTCTTGGCGAAGCAGGCGGCCGGGTCTTCGATGGGGTTATCGGCGACGATGATCCGCTTGGCTCCGGCCTCCCGGCAAAGGCGAATGACCGCCCGGACCACGTCAGGGTTGGTTGTGGCCCCCAGTGCCGGCCCGCGATCGAACCCCACGTTGGGCTTGATGCAAACCGTGTCGCCCCTGCTGATGAAGCGGCGGATGCCCAGCGAACCGCCCTTCTCATCCAGGCCGCCTATCGCGGCGCGGACCATCTGGGCGATCTTGTCGGGCGATTCCAGGTACTCCGGCCGGCCAAACGCGGTCGAGATACGCGGGGCCGAGGCCGGGTACTCGGCCTTGATCTTCCCGAAATAGTCTTTGAGCTGGATCGCGGGCGGCGGCTGCAGGCCGGCATCGCCCACCGGGTCGTACAGCAGTTTCGCGCCGATGGCGGCGGCGCCGGCCAGGGCCACCGTCGCCCCGCCGCGAATCAGCATCTCGCGGCGCGTCACGCCGGAAGACGCAGACAATTCACGCTCCGATCTTTCATTGTTGGCCATATTCACCATCCGTTTTGGCGAGAACAGGTCGGGCCGGGGGTCATCTTTTCGGCAAAAGCCGCAGAAATCATGAACCCACCTCTGAAGAGGTGGGCCACCCAGAAAAGGTGGGCCACCCGGAAGAAGCGGGCCACCCAGACTGATTCGCAGACGTCATAAGCCGACCCTGCGTGGAACGGCCGGTATGGGGCCCGGCCGTTGCATCTTCCTGCCTGCGCTTAGTAGCCATATTCGTCACCCCCTTCGGCTTCCGATGGCGATTCGTCCTTGGGCGCCGCCCCGGCCGAAGCGGGTTCGCCTTTGTCGTCGGCGTTCAACGTTTTGCAGAACGCCGCCGCCTGCTGGATGGCCCGTTCGCGGTCTTTGCAATCCGTCACACCCGCGAAGTATGGGCCCTTGTGGAAAGCCACCGTATAAGCGCCCATGGACTCGGTCACGATGGTTTCGCCGCCGTCGCTCGATTCGCGGGAGACGAGTGTGTCATACTTGGGCGCTTCCTCCGCATACTTGGCGAACAGGGCTTTGGCCTCGTCGGCCCCGGGCGCCTTGTGGATGAACATCTTGAACTCGACGCCCTCCAGCTTGTAGGTCGCGAAGAAAAAGCGGTCAAGGAAATCGTGGGCCAAGGCGCTTTCGGGCTGATATTTCAGTTCGAGCCGGCCTTCCCTGGGCAGGAGGGCATCGGCCCACAGTTTTTTGCCGGTATCCGCGATTGTTTCGGCAATGGCAACCGCGATTCGCCGGGCGTTCTCAGCAGCGGCCTGATCGCCTTCGGACGGCCCCAGCACGTTCACGTAATACTTGCCCTTGTAGAAATAGGCATTGACCCCGGAGAGGTAGCCCTCCTGGCCGACGGGGATGGCCTGAGCCCCTTCGCTCTTCTCGGCCATGTAGATGCCCATCGCGTTGTTGGGCTGCCCCATGTCGTAGAGGTAAACGTCGTACGTCTGCTGCCGGCGGGTGTCCTGGTACTGGCCGAAGCGCAGCTCCACGAAGCCAAACGCGCGGTACTGGCCCTCACGGCCGTCGATCTTCTCGTAGAGATTGTCGGTGAATCGCTCAATTTTCGTGGGAGGCTGCACGTCGCCGCCTTCCACCTCGGCGAAGCGGGCCGCGCCGCCGGCCTTCGGTACGGCCGGCCCGGCCCCGGAAGCCACGGCAACGGCCTCACCCGCCCCACCGGCCCACCGCTCGCGCATCGCCTTGGCCAGCGTCAGGATCGGCTCGGCCTGCTCGCCGGTGGCGACGAAGACGTACGGACCGGCGGAACAGGCGATCATCAGCCTGCCGTCGTGCCGGCCAGCGGCAATGTCCTGGCCCAAGGCGGCCATCACATCGGGCACCGGCGCCCCGGCCGTATCGCTTTCGGACCCCTCACCGGCGGGCCCGGCTTTCTCAAACCGCGTGCGCAGCGCCGCCAGCACGGCCTCAGGCGACTTGGGCCGCATCACGCCCAACGTGACGCCGGCCGGATAATCGGCAGTCCACAGGTCGGCCAGTTCTTCGAGCCCCAGCCCGGCCTTGCGGCAATAGCGCAGGCTGTCCTCAACGCGTTCTTCGGCCGGCAGTACCGCTTCCGCCCAGAACGGCCCGCCGTAGTGGATCTGGACCGCGGCGATGGAGCGGGCAAAGGCCTCGGCCTGTTCGGGGTCGAGCCCGGTTTGGGACTTGATCTCGGTCAGGTAGCGCCCGGCCCAGAACGCCGTCGCGCCCCCTTCCGGATCACACCACCCGCCCACGCCCACGTTGATGCGCCGAGCGTTGGCCGGGCGAATGGCCCGCCAGACGCCGAAGGCCGCCTCCGGCGTGCCCAGGTCCGAGATGCTGACGGTCTGACGGCCGGGGCCGGTATATTCAGCGGTGTATACGCAGCCCCTCTCAAAACCACCCGGAAGAACCTCGGGGGCGCCCACGGCCACCTGCTCCCGCTTCCACCCCTCCAGCACGGGCAACATGGCTTCGGCCACGCGCAGCTCGTGGGACGCGTGCGGAGGCTTCAAATTCTCCGGCGCGACCACGAACAGCGGCTTGTCAGAGATCCCCAGGAAGTCCCGGGCCGCCTTGAGTGCCGGCGAGCGGTTCACCAGCCCGGCGAACAACCCACCCGTCAGCAGGAAGGCGAACACGATGAACGCCAGCAGCCCCAACACAAAGGCCCCCACCAGCCGTTCCGTGCGTTGGGGTTTGCCGCGCATGTACTTGCGGGAGAAGAAAGTCGGCATGTTTTCAGTCATCCTGTGCGAACGAGTCTATTGCCGATTATCCCGGGTTATGATAAGCCTGTAAAGGCACGACCCGAAGCGAGAGGGACACGACATGCGCATCCTGAGCCTGGCGATTCTGGCCGTACTCGTCGCGCCGCCGCTATCCATCGCCCAGTCCACCGCCCCCGCGGCTGAGCTGGCCGGCGACGCGGGCCAAACCACCGCTCCTCAAACCGACATTGAGGCGGGCAGGATGCCCGTCCTCCAATCGGAGCAGGTGGACAAGATGGCCGCCCCCCAAGTAGAGCGGGCGGACGAGACGACCGGCCTCCGGCCGAACATCCTCTGGATCACCAGCGAGGACAACGGCCCGCACCTGGGGTGTTACGGCGACTCTTACGCCCGGACGCCGCACCTCGACGCCCTGGCCGCCCGGGGGATGATCTATCTCAATGTGTGGTCCAACGCCCCGGTCTGCGCCCCGGCTCGCACGACCATTATTTCGGGGGTTTACCCGACCTCCACCGGCGCGGAACACATGCGCAGCGTGGTCGATCCGCCGCCTTTCCTGCGCATGTATCCCCAGTTGCTCCGTCGGGCCGGCTATTACTGCACCAACAACAGCAAGGAAGATTACAATCTCAAGAAGCCCGGCAGGGTGTGGGACGCCTCCTCATCCCGCGCCCACTGGAAGAACCGCCGCCCCGGCCAGCCGTTCTTTGCCGTCTTCAATCACACCGTCACCCACGAAAGCCAGATCCGCAAACGGCCGCACACCCCCCGGCACGATCCCGCCAAGGTGCACGTTCCCGCTTACCACCCGGACACGCCGGAGGTTCGCCGCGACTGGGCCCAGTACTACGACAAGATCAGCGAGATGGACGCCCTGGCCGGAAAGAACCTGCAAGAGCTGCAGGAAGCGGGCCTGGCTGAGGACACCATCGTGTTCTACTACGGCGACCACGGACCGGGGCTGCCGCGATGCAAGCGGTCGGCGATCAACTCCGGCCTGCGCGTGCCGTTGATCGTCTATATCCCGCCCAAGTATCGCCGGCTGGCGCCCAAAGATTACACCCCCGGCGGCAAGAGCGAACGGCTGGTGAGCTTTATCGACCTGGCCCCCACGGTGCTGAGCCTGGCCGGTGTGCGCCCACCCGAGTGGATGCAGGGACGGGCCATCATGGGTCCGTTCGAGCAACCCGAGCCGGACTATCTTTTCGGCTTCCGCGGAAGAATGGATGAGCGGATAGATTTGTGCCGCAGTATCCGCGATGGCCGGTATGTCTACATGCGAAATTTCATGCCTCACCGGCCCCATGGCCAGCACAGCGCTTACATGTTCCAGACCCCAACCACGCAGGTCTGGAAACGGCTGTTCGATGAGGGCAAGCTCACGCCGGCACAGGCCGCTTTCTGGCAACCCAAGGCCCCCGAGGAACTTTACGATCTCCAAACCGACCCCGAGGAAGTGAACAACCTCGCCGGCTCGCCGGAGCACCAGGAGATCCTCCAGCGCATGCGCGCGGCCCTGCACGCGCACATGCTGGCCACGCGCGACGTCGGCCTGCTGCCGGAGGGCGAGATGCACGCTCGGGCCCGTGGTTCATCGCCCTACGAGTACGGCCACGACCGCGAGCATTACCCGCTGGAGCGGATCCTGCGGACCGCCGAACTGGCCTCTCGGCTGGACATGACCGACATGCCGGAGCTGCTGGGCGCTCTGACGCAGGACGCCGACAGCGCCGTTCGCTATTGGGCGGCCATGGGCGTTCTCATGCGTGGCCCCAGCGCCGTGCTCGGCGCCCTTCGTGAACTGAGGCAGGTCCTGAAAGACGAATCGCCCCACGTTCGCATCGTCGTCGGGGAGGCCCTTGGCCGGTTCGGCGAACCGTCCGACCTGGAGGCCGCCCTGCCCGTTCTACTCGAGCTGGCCAACCTGCGGGAAAACGGCCTCTACGTCTCCGTCTCCGCCCTCAACGCCATCGACGCCCTGGGCCCCAAAGCCGCCAGGGTCAAACAGGCCATCCTGTCGCTGCCGCAATCCGATCTGTCCATCGATAAGCGAATGCAGTTCTATGTGCCGCGGCTGGTAGAGGCAATCACCGCACACTGACCCAGCACCGACCGCCGGAAGTCAGAATTGAACCGCAGAGGTCACTGAGAACGCGGAGGACGCAGCGAATTTGGAATGAACCGCGGATGGACGTAGATGAACGCAGATGGAGGAACTGATCTGCGTTCATCCGCGTTTATCTGCGGTTTTTTCTCTGTGTCCTCTGTGCCCTCTGTGGCCGAACACTCTGCGTTCTCTGTGCCCATCGCATAGCGGAGCGGTTTTTTGCGCGCCGCAGTCCTATAGATGGAAGAGGACACACCGGCGAGATCCACAACACAGGGAATCCGGACCATTGAACCGATAAACGCCGCAACCGCACAGGCGCCCGGAGCCGCTCAGGTCGGAGGCCCCGGAAGGGCAAGCCTCTTCCGAAGCTTCTTCATGGGCGGGTTTGAATGCTCGACGCATCTGCGCCGGCCCGGGGGAGAACGCCTTGACCTGATGCAGGCAACCCGTCACGACGAACTGGCCATGCAGGACTACGCCGCCCTGCGCGGATTCGGGATCCTGGCGGTCCGCGACGGCATCCGCTGGCATCGGATCGAGACCACCCCCGGCCACTACGATTTCACCGCTGACCTGCCCATGGTGCGGGCCGCCTGCCAGACGGGGACGCAGGTCATCTGGGATCTGTGCCACTACGGCTGGCCGGATGACCTCGATCCTTTCCTTCCCCAATTTGGTCACCGTCTGGCGGCCATGGCCAGGGCCTTCGTTCGCCTCCTGCTGGAAGAGGGCGAAGCCCGGCCATTCGTCGTGCCCATTAACGAGATTTCATTCCTGGCCTGGAGCGGCGGAGATGAAGGCCTCCTTCCGCCATTTGCGCGCCACCGCGGGCATGAACTCAAGCGCTGCCTGGTCCGGGCGGCCATCGAGACCATCGACGCCGTCCGGGAAGTCGCACCGCAGACCCGAATTTGCCTCATCGACCCCATGATCAATGTCGCCGGCCGGTTTAACGACCCGGAGAACTGTCTGGCCGCCGAAGAGTATCGCCAAGCCCAGTACACCGCCTGGGACATGATGGCAGGCATGGCCGATCCTGAACTGGGCGGCAAGCCCGGCTACCTCGACGTTGTGGGCCTGAACTATTACGCAGATAACCAGTGGCTGCATGCGCGCGGCGGCGAATTCGTGCGTAGACTACTGCCCGGCGACTTCGGCTACCGGCCGGTTTGGGACATGCTCAGCGAGGTGTACGCGCGTTACGGCCGGCCGCTCTTCATCGCCGAGACCGGGGCCGAAGGCCACCACCGCGCCGCCTGGCTGCGAAGCATCTGCGAACAGGTCTACCTCGCGATGGCCCGAGGGGTTCCCATAGAAAGCATTTGCCTCTACCCCATTCTCGATTATCCGGGCTGGGCCGACGATCGGCACTGCCGCACCGGCCTTTTCGGCTATGCGGACCGGAACGGGCGCCGGCCGTTGTGCTGGTCGCTGGGCGCCGAGTTGCTGCGCCAGCAGGCGATGCTCACCAGGACGCTGGTCGTCAGCGCCCAGGAAGACGCGCGGGCAGAGCAGACCGAAATCGTCACGGGACAACCCTGATGCCCGGATCTCATCGGCGACGCACAGCCTCGAACAGAGGGCACATCGGTTTGTTTGGGCTTGGCTCAGCAAATATATGGGGTGAAAACACCTTTATATTCGAACCTACCCAGCGGTGAACAAACTATGATGAAATGGCCAAACGGAACCGTATCCTCGGTGCGTGATGGCACACGCGCATCGGAGTGCAGGTTGCGAAGGAGTCATATCATTCAGCTCTCAGAATGGATCGGCACCACCACTGCGGCTGAGTCTCCCAGGATGACCTTTTCGAACGAGGTGGACCGGGAGTCGTCCCGAACTTCGCGCGCACAGGTCCCGAGACTCTTCAACAGTCTGTTTCTCGGCGGGTTCGAGTGCTCCACGCACTACCGCTACAAGGGCGGACCACGCCTGGACGTGATCGCCTCTACGAACCATGACCGCTTCGCGCTCCAGGACTACACCGCTCTCGGGCGGTTCGGGATCCGCACGGTGCGGGACGGCATTCGCTGGCATCGCATCGAAAAGACGCCCTATCAGTACACCTTTGCCGACGACCTGCCCCTGGTGCGGGCGGCCCGGCAGGCGGGCACCCAGGCGATCTGGGACCTCTGCCATTACGGCTGGCCGGACGACCTCAGCCCCTTTGACGCGAAGTTCGGCCATCGGCTGGCCAGCATGGCCAAGGCCTTCATCCGGCTGCTCATGGACGAGGGCGACACTCGGCCATTCGTGGTGCCGGTCAACGAGATCTCCTTCCTGTCTTGGATCGGCGGCACCGAAGGGAAGTTTCCGCCGTTCGCCACCGGCCGGGGGGATGAGCTCAAACGCTGTCTTGTGCGGGCCACCATTGAAACGATTGAGGCCGTCCGCGAGGTAGCCCCCCAGACGCGCATCTGCCTTATCGACCCGATGATCAATGTCGTCGGCCACCGCAACCGGCCGGACGACTGTCGCAGGGCCGAGGAGTATCGTCTCGCCCAGTACGTGGCCTGGGACATGATCGCCGGCCGGGTAGCGCCTGAGCTGGGCGGCAGACCCGAGTTCCTGGATATCGTGGGGGTGAATTATTACCTGCATAACCAGTGGCTGCATGCCGGCCATGGCGAGTTCGTGCGGATGCTCCGGCCGTTCGATCCCGGCTATCGCCCCCTCTCCGACATGCTCCGCGAGATGTACGAGCGCTACCGCCGCCCGCTGTTTATCGCAGAGACGGGCATCGAGGGCCGGCTTCGCGCCCGCTGGCTTAGAGGCGTGGGCGAGCAGGTCCGGGTGGCTCTGGACGCCGGCATCCCCATCGAGGGCATCTGTCTTTATCCGGTGATCGACTATCCCGGCTGGGCGGATGATCGCCATTGCCCTACCGGCCTGCTGGGCTATGCCGACGAACGAGGCCGCCGGCCGGTCTGCCGGTCTTTGGCCGGCGAGCTTCGCCGTCAGCAGGCTCTCTTTGCCGAGCAGGCCGGATGTCATGATGGATGTCACTGCTGAGATTTGAGGGACCCGACAGAAAAACACACCTAAGATAAGCGCTGGACCGGAACTAAATGAGCCGGGCCTGGCCCGGTCGGATGGATTCGCTATGGATATTCTTCGTGATGAAGCTCCCGGCGCGGAGAGCGAAATCCGCGAGGCCGGAGAAAACGACGTGACGCCAGTGGTCTGCGAGACCGAAGGTGAACGGAAACACACGCGCACGGTCGGCTATCCCAGACCTCAGTTTGAACGTGTGGGCTGGATCTGCCTGAATGGATTGTGGGATTTCGCCATCGATCGCCACGGCGACTGGGAACTCCCCGACCAGGTGGAGTGGGACGACGAAATCCAGATCCTGGTGCCCTTCTCGCCGGAAACGCCGGCCAGCGGCATCGGGGACACCGGTTTCTACAAGTCGTGCTGGTATCGGCGCGATTTTGAAGCGCCGCGCCTGCTGGCGGGCCAACGCCTCATCCTGCATTTCGGCGCCGTGGATACCAATGCCGTGGTCTGGGTGAACGGTAAGCTCGCCACCTCTCACCAGGGCGGGTACACGCCCTTCAAGGCCGACATCACCGAGCTCCTGAACCCCACGGGGCCGCAAACACTCGTCGTCCACGCCGAGGATGACCCCCATGAACTGGCCAAGCCGCGCGGCAAGCAGGACTGGCAGCTTAACCCGCATTCTATCTGGTACCCCCGCACCACGGGCATCTGGCAAACGGTGTGGCTCGAAGTCGTGCCCAGTACGCGCATCGAGTCCATCCGCTGGACACCCAACGTCGAACAATGGACCATCTGTTTCCAGGCCCTGATCGAGGGGCCGCGGCGGGACGACATGCGGCTTAATGTTCGACTGGAGGCCGGCGATCAGCTTCTGGCCGACGACGTCTACACCGTGGTGGCCGGCGAGGTCAACCGCCAGATCACGCTCTCCGACCCGGGCGTCGACGACTACCGCAACGAGCTGCTCTGGAGCCCCACCCGTCCCACATTGATCCAGGCCCAGATCGAGCTGCTGGACGGCGACGGCAACGCCATCGACGTCGTGCTGAGCTATACGGCGTTGCGTTCCGTCGGCGTGCAGGGCAACCGCCTGGTGCTCAACGGGCGCCCCCTGAACCTGCGGATGGTCCTGGACCAGGGCTACTGGCCGGAGACCGGCCTCACCGCGCCCAGCGACGAAGCCATCCGCAAGGACGTGGAACTGGCCAAGGCCATGGGCTTCAACGGGGTGCGCAAACACCAGAAGATCGAGGACCCGCGCTATCTCTACTGGGCCGACCGCCTGGGCTTGATGGTGTGGGAGGAAATGCCCAGCGCCTACCGTTTCACCCAGCGCTCCATCAAACGGCTGAGCCGTGAGTGGATGGAGGTGATCGAAAGAGACAGCAGCCACCCATGCATCATCGCCTGGGTGCCGCTCAACGAGTCCTGGGGCGTGCCGGATCTGCCGGACAGCCCCGCCCAGCGCCATTATGTCCAGGCCCTGTACCACCTGACCCGGACGCTGGATCCGACCCGCCCGGTGATCGGCAACGACGGGTGGGAAAGCGTGGCGACCGACATCATCGCCATCCACGACTACGACGAGGATCCTGAAAAGATTCTCGCGCGGTATGGCGGCGAGATCGGGGAGCTGCTCTCCCGCGAGCGTCCGGGCGGCCGGCTGCTCATTCTCGATCCCGCTCTTAATACCATCCTCCCGGTCATGCTCACCGAGTTCGGCGGCATCACCTATCACAAGGATCGCGAAGGCACCTGGGGCTACCTGCGGGCCGAGAGCAGCGAAGAGCTGGCCGCGATGTATACTCGGCTGCTGGAGGCGGTGCGCTCCCTGCCCATGCTGGCCGGGTTCTGCTACACCCAGTTCGCCGACACCTACCAGGAAGCCAACGGTCTGCTGTACGCCGATCGCACGCCGAAGTTCCCCCTCAAGAAGATGCGTCTGGCCACTGCCGGACCGCGCGGGGAACGCGAGACGACCATGGACACCAAGTGGCGTGATCGCCTGATGCAGTACCAGATCCAGCATCAGAGCATCCAGAGCGAGAACCATCGCACGCTGCCCCAGAACCGAGGCTGAGAATCAGTCGCTGCGTGGGGCCTCTCCCGACGGTGCGTCCGGCGCTGTCGCCTCACCTGCAGCGCGCACCGGCGCGGTGGCGCGCTGCGCGGATGCAACAGACTCTCAAACGATCTTCATGTGCCATGAAGCGTTTCTCCGGCCCCGCGCCGCGCGCAGCCTCCACGGCCTGGGCGCCGCTTGCGCTCCATAAGTCGGAAGTCCTGCGTTAACGTCAGCTTACGCGCGCTTACGGTTCACCCCGCGAGCCTCGTTAGTTTGGGCTTATTCCTTGACAATCTCGAACGAGGGGAGTTAGATCTGGTGAGGCAAACGAGTACACTGCTAATTCACCTGTCACGCCTCGTAACGCCGGTTAAACCGGTCCAAAAAACGGCATGCCGGGGAAGCGTCGCGGAGAACGCAACCCTACCTGTTCCGGAAATTCATTTTCGGGCGGCTGCCGGAATGAGGCGGTAGCGCGAGCCGGGACGGCAAGGGATTTGAGAACCCGGACGCGATCAAGATCGAACTTCTGCAGTACACCGTCTCGGGTGCCAGACCGTTGATCCACTCTTACGGCTCAGGGTGACGCTGATGCCGTTCGCGCGCCTGTTCGTGGTCTTGGCTGCCCATCACTGACGACGCTGTGCGCGGCCGGCAGCCGGGGGGCCAATGGATTCGAAATACTCAACCTGAAATTGTCCGCACAACGGAGGAACCACATGAGTCATGATGCGCCGATCGTCGTTTTCTCGCATCTGAGGTGGGACTGGGTCTATCAGCGCCCACAGCATCTCCTCTCCCGTCTGGCCGCCAACCGCCGCGTCTACTTCATTGAAGAGCCCCAACTCGAGCCCGGCGGCGAATCTCGCTGGAACTTCAGCGAGCCCGAACCCAACGTGCTGGTCTGTCGTCCGCTGACCCCCATTCCAACGCCGGGGTTCTCCGACGAGCAGATGCCCGCCCTTGAGACTCTTCTGCATGAACTGATTCGCATCTCCGGCCTGGACCGGGATTCCTATGTGGTCTGGTTCTACACCCCCATGGCTCTGCCGCTGCTGAAGCATCTCCGGCCGATGACGATTGTTTACGACGTGATGGATGAGCTGTCCGCCTTCAAAGGCGCGCCCCCGGCTCTGCTGGAACGGGAGGCCGAACTCTACAAAGTTGCCGACGTGGTGTTCACCGGCGGCCCCAGCCTCTATCGGGCCAAGCAGGACCGCCACCCGAACGTCCACTGTTTCCCCAGCAGTGTGGACGCCAGGCATTTCGCTGCCGCGAAGAACAAGCTCCGCGAACCGGAGGACCAGCGTGACCTTCCGCATCCGCGACTGGGCTTCTATGGGGTCATCGATGAGCGGATGGATCTCAAACTGCTCGAGGCCATGGCCGTCGCCCATCCCGAATGGCAGATCGTCATGGTCGGGCCCGTGATTAAGATTAACCCATCCGACCTGCCCAGGCAGCCCAACATCCTCTACACCGGCCAGCGGCAGTATGCCGACCTCCCCGCGTACCTGGCCGGCTGGGACGTGTGTCTCCTGCCGTTCGCGCGGAACGAATCGACCCGGTTCATCAGCCCCACCAAGACCCTGGAATACATGGCCGCCGAAAAGCCGATCGTGAGCACGCCCATCACCGACGTGGCTGAGCCTTATGGGGACATTGTTCTCCTCGGCGACACGCCTGAACAGTTCGTCGCCGCCTGCGAAAAGGCCCTGGCCCTCACCGGCGAGGAGCGGGCCGCTTCCTTCCAGAAGATGCGCAAGGTTCTGGCCGCCACCTCCTGGGACGCCACCGTCAAGGTCATGAGCGGCCTCATCGAGGAAGCCATCCAACTGCGCCAGGAACACGCCTCGCGCGAAGAAGCCCAGAATCGTCTGGCAAAGGAGGTGCTGCTGGCCAGCGCCAAAAAAAGTCGACCGGTCGTCGTGATCGGGGCCGGCCCCACCGGCCTCAGCGCCGCCTACCACCTCGGCGAAAGCGCCATTCTCCTCGAGAAGAACGACAGCATCGGCGGATGGTGCCGGTCGCTCGTGGACCGGGGCTTCACCTTTGATTTCGCCGGCCACATCATGTTTTCCAATGACCCCTACGTCCACGAGCTCTACAAGAAACTGCTGGGCGACAACGTGCACTGGCAGGATCGGGAGGCGTGGATCTACTCCAAGGGGGTCTATACGCGCTACCCGTTCCAGGGGTGCCTCTACGGCCTGCCGCCGGAAGTCATCAAGGAATGCATCATCGGGGCCATCGAAGCCCGCTTCGGTTCTCTCAAACCGCAGCGTCAGATGGAGGATGCCGTCGCCAGAGCCGCACAGGAAGGCGGCCACGGCCAGCACGGCGGCGCTCGCGGCATGGGCCCGTCCAGCAGGAACGGCCAGGCCAAAGCGGGAAATTCGGCCCGGGCCTCGTCACCGGTCTGCACCTCCAATCCCGGGCAGAAGGCCAGGAACATTCTCGGGCCGGGCGCGGATGGAAAGGATGAGCTCAGCGACTGCTGCGGAGACGGGGTACTGGAGTCCACCGCCGAGCTGGCGACCCGGGAGGACCACAACGGAAACGGCGCGCCCGGGACGGAGCCGCGCAACTTCGAGGAATTCATCTATAAGGTCTGGGGCAAGGGCATCGCCAGGCACTTCGCCATTCCCTACAACCGCAAGATCTGGGCGGTGGATCTCAAGGAAATGGAGACAAGCTGGCTGGGCGGCCGGGTACCGATGCCCGACATCGAGGAGATGATCCTCTACGCGCTCACCCCCGCAGCCAAGCCCATGGGGCCGAACGCCCGGTTCGGCTATCCGCTCCGAGGCGGCTTCCAGGCCCTCATGAACGGGTTTCTGCCGCATCTGCGCGGCCAGTTACGCCTCAACACCGGTGTTCAGAGCGTCTCGCCGTCGCGCCACACGCTTACGCTCAATACGGGCGAGGTGCTCAGGTACGAATACCTCATCAGCACCATGCCGCTCCCCCTGTTGATCCGGGCCATGGGCCAGGAAGCGCCCGAGACCGTCCAGCGGGCGGCAGCGGCGCTGCGCTATACCAACGTGCGGTGCGTCAACATCGGCGTGGGTCGCGAAAATATCACCGAGAAGCACTGGATCTACTATCCCGAAGACACCATTTTCCATCGCATCTTTGTGCAGGGCAATGCCAGCCCGTATTGCAACCCTGCCGGCGGGTTCGGTTTCACATGCGAGATCACCTATGGGCCGCAGAAGCCGTTACCCTGTGACGGGCAGGATCTCATCGACCTGTGCATCCGGGACGCCCGGCGGGTCCAGTTTATCCGCGAAGATGATCCCATCTGGTGCGCCAACCAGGTGGATATGCCCTGCGCGTACGTGATCTATGATCATGCCCGCCCGGCAAACGTGAAGCTCATCCGTGATTGGCTGCTCACCCAGGACATTATCCTGGCCGGTCGGTACAGCGAATGGGAATACTACAACTCCGATCATGCCTTTATCGCGGGTAAAAAAGCGGCTGAAACCGTTCGCGAACTGCTGGAGGCCCGGACCCTCCGGCGGCAAGGCAAGACCACGCAGGAGGCGATCGGCGCAATGGTTTGAGCCGCGGCGGCGGCGCGGGCTGGTGTTCCGGCCTGCGGAACCCCTGCCGTTTATTTCTCTATACACGGGGCACGGGCGTCCCGCCTCAACGCGGCCGCCCGTGCCGGTCTTTTGCGCATCAAGACCTCAGCATGCCCGTCGCCGTCGAGCACGGCAATTCTTCAAAGCGGAGCGATCTGCACAAATCCCAAATGAACCTTGTGCATCGGACGCCCCACCTCTTCAGAGGTGGAGGCGCGAAGATCAAGTTGGCAACGGAAACCACACTAGACAATCGGCACTGCGCAGGGGCGGCGGCACACCATCTTCCAGGGCAGCCCCTCGTCAGAGGCCGATTCTAAACTGGCGCGATGTTTTCCTGGTGCCTGGGCAGCGCAAAATAGAATGTTGAACCTTCCCCCGGCGCCGATTCCACCCAGATCCGCCCCCCGTGCTTCTCCACCACGCGCTTGCAGGTAGCCAGGCCGACGCCCAGTCCTCCGGGATGCGACCCCCCGCGTCGTACCCGCTCGAAAACCCGGAAGATACGCTCGAAATACTCTGCCTCAATCCCAATGCCGTTATCCCGCACCCAGAACACGTGGCAATCGTCGTCTTCCCTCGCTCCCACGTGTATCTCCGGCGTCCGCGAGCTGCGATATTTGAGTGCGTTCTCCAGCAGGTTCTGAAGAAGTTGCCCCAGTAATTCCTCGTCCCCATCGACAAGCGGCAAGGGATCGTGGGTAACGCGCGCCCCGCTCTTGTCCAAATCCGCCCGCAGGCGACGCAAGGTCCGTCTGAGCAGTTCCTCCATGGGGCAGGCCCTGGCTTCGAGCCGGGCATGACCTGCCCGCGAGTACTCCAGCACGCTGTTGATCATGGCCCCAAGCTGTCTGGCCCCCTCCTCGATGTATCCCAGCATCTCCAGGCACTCGTCCGACAGCGTATCGCCGGCCTCCTCTCTCAAAAAGGTAGCGCAGCCGGAAAGCGACACCAACGGAGCCCGGAGATCATGGGCCACCAGTGACGCGACCTCCTCCAGCTCTTTATTGGAGCGGGCAAGTTCGGCATTCGCCCGGCGCAGGGCCGCCTCCATCCGCTTGCTCTCGGTGATGTCCTCTCCCACCACCAGAAGTTGCCGCGTGCGTCCCTGGCTGTCGCGGGACAACACCACGTTACGGGTGGACAGCCATCGCCAGCCCTTTTTCGCGTGGCGGACCCGAAACCGATGTTCGAGAATCTCGCCCTCGGGCATCCGGGCCAGCCGATCCATGTTGGCCCGCACCCGCTCCCGGTCCTGGGGGTGGATGGGTTCCTCGTCCAGCCTGAGCTCGTGCATCGCGTAACCAAGTACCTCCGTCACGCGACTGTTCATGTACAGGCAGCGGCGATCCTGCAGGTCAAAGACCCACAGCAGCGACGGCGTCACGTTCGTGATGTGGCGGAAAAGCTCGACCGACCCGCCCGCCCCCTGATCCGTGGTCTCAACTCGTCCCGCTTTCGCATCCGTTTCTGAGGCCGGTTCTGCCAGCCGCTTCGACGAGACTGCATCCGGTTGGGGCACGTTCCATGTGCTCATTGGCCGTCACCATGAAATCTGGTTTGAGTCCAAAGATGAAGCGCTCAACCAGGGTTGAGTCACAGAGCTGTCTGAAAACCACCTCGCATTCTCACTCCGACATGCCTGCTCGTGCGATACAAACGCAATCCAACCCTTCGAAATGCCTGACGAAGATGTGGCGATTCATGAAGCGCAGTTTAACGGTGCCCCATTGTGGTGTCAAGTAATTTTTAAGTGGCTTCATATTAATTCAACAGTTCTTGTTTCAACCCGAATTTCCCAGATGACACTTGCGGCGGCGTATACTGAGGTGACGATTTCCCCCGTGAATACAGGCGCAAACGAAGCTCAAGCCGCTGAAACCTGGAGAATCCAATGGGTGAAGCACGCAAGGAGGCGTTGCGGG
>JAAXZI010000064.1 GCA_012719955.1 Phycisphaerae bacterium | reverse complement strand
GCGTCAGGCATGCTCAGCCGCGGCATGAAAGCGAACAGCATGAGCAGGGCCACAGGCAGCCGCGTCTGAGCATGGTACCCGGCAGGCCCTCTACCTCTCGGATGATGCGCCCACTACGTTGGCAGAGCTGGCTCATTATTTGGCGATAGGTACTCATGCTATACGATTTGACTTAAACCTTAATAAGGCACATATTTCAGACTTGATGAATCCCGCAATATCGCGTACCTGGGGCTATGCCGCAGGAGACATTACACGAGAAACGCGGGCAATAGGAACTCGTGCAACGGAGAAAGGGTTTAACGTAATCAAATACCGCTCACTGCGAGGACCTGGGATCAACTATGTGGTATTGGGTGACTTCGACGAGCTTCTGAAACCACAGATGATAGTGCCTGCGCCATGAGTGTTATAGCAACATTTGATTTCCGATGTGAAAACTGCCGTGCTCAATTTACTGCTCCGGGGGTGCCGGACTTCGCGTATGGATTCTTTGTGATGAGGACTGAGGGCACTGACGGGCTGCTTACCTGGACGCCTGCCAGGACGACACGTTTCAAGAGGTGCGCGATTTAGTTGATCAAGATGTCAGCGTTGCTTGCCTGAATGTGGAGCAACGGGCCACACTGACGCAGGCTGTCTTCTCGATCGCTTGCGATCCTAGTCCACAGGGAGAGCTGTTCAGGATTGGTTTGTTACCTCGATGTCCGAGTTGCGGGTCCCGGACAATGGCAAGTTGGGATTGGGCGTCGCCTCCTCAAGAATGGGTACTCCCACATGTTACCCACAAGGCTTGGCATGCAACGACGCCCGACGAGAGGAGTGCGGCGATTCATGAGGCTGTACGCGAGTACCTAAAGGATTGGATGGGGAGATAAAAAGGCCGGGTGGCAAATGATTCGAGGTGAGCGGCTGCTGTGGCTTGCGTCGGGTTTGTCGACTGTCATGGCCGGTGCGGGAGGGTATCTTGTGGCAAAACACACGGACCTTCCCCGAGTCGTCGGTCTCCTAAGTGCAGGCTCCGTGGGAGTGATCGTGTTCGTGGTGTTTGCTGTCGTGGCCACACGGCTCGGACGGTAGAGCATGGGACGGAAAAAGTATCAGATCCCTTGGCGGCCGGGTGGCATGCCCATACGCCTGTACCCGGGCGGGTAGGCATGTGGAAGTCAAACAGCATCGGGCATGCTCAGCCGCGGCCATGAAACCGAACAGCATGAGCAGGGCCACAGGCGGCCGTGTTTGAGCATGGCACCCGGCCTTCATCTTGCCTTCAGGGGAATGCCCAGAGCCGCTTCCCTTGCTGATTCCTTCGAACCGTGCGGACCCCACTCAAAAACCTGTGCCAAGGTGGCACCTCGTGGTCGGCGGTCATCGCTTTCGATCTCAAGCCGGCCTCAGCCCCGGTTACGTGCAGAGCGCGTCGATACTCTTGACCCTCTCCGCGGGTGCATCCGACGCATACCGCTCATTGCCGGTTCTGTTATACTGCATGGGTGAAGAGGCGACGCTTGCCACCGGCTGCTGTCAGCGGCGGCGCGGGTCGCCGACCCGAGGAACGCACATGGGCAGCAGGCCTGAACAACATTCTTCACTTGTGCCTGGGCTCAGAGGATGCCGCACATGGCGACTGGCCCTGTTTTTTTCCCCGGTGTCGGCGGGGCCATTATGCTGATCGATGCTCTCGCCGTGAGAACGGTTCGTCTGGAGGCTGGCAATGGCATCGGAGCCTCGACTCGATTTCGGCTCTTGGTACTGCCGGTCGTGCATATTCTGGTCTTCTGCTATGCAGCCTACGGGCCTGTGATTGACGCATGGGTTCAAGCCAGACTGCCGGTTTCACGCGGATCGCTGAGAGTGGTCATGATCGCCGGCTGCTGCGCTGCCTACGCATTAGCGGCTTTCGTTTCACTGTGCTGCTGACCCTTAATCCACCGCCACCCACCGCCGTATGCCGGCGGGACAACCACTGGGCCCTGGAGGGCGTACATCTTGCACGCCTTGGAGGCGGGCAGGATGCCCGCCCTCCCCGATGCGCCCGGCCGCTTCACCATATTCCTTTGCTGGATCCAAGACGGCCGTGCCGGGGGCCGGGCTCTTTCCCGGGGGCGAGGCGTTTCCTATGATCTCTGGTTTCCGGCGGCCCGGCAGGAGCATGGGTTGACCTGGGCCGGCCGACGTAGGCCTGGGATGCGGAGTGCGTGGTTCCTTGGACATACTGGGGCTGAGATTTGATGAGCTGTGCGAGGCGGTGGGGGCGGGGCCTCATCAGCTCAAGCGGTTGCGAGCCGAATACCGCCGGCTGATGGGGGGCAAGATGGCTTCCGACGAGGGGGCCGCCCGCGATCCCTCTGTGCCGGACGGGGACGGCCCTGCGGGACAGCCCGGCGGCAGTTGGGACTTACGGGCCGAGCCGCTGCCGGTGGTCCGGCGGGTTGAAGACGGGGTGGTCAGCAAGTTCATTCAGCGGACGGCCGACGGGCTTGAGATCGAGAGCGTGGTCGTGCCCATGCAGCGGCGCGGGCAGGCCTGGAAGACGCTGTGCGTCTCGTCGCAGGTGGGCTGTGCGCGGGGCTGCGCGTTCTGCGAGACGGCCCAGCTCGGCCTGCTGCGCAACCTGAGCGTGCCGGAGATCATCGGGCAGGTGGTGGCCGCCCGGCGGCTGGGTGAGCCCATTCGCAACGTGGTCTTCATGGGCATGGGCGAGCCGTTCGACAATTTCGACGCCGTCGTCCGGGCGGTCCGCGTGCTGACCGACCCCAACGGCCTGTCGCTCAAGTGGGACCGGGTCACCATCTCCACGGTCGGCCGGACGGAAGGCATCCGCCGGCTGGCCGCGCTGGGCTGGCGGCGCCTGAACCTCGCTGTGTCGCTCAACGCCCCCAACGACGAGATCCGCTCGCGGCTCATGCCCGTCAACCGGCTTGAGCCCATGGCCAGGCTGCGCGAGGCCCTGCTGGCCTACCCGCTGCGCAAGTGCCAGTTTTTCATGATCGAGTACGTGCTCATCCCCGGGGTCAACGACGCCCGCGAACATGCGGCGGAGCTGGTCGAATACCTCCGGCCGCTCAAGTCGGTGGTGAACGTGATTCCCTACAACCCCCGGCGGGACTCGCCCTGGCCGGCGCCGGCGGAGGAGTCCGTGGTCCGCTTCCTGGGCTGGCTCCAGTCAGCCGGACAGGTGTGCAAACGCCGGCTGACCAAAGGGCGGGACCTGCTGGCGGCCTGCGGGCAACTGGGGAACCGGGAGCTGGCACGGGGGAAATGACGAATGACGAAACCAGAATGTCGATTCAATGACCAATGACCAAATCCCAATGCCCAATCAATGACGAATGACGAAATCCGAATGACGAATCGGTGAAGAGCGAAGGCGGCCAGAAGGGAAACGGCCAACAAGGCGGACGAGTGCCTCGCTAAACATCTCGCTGTGTGTCTTCCGCAGTTGGATGGATCAAGCTCCGGAGGTGCAACCCAAGTCGTGCGATTCTCGCCATCAACATTGCCATGCCACCTATCCGTGGCTTTTTCGTGGTGTAGACCAGTCCATCGGCGAGATTTTCGATGCCTCTGACTCACCGCGGCAGGATATGCGGACGGTTGTCATAGTCGCCGTCCTTGCGTTGCGGGTTTCCCCCATGGCCGTTAACATAGCCAAACTACATGTCGTCTGATGCAAATAACCTGTCGATGCAGGGGAGAATGCGGGATGAAGTACCAGATCCACAAGCCGCTCATCGGAGAAGAGAAAATCCTCTACAACTGTCCGGGCTGCGGGATAGACTTGGAGTCAAAGATGAGCGAGGCGGGTGCGACCGACAGATGCCCGATGTGCCAAGCGACCTTCACGGTTCCGGGGCAGGAGGAGGTCCAAAGACGCCAACGGGAGGAGGCGAGGGAAAAACAGACCAGAGAGGAAGAGAAACGCCGGGCCCATGAGGCAAAGGCGAGAGTGGCGGCTGAGCAACAGCGGCTTCGGCGGGAACATCTGGAATTCCAGAGGCGAGCCGCCGAGCGCGCACGCCGCGAGCAGGAGGAGGCAGGATCACTGCATGAACACCGGTATCCAGGCTTGAAATTGACCTCGATGCTGCTCAAGGCCCTTGCCGTCATTCAGATCATCTCTGCGTGTATCCTGAGCATAATCGTCCTCTGGAGCAGGGACTCCTTCGGCGTTCTTTTCGTTGCTCCCTGGATCCTCGGGGTTCTCCTTTTGGCTGTACTGATCTATGCCTTGGCAAACTTGCTGGATGTTGCGAGGAACTTCGGTGTTAACAAATTCAAGGAGGTGGACATCCTGCGGCGAATAGCTGAGAGGATGAACCGAGAGCAGTATGAACCGACCGGCTCCACTCTGTCGTCGGAACAGACGGGCGGTGTGTTGGTGCACGAGTAATCTGGCATACTTCCATTCGGTCCCATATTGGAAAGGGAAATGTATGGAATTCGCCACTCTGCAGCGTGCCGTCGCCGTGGCCTCTTCTTCAGCTACCGGGTTGGTCCAGTAGCATAGCACTATAACGGGACGCAAAAACCTGCCATCGCTACAGCCCCTGCTTGAGGGCATAGCGCGGGATCATCCGCACTCGTTCCGGCGACAGCAGCTCTCCCGAAATCATCTGCTGAATCGCCTGCCATTTCTGATAGGCCGCCTCATCCTCCCAGCCCGGATCGCGCATCATGGCCTGGGCCTCTTCGCGCAGGGTGGGGTCGAGCTTTTCGAGACGCTCGCGCCAGTCGGGCAGGAGATTGATCGCCCCCTTGGACCGCAGGTAGGCAAGCGGGACGTCGTGCCGGATGTGCCCGACGCGCGAGTCCGGCCGGGCCGGCAGCCGGGCGACGAAAGCATCAGTGAGTCCCAACATGTCAATGACGTGCACGCCGGGTCCGGCACAGTAGGGCAGGTAACCCATCGTTTCCGCGTACATGCTGATCGGACCGAACCTGTCGGCATACCGGCCGGCCTGCACCCCCAGCCAGATCCACTCCTGCACGGTCGGATGAAGGCCGGCCGACGTCTCGGCAAAGCGGTTATCGTACCACCGCGTGCGGTGCCAGGCGTACGTGTCCCAAATATCACCGACAATGATCGGAGTCCGGCGCAGTTGAACATCGCAAAGCGACAGCATGGCCGCTATCAACACGCCCAGCAGCCCTTGCGCCCAAGGCCGGCGCACCTGCCCGCCGCAGAGGGTCAGGCCGCAAAGATAGGCGCCCGTCAAAACGCAAGTGGTCATCACCAGGAGGATCGCCCAGGGCGGGTCAAAGGATCCGATCACCGCGACAAAGAGGTAAATGTGGAGAACCGCAAGCGCTTCGAACAGCCGTGACCCCCGGCGGCTGGAAGTCTTCAGCTCCAGGCTGCGCATGCCCATCATCACCACAAAAGCATAAACGGCGGGGATGGCGATAGTCAGCGCGGGCACGTCGCCGGCCCGTCCCCGCAGCATCGCCCAACCCGTCCAGAAGCCCTTCCACGGCCAGAAGCGACCCGTGGCCACGCAAACGGCCAGCAGCAGGCCCGCGGCCATGACCGCGGTGGCGGAAAGAGTGAAAAGCTTCTGTGATTGCGATTGAGCGAGGCGGCGGACACCCAGCACCACCGCCCCTACAACGGCCGGCAGCAACATCCGCCCGCGCATGCAGTCGCCGCCGATGGCCGTGACATACAGAAGCGTAAGCACCAGGCCCAAGGCCAGGCAGGCCGGCACGGCCCGCTCTGGCACGTGCCACCAAAAGCTCCTCACGGCGTCGCGCAGCTCGACGGCCAGCACCGCCACGATCAGCACGGCGTGGACCGGCTCCCACTGGGCGTAATCCCACAGGTAGAGCGCCCCCTTCGTCCAGGCCACGCCGGCCGGCAGGGCCAGCTTGGCATAGGCCGTGTTCGGGAAGGGGGTCCCGTAGTAGATGGTGGCAAAGCCGCCCCAGAGCACGACCGGGACGAAACCGGCCAGCAGTCGGAGAAACGCGCGTCCCTCGCGACGGGTCCACAGCCCTGCGACCAGCCAGATCAGCAGCGGCAGGCAAAGTAGGGCGTGATCGGGGCGGGTCAGAATCAACAGTGAGCAGCCCAGCACGGTGCGCCCGGCCGGGATGGTTCCTTGCCGGCTGTGGCGGAACAGCCAGGTCCAGAACGCCACGATCAGCAGGCTGGTCAGCGGCGTTTCCAGGCCCGAGGTCTGGAACTCGACAAAAGTATGCGAGCCCAGTAGCGCCACTGCGCCGATCAGCAGCACCGGCCAGCGGCGGGCGGCATCAGCGTCCCGTTTGAGATAGAGCCCGACGATCAGGAGGATAGCGGCGGCGGATATGAGCCCCGCCGCTATTGCGGTTGCGCCCGGACCGATGAGCAAGGTGGGCCCCAGGAGCAACAGAAGCCAGAGCGGATGCGTATAGCCCTGGACGCGTTCGCCGACGTTGAACACCGGGCCGTTGCCGCCCAGACAGTTGGCCACGTGCCGGAAGGTGATGTAAGCGTCATCGCAGAGCCACGCCCGCCAATACACGAAGCCGACCGCCGCGACTGCTAGCATGGCCAGCAGACCGGCGTAGGTGCGGGGGGACATGGCGGGAGGCTCATCATCCTTCCACGCTGACGCACCTGCAGGGGCTGGCGCCTCACTCTTTCGCACTGGCCGAGATGGCGCTCTATTGGCGGTCTGCTGGTCCTTCATGTTTTGACAAATTACAGCTAATTCGAGCAGGTCGCAATCAGATGGGCGCGTTGGACAGTCTGTCTGATGTTCGTTCCAAGCCACGAATGCCTTGTCGCCCCGCGGCCGGCCGGTGTGCATCTGCGACGGATGGCTTCAGGTTCCGCAGGAGAAGAGCAGACTTGCCATGCAAGAATCGGATGGGACGATAGGCATAGGTTCCTGTCCCCCCTGACAGGACGGTTGTTGGGCCTGTCAAGTCGGGTGACCACCGGCGAGGCGCTGGTGCCGCACTGATTTCAGAATCTTGCAAAGGCGTGCAGGATGCACGCCCTCCGAAACGCAGGCATGCAAGATGCGCCCCCTGAACCCTGAACCCTCCAGAGGCGGGCAAGATGCCCGCCCTCCGGAATCCAAGTATACAAGATGCCTGCCCCCCGAACTTGCGGACAGGATGCCCGCCCTCCCGTTTACTTCGAAATCAACCCCGCCTGGGTCAAGAGTTGCAGCAGAACACGGCGGCTGGCGTAGCGGTTCTTCAGGTCGGCGATTCGGTCGGCGAATTGAGCCTCGGTGCCGGACTGCCGGGCCAGATCCGATAGATCACTCAGCAGGGTGACGGCTTCGTCATATCGTTTGCGCTGCTTCATCTCGATCAGTTCTTCCACCTGACGCCAGATGGCCGGTTCGCGCTTGGCCAGGCCGGCCAGGTACTCCGCGCGGGCCTTGGCGGCTTCGGCCTCGCGGCGGGCTTGAGCCTCGGCCCTTCGGCTGGCCTCCTGTCGCTCGCGTTCTTCGGTGAGCCGGCGGGCGGCGGCCAGGATGGAGCCGACCGTTCTGCGCGAGTCAGCGGCCGGCTGTCCGCGCGTCTGGGCTTGGGCGACGTTGAAGCGGCGGCGCAGTTTGACGGCCGCTTGCGGGTCGCTGCCATCGCAGAGGGCCAGCAGAATCTGGTTCTTCTCCGCCTCCGGAAGGGCGGCGATCCACTCGGCCATATCGGAGCGGTCTGCCCCCAGGGGCGGGCTGGCCTGCATGGCCACAGATAGCACATCCTCATCCAGGCGCAGGAAGTCGGCCAGCGCCTTCTGCGCCGCCGAAAGACTCTGCAGCCCGGCAGGAACGGGAGGCTCCAATTCCGGTTCGCTCCACTGCGCATCGGCCAGCCAGGCCAAATAGAGGGCCCGGTAATCGCCCGAGATGACCTCCTCGCGCACCGGGGCCAGCGAGGCCATCCAGCCGCTGCCGTCATCCATGTCATCCCACTCCTCGTAATCCTCGGTATCAGAGCTGAGGTAGAAGATGACGTGCTCGTCGGTTGGTATGACGGTCAGGCTCTCCTGGGTCACGTAATCCTCGACGGACGCCACGCTGATGAACTCTTTGGGTATCCGGAAGGCGAAGTGGCGCGTACCCCAGTTGGCCACGTACACGTGAAGGTCAAAGAAACGCTTCAGGAAGTCCTCGACATCGCCGCGGAAGTCGCCCCAGTCGTAGACATTCACGAAGCGAGTGGAGGTGATGTCCGCGCGGGACGAATAGCGGCGGACCTGCTGGATCTGGTAGTCCGTGAGCGGCTTGTCCACGGCCAGGAATTCGTAGTACTGGTATTCGCTCATGATGACAGTCTCCGGCCGGAGGGTGACGCAGGTGCTCCTCCCGCGAAATCAGATACAGGGCAGAACGGCCGGTACGGAGCCCGGCCGCTACACGAGAAACGGCCGGTACGGAGCCCGGCCGCTACGGGTGGATCATACGGCTGGTACCACGCCGGCAACGATCCGTTTGCGCTGTAGTAAATGGTAGATCCACGGTTGCAGATAGTACACGGGTGTGGCAATTCTTTGTGGGGGGGGATGCCGGACCCCGGAGGGCGTGCAGCTTGCACGACTTTGAGGCGGGCAGGATGCCCGCCCCCCTGATGCGCCCGGCCGCTTCGCCATAGTCCTTTGCCAGACCCTGGTATACCCCGGCCGGGGCGCGTGGTTATCCCTCCTGGAAGATCTCGGGTATACTCACCGGCCGCGGGCGATTGCTGTTCGAGGATAAGGGAGAACGATTTGCAATCTCAGGATTTGCGCTTCCGGAAGCTTTGCCCGGCGGCGTTGGTTGCCGCCTTGGCCGCACACGCGTTTGTCTCGACCGCCTCTGCCGCTGACGCCCAGCCGGCGGGGGCAGGGC
>JAAXZI010000063.1 GCA_012719955.1 Phycisphaerae bacterium | reverse complement strand
GAGGGGGAGAGGGGGTGACAAGGTGACAAGGGGACGGAGGGACAGAGAGATCACGGGACGGAGCGGTCGGGGAATTGCCCCGAAGGGGCAACGGTCGTTAGCCAGGGGCGTGAGCCCCTGGTGCGGGGCCTGCGCGATCAAGAGAGCCCCGCAAGGGGCGACAGATGGATCCACACTGTCGCCCCCTTTCGGGGGCTCATACGAAGCGCGATCACCTCCCAGGGGCTTGCGCCCCTGGCTAACCACCTTCGCCCCGCTGGGGCGAGTGCCAAGGTGTCACCGCGCCACCGGACGCGTCGTGCCGCCGCCTGCCGGCCGGCTTTCGGCCTCACTCGCCGCACGCACTTGGTCGAGCCATTCCGCGGGCAGCTCAATCGTCCACACGTTGGACTTGCCTACCTCGGGCTTAAACTCCGGCTGGCGATCGGGCGGGAAGGAGTGTGCAGGGCCCACTCTCGACCAGTAGAGATCCTGCGGGCGCAGCGGGTTAGGACTGGGCACAGATCGATACACGGCCAAGGCAGTTAACCTGTACATCTTGGGCCGCATCTCGACCCCTGCTTCGGTCTCAGGGGCACTTCGCGAATAAAGCAGCGATGTTCCCCCAGGGAGCGACTGCCTGTCGAGTCCGAGGACTCGCTCACCCGTGGGTTTCAAGTCCAAAGGAAACCGTGGCTTGGCCGAGCTTGCCGAATCCCCTTCCACCTCGACCACGATGATCCAGTCAGGCCCCAGCCACTCGGGAACGGTCTGAAACCGAAAGACCACGTCCACCGGTATCGCTTCATGCACCTTCTCGATCCACTCCTTCGGCAATTCGATGTTCCACGTATTGGCCTGACCCATCTTCACTTCAAAGGTAGACTCGCTCTCCGAGAAGGAGGGTCCAACCTGCCGCCAACAACGTTCGATGCGCTTTTCCGGATCCGGGCAGGGCGCGGGGCGAAAACACTCATGTGCTCAAGACGGTACGTGGCGGCAGCCCAGGTAACCGATGGCGCGGTGGTCACGGACCCTTCAGAGGCAAGATAAAACACTGGAGGCAGAGCCGGTCTACCTGTGCCTGGAGGGCGTGGGACCTGAGTTGGCTCATATCCGCTGAACTGGACACCCTGCAGGACCTCGCCGGCAGCATTCAACCACAATCCCGGGCGCGGGGCATTCCACGAGGTGTTATCCGCGAGGACCGGCTCGGCGCCTGCGAATACGCATCCCCAAACCCATCCCGGCTCGACCCACTCGGGTAACCCGCTCAACTGGAATTTCACTTCCCCCCGCGCAGACTTGGGCGGGCATACCAAGGTTTGATCGAACACCTGGCCCGGGTAGAGCGCCACTTCAGACTCGCTCGTGAGGCCAAGCTTGCCGTCCGAGGCGATGAGCTGATATTTCCCCGGACCTACCGGTCCGAACGAGGCGCGGCCTTCGGCGTCGGTTTCTGCACTGAGCACGGATTGCTCAGAGTCTGTAAACGGCTTGCCATTCAGACGCAGGACCACGTCGGCCACCGGCGGGCCGGCCTTGGCGCCTTCCACCACGCGAATCACCGCCTTGGACCAGTTCTCCGGCACGGCCGGCGCCGACGGCCGGGCGGACAGATCTTCGAGCTTCGCCAGAATCGCCTGGTTGATCCGGTTTTGCGCCGCCCAGGACACACCCAGAAATGCCAGCACCGCCACCAGCACCACCGCAACCCCGACCAGCATCAAGCGGTCTCTCATGATCTTCTCCTTCATCGCGTCCCACCACAGCCGCCGAGCCACGGCCAGTGGATCCCCGAACCGCGCCAGCACCGCCCGGCGGGCGACGTGTCCATCCTCATTGCGGCGAAGCTCGCGCTGCATCGCCATCGCCAGATGGTCGGCCAGTTCGATGATGTCCTGGCGCAGGTTGGATGGCTCGCCTTCATGTAGAGGAGGCAGCCCTTCGGCAATCGCGTCAGGCCAGCCCATAGGCGCCTCCCAGCACTCCGTTCACCCCGGCGCTGAACCGAGCCCACTCGTCGCGTTTCTCATCCAGCGCCCTCTGCCCGGCCAGCGTGATCTTGTAGAACTTGCGTCGGCGGCCTTCCTGGGTCTCTTCCCAATAGGACGTAAGCAGCTTCTGCCGTTCCATCCGGTGCAGGGCCGGGTAGAGGCTGCCCTCCTTGAGCTCGAAGTAACCGCTCGACTGGCTGAGCACGGTCTGGGCGATCTGGTATCCATACGTGGGGCCGCGGGAGACCACGTCCAGGATCAGCATGTCCACCATGCCCCACAACAAACGCGAGTCCATATCCAGCATCTCCTTACCTAAGGCGTCTATGTATATATATAATCCGTCTAGGTATGAGATGCAAGAAAATCGGAGTCTTTTTTATTTCAGGGCGCCATGAAACCCGCTTGCCGAAAATGTAAGTCGCGTCAGAGGGAGCAGTTAACAACCGAGGGCGTGAGTATTCGATGAGGCGGCGGGGTTAGACTCGGTGAGCTCTGTAAGTACCGACAGACAGAACTGATATGATTCCTGCCTGAAATCAGCGGCAGACTTCTGCCTGCCCCAGAAGAGGACACATGCCTTTGCTCGACGTGGACATTGCCATCATCGGCGGCGGCGCAGCCGGCTTGGCCACGGCCATTTTTGCGGCCCGGCGGGCGCCGGATCGCTCTATCGTGGTGCTCGATGGGGCGAAGAAGCTCGGAGCCAAGATCCTGGTCAGCGGCGGCGGCCGGTGCAACGTCACCAACGCCGTCGTCCGCCCTGCCGACTACTGGGGCGGCAGCCCAAATGTGATCAAACGCGTCCTGAACGCCTTCCCCGTCGCACAAACGATCGCCTTCTTCCGCGAGCTTGGCGTCCCGATGCACGAGGAGCCCAACGGCAAGCTCTTTCCCGACAGCAACTCGGCCCGCACCATCCTCGATGCCCTCCTGCGCGAAGCCGCCCGTCTGAATGTGCGGATACTTACCGAGCACCGGGTAAATGCCATCGATGCTGAAGGCGGGCAGGATGCCCGCCCCCCGAAGGAAGCGAACGTCTCGGCCGCCACCTTCAAGCTCCAGACCAGCCAAGGCCCCCTCTCCGCGCGCAAAGCGGTCCTGGCCACCGGCGGTCAATCACTCCCGAAGACCGGCAGCGACGGCCACGGATATCAACTCGCCCGGAGCCTGGGTCATTCCATCGTCCCCACCACGCCCGCACTGGCCCCTCTCGTCCTTGACGGCCACTTTCACGCCGGCCTCACCGGCATCGCCCAGGACGTGGAGCTGACTGTCAAGGTCGAAGGCGCCAAGCCCGTCCGCCTTACGGGCGCGATGCTCTGGACCCACTTCGGCGTTAGCGGCCCGGTGGCCATGAACGCCTCCCGCCACTGGCACCGGGCCAGGCTGGAAAGCAAGCCGGTTCACATCAGCGCCAACATGCTGCCGGGCAAGACCTTCGAATCGCTCGACGCCCGGCTGATCGCCTTGGCCGCGCAGCAGCCCAAAACCGTGCTGCACAACGCACTTTCGAGTCTCCAGGTGTCTGGCTCGCAGGCCCGACCTGCCTCGCCTGGCGTGGCCCAGACCGCGCTGCCCGCGCGGGTGGCCGTGGCCATCCTGGAACACCTTGGCATCGGCACGCAGATCCCCCTGGCCCACCTGGGCCGCGATCAGCGTCGCAAGCTGGTCCATGCCCTGCTGGAATGGCCGTTGCCGGTCCGCGACAGCCGCGGGTATAGCTTCGCTGAGGCCACCGCCGGCGGAGTTTCCCTCAACGAAATAGACCCAGCCACCATGGAATCGCGCAAGTGCCCCGGCCTCTTCCTGGTCGGAGAGGTTCTCGACGTGGATGGCCGGATCGGCGGCTTCAACTTCCAATGGGCCTGGTCCAGCGCCAAAGTCGCCGCCGAGGGCCTCACCGGGTAGCCGGCACCCTTCGGACCGGAACTTTTTCGGACGTACGAAGCGGCATTCCAATCTACTGTGGGCCCTGCGCTTCCCCGGAGCCGGCGAGCCTCAACGGTATCCAGGAAAAAAAATAATAGAAACAATGTATCTACATTGACTTAATATCATGATAGAACACTACTTGCCGACAAAATGAACAATCTCTGGAAATTTCCGTTTGCGGCTGTTTTCCGTTGGCACTAGATATCTCTTTGGGTAGAATGAGGGTGCCTTAATGTGTGGGGCGCTTGTTGGCCGAGGCCCAAATCGGGCAGACTGACGCGCGGCCGGAAATGCGGGGGCCTTGCAGACCGGCTTTCCACTGCATCGCCCCGCAGTTATACAGGTTCAGGATTGCGGGAAGATCATCAACTCTGCGGTTGACGACTTCATACTGAGACAGGAGGGAAAAGCATGGGGAAAAAGCAATACGTCGCAGCCTTGGTATGTATGATGCTCTGGGCAGGTGGCGTTCAGGCCTTCGTCGTCTCTTATTCGGGCACAATCGACATGAGAGACACGACTTGGACGGATTCGATCACTTTCCCCAAGTTTGATCCTGCACTCGGAGAGCTGACGTCGATCAAGTTTACCCTCTCGGGATCAGTCCAGGGGTCCGCCCAGTTTGAAAGTCTGGATAACTCGCCAACCACGGTGGAAATGTATTTGACTTCAAGGGTCGAGCTGCAGCGGCCGGACGGTTCCCTCCTCGTCGTCGTCTTCACCCTGGCCAACACCTCGGACTTGGCGGCGGCTTTCGATGGGGTCGTGGATTTCGCTGGAACCTCCGGCAACACCTATGCCGATCTTTCAGGAACGGCTATGGATATAGCGATCAGTGCAACGCCGGCGGACTTGGCGTTGTTCACCGGGCCGGGCGAGATCTCGCTGCCCGTGACCGCGGCCGGCACATCGTATGGAAGCGGCGCCGGAAATCTGCTGTTGCAGTTTGCGACCGCCGCCGGAGCAACGGCCACCGTCGAATACACCTATGTTCCTGAACCCATCACCGCGGCCTTTCTGGCGCTGGGCGGAATGTTCCTGTTCTATCGCAAGAGACGATTGAACTGACATTGACAGACAGGCTTGGCATTCGTCCAGATAGGTTTGGCATTCGCCCGGGCAGGCTTGATGTTCGCCCGGGCGAAGTCGTATTGAAATAGTATCCGAGGCAAACCAGGTTGAAATAGTAGCATCCCGGGCCAAACCGGGTTGAAATAGAATCACAGAAGGTCCCGGCGGGGTTTGTCGGAGACTCGGCGGGGATTGTGGGTTCCGATTCCAAATTGCAGATTTCGGATCTCAAATTCGGGATTTCAGATTTCAACTTTGAGATCTCAAATTTCAGATTTGAGATCCAGGCCGTCCTCGCAAGCTACGAAGAAACAGTCCGTGTGTGCCACTGCGCTTGAGCAGTGCGGAGCATCAGAGTCGTCTCCGCACAGCTCAAGAGTCGCGGTGTGCAAGTCGCGGTATACAACGCGACGTCCCTACACGGCTCAAGAGCCGCGGCACACACCGTGTAACCCCACACAGCCAAGCAGCGCCAGCGGAGCCGTGGCACACAGTGCGATTGTCCCTCACGGCTCGCGAGTTGTGAGTACATACGCCTTCGGGGTGGAGTACCGAAGTTGTCTTACTTCTTGTCGCGCGCCTCGAGCTCTTCCAGCATTCGAATCTCGTCCTCCACGGCGCCGGAGGCCGGAGCGGTGGTCGGCGGTGTGGACGGAGAAGCTGGTGGTGCAGGCGGAGCAGCCACCGGCACCGACGGAGAAGCCGACGGCGCGGGTGGAGATGCCGCCGGGGCCGGACCGACCATCGAAGCGGGGGGCGTCTGGGCAGAAGGCTGCATTTGAGCCGGAGCTACGCCGGGCGGCATTCCTGCCGGCGGGTTCCCTGCCGGCCCGGCCGACGGCACCATGATCCGGTTCATGTGGTTGGTGAGGCGTTGCTTGGCGCCCATGTACACCGGCAACATATCCTTGTCGGGATCACGGGCGGCGGCCGCCTGGCGGTACATCTTGAGCGCCCCGGCATAGTCACCTTGCAGCTCGCGTACCACGCCCAGTGCGAAGGCCAATTTGCCCTTATCGTCATCGTCTTCGCGAAGTGCGGCTTCGAGCTGGCGTGCGGCCGTCTCGAAATCATCAGCCCGGATAGCCCGTATTGCGGCCTCGCCGCGTTTGCCGCGCAGCTCGAGGGTGTAGGTCTGCTCGAAAGGCACCGGCACGAGCATGCCCACGAACTCCCGCGTGGCCCGCTCCACCAGTTCACCGATAAAGTGATCGACCGGGTCCAGCTCGGCATCATCCATCAGTCCCCCGAACAGGAAGTCCGGCGAGGCGGAGTCGGTCTTCTGGAACGGCGGGGGCGAATACTGGACCAGGGACCGGCCGGTGTTGGCGTCGATCAGGCTGAAGGAGCACTGGACGGTCAGGCTCCGGCTGATTTCCTCCACCTCCTTAGTCTTCAACCCGAACTCGGCAAATCCCCCGAAGCCGCCCCCCTCCACCTCCGGGCGCGGACTGCGCGTGGGCCGGTAGCCAGGCGCATAAAGGATCCCCCGGCGGGGTGTCGCCCGAGGATCCCGCACTCGCGGATCGACCCGTACCGGCTGGCGAACCACGCGCGGAGCCGGTCGCACGATCACAGTGCGAGGGGCGCGTTCCCGGGAGCCGGCGAAACCCTGGATCGCGCCTCCCAGAATGCCGCCCCAGTCAAGCGTCGACTTGCTGCTCTTCTGCACGTCGATGTTGATGATCAACCGGCTGGTGATCAGTCCCTGGACGGCCAGCAGCCTGGCGGCCCGAGTTGCATCCGCGCCCTCCACCAGTCCGGAGAGCCGCAGATCCTGCTCTTCCAGGATGCGTTTGGTCTGACTTCGCTTGGCAACGGCCAGGCCGCCGCCGTACTGCGTACCCGCGTTCTGGAGCATGGCCTCGATCATGTCCGCGGCGATGGCCGACCACTTCCGTTCGCGTTCGTCCTCCCTGGCTCCCTGGGTCTGCACGCCCGCGTCGATGACAGCAACACCCTTCAGGCCATCCGGCAGCGGCTGAGGCGGCGCCAGCACATACGAAACTGTGACCGCGGTCCGTTCCTTGGCCAGACCGGCCGAACAGGGAACGAACAGGGCCGTCAGAACGACAACGGCAAGCGAACTGGTCGTTGGGCGCATAAGCTGTCGTACTCCGTGAGTTTCAGCAGACGGCATGGCTCCAAACCCGGCCAACCAATGCACAGGGTAATCAGGTCAGCGCAGGACGTCCACATCCCGGTTGCCTCCGGCGATCGCTCCTGCAGGGCCGTGTGCGATCCTGCGACACGCCTTGGGGCACGTCGCAATAGTGTGTGCACCGATCGCGCGTTGGGCCGGCGCATCATCGCGCACGGTCATTTGACCCCGGCATCGCCATGAGCCTCTTCTATTCAGACTGTTTTCCTGCCGTCGCGGTTTGCGCATCCCGCGACTTTTCAGGTTTTTCAGCCGAGACTCAAGCTGCACCGGATCGCGGACCTGCCGGCCGGCCATCCCTCGCGGCAGAGGGGGGCAGGTCAGCCGTTGGCCGGGCGGCGTCGGGCCAAGTGGCTGACCTGTCTCGCCTTATGCACTCTCCAGGTCATTGCGCATCCTGGCCGCATTCGGTCTCATGATGAGCCGGGCGGCCGGCCATTCCCGGCGCGAACCATACCGTGCCGCCCAGGCCTCGGCGATCGGCTGATGGGCCTCATCTTCCGCAACGGAGTGGGCCGGCCGGTTCAGCACGGCCTGGCGTTTCCCGGCCGGTCGGGCTCCGCGTGCGCCCCCACGGCCGGGCCGCAGTCCTGCGCCGCAAGCCGAATTAAAATCCCAGAATATGACACCAATCCCCTCCTTTTGGATCCCGCCGAATAGAAAAACCCTCTCGCGAGTCATAGCGTAGAAACAGGGCAGCAGGACTGCCGGACGGGAAACGTCTGCGATGGGGTCCTCCGAATGCCTTGGGGCTACATTCTTGATGAACAACACCTCTGGAAGGGTCTCCAATCGTCAGTTGCTGGGCTGGATGTTCGGTTTTCTCCGGCCAGTGCGGCTGCGCCTGGTTCTGGCCTGCCTGTGTACGGCGGGTTGGATCGGCGTCGAACTACTGGTTGTCCGTCAGACCGCACGGGCCGTGGACCAGATCAAGACTCTCCAGTTCAAGGGGCAGACGGAGGTTTCCGGTTTTCTGGTGTGGCTCAACGGCGGCGCGGGGGAGGCGGGAGCGCTGCGGAGGGCCATCCTGTTCCTGGGCAGCTTCATGCTGCTGATGGCCACGCTGAGTTTACTGCGTGAACTCGCCAACGTACGGCTGAGCATGAAGCTGGTCAACAACATGCGCGCCGCAGTCTACGATCAGCTTCAGCGCGTGGGGCAGGGATTTCACGACATGCTCTCCACCGGAGAGCTGATCAACCGGGCGATGAATGATCTGCAGGCGGTCCGGGGCTTCATCAATATCTCGGTGCTGGTAGCCCTTGAAATCGTGCTCATTCTCACCGGCTACTTCAGCATGCTGATCATGCGCTCGCCGTGGGTGGCCCTGCTGGCCTTGACGCCGCTGCCGTTCTGGATGCTATATCTGCGCTGGTTCGGGAAGAGGATGCAGCCGGCGGTGCGGCAGCTCATGATGGCCGGCGACCGACACGTCTCCATCATTGCCGAGAACATCAACGGCGCACACGTCATCAAGGCCTTCGCCGCCGAGCAACAGCAGATAGACAAGTTCCGCGAAAGCTGCAATGAGTTCTACACGCGCGAGCTGAGGCGGCTGAAGCTGTTCTCCAATTTCGCCCCGACAGTGCGGAGCATCTCGCTGGCTTCGAACCTGGCGATGTTCTGCGCGGCCGGGATCCTGATCATCAAGGGCCGGCTGAACGCCGGCGACATGCTGGTGCTCGGGGCGGCCATCGGGGCCATTCTGGGCCGCCTGCAGCAGGTCGCGAGCATGAGCAACGAGTATCAAAGTGCGATCGTGTCAGCCCGGCGGCTCTACGAGGTATTGACCGCGGAGCCCTGCGTGCCGGTTCGCAAAGGGTCGCCCCGGCTTCGTCCCGGCCCCGGCGAGGTGCGTTTTGAGGGCGTCTGGTTCTCCTACGGCGACTCCGAGCCGGTCCTGCGGGACATCAATCTCACCGTGGAGCCCGGCACGGTTGTCGCGATTGTCGGGCCGACGGGGGCCGGCAAGTCCACCCTGGTGAGCCTTATCGCCCGCTTGTACGATCCGCAGCGCGGCCGGGTGCTCGTTGACGGCATGGACGTGCGGCAGGTCCAGTTAGGCAGTTTGCGGCGGCAGGTAGCGTACGTTTTCCAGGAGACGTACCTGTTCAGCGACACGATTGAGGCCAACATCGCATATGGTCGGCCGGGCCTGGATTTGACCCAGGTGAAAGCCGCCGCGCGCATGGCTCAGGCCGCCGAGTTCATCGAGAAGATGCCGCAAGGATACGACACCGTCCTGGCCGAGGGGGGCACGTCCCTCTCTGGCGGCCAGCGGCAACGTCTGGCCATCGCCCGGGCTCTGGTGACCAATCCCCGCATCCTGGTGCTGGATGACGCGACGGCCGCGGTAGACCCCCAGACGGAAGAACTCATTCGGCAGGCCATGCGTTCGGCGATGAAGAACCGCACCACCTTCATCATCGCCCACCGGCTCAGCACGGTGAAGCAGGCCGATCTCGTGGTGGTGCTGGAGAAAGGACGGATTACGCAGACAGGAACGCACGAAGAACTGCTCCGCGAACCGGGGCATTATCGAGACATCGCAGAGGTTCAATTGTTCCACGATCAGTCGCCACCCCACCCGGAAGAAGTGGCGACGGGGGTAGTTTAGTCTCCGTTTCGATCACGCCGACGGGGCACTCCATTCGGTTCATCCCGAAAGCGCATTATGTCCACAGCGTGGGTTTCCAGACTGGCCAGATTGGCATGGCGCTCGCCGGCGCGGGCGGCAGCGCCCCGCGTCCGTCTTCCGCTTGAGAACGAGGACACGCCGGCGCGTCCGATCGACCGGCAGTTGATCAAGCGGCTCTTCTCCGGGCTGGCCCCTTACAAGCGGAGCTACCTGCTGGGCACGGTGCTGGATGTCGCCATGCTCGTGCTCGAGATGCAATACCCCCGTTTCATCGGCCAGATCATCGACCTGGCCACCGGCTACGTAGCCGGCACGCTGACCCCAATGCCCAGCCAGTCGGAGGCCGTCCACCGCGTGCTTGGGATCATCCTGCTCTGGGCGGTGGTAGCGGCCTCAGCGCTTCTGATCCAGCGCATGAACATCTGGGTCATGGTTCGGGCGGGACTGCGGGTCGAGTTCGATTTGCGGCGGAAAGTGTTCAACCACCTGCAGCGGCTGTCCATGAGCTACTTTCACGGCACCAAGCTGGGCCGGATCATCCATCGCTGCACCGGCGACATTATGGCCATGCGCGAAGTGCACGTGTGGGGCATTGACACCGTCGTCAAGAATTCGCTCATTCTCCTCCTGGCGGCAGGCATGTTGTTCTGGACGGAGCCGTCGCTGTTTCTGGCGGTGGCGTGGCTGGGGCCCGTTCTGGCGATGTGCGATCATATGTATCGCCGGAAGGCCGCCGAGATCTACCAGACGGTGCGTGCCAGTTGGAATCCCATCGCGTCGAACCTGACCGAGAACATCACCGGCGTGCGCGTGGTCAACGCATTCGAACGCCAGGAACACAACCTGCGCATCTTCCACACGCTGCAGGACCGCAATGAAGAGGACAACATGGCGGCCGCCCGACTCAACGGCGTCTACCAGCCGATGCTGCTGCTGATCGGATTCACGGGCAAGGCCATCATTCTGCTCTACGGGGGATATCTCGTATCGACCGGCCGCATTTCTGGCGTGGGCTCGGTGGTCGCCACCTTC
>JAAXZI010000062.1 GCA_012719955.1 Phycisphaerae bacterium | reverse complement strand
GGCCATCAGGCCGTAGCCGCCCTCGATGGTCCGGGCGTCACCGCGATTCTCAAAGGCGCTGCCCATCTTGGCCAGCGTCAGCAGCAGGTCCAGCGGCACGTTGTAGCCGGCCGCGGCCTCCTCGAAAACCGGCATCAGCGGCTGCTGCCATTCCGGCGCCACCTTCAGCATATCCGGGTCCGCCGCGTCCTGGTTCAAATCCAGCGGAGTGGGGTCTTCGGCGACCATCTCGGTCGCCTCGTCTCCCAGGGGGATGAGCGGTTGCCCTCCACATCCCACACCGATCGCCAGCCAGAATCCAGCCGCCACGATGAGCGCGCACAGCTTCCATCGCATGTTACGACCTCCTGACATGCATCGACCTACAGAATAGTGATGTGTTACGGGCCTACGGACCCGCTACGTTGCCAAAAGGCATGACGTGCCTCTGACATCTTGCCACTGTGGCAGGGGCTGGAAGTAAGTTCGGATGGGCAAGCGCAGAGTTGAACGGGATCTTTCGCATCCGGCGTCGATTCGTTCGGACTTGTATGCCCTATACCGCGCCCGGGCAAGATTGTCAACATTAATTTATATAATAATCACAAATCCGCTGAACGCGGCACGAGCTCCGTCTTCAGTTGGAGAGTTCCATACGTAATGACCGTGACGCGATGACCGTGCGCGAGGTTATGACCGCAAAAAGCACTGGTCCCTCGCCGTTCCTCCGGGTAAAACATCGCCATGCGACGGATCGCTTTCTTCATTCTCGTCGTTCTGACCTTTGCGCCGACGTTCATCCGCGCCCAGTCTCTCTCGCCGATCTACCCTGCGGCGCTTCGACCGGGCGACACCATCGCAGTCGTGGCTCCGGCCGGCAGTCTCGAACCCTACCGCATCGAACTGGCCCGTAAGCGTCTGATCCGAATGGGCTTTCGCGTTCGCCTGCCACGCGATCTGTATCGCAAACGCGGCTACCTGGCCGGCAGCGACGAGGCCCGCGCCCAGGAGCTCATGGCCGCCTTCCGCGATCCAGCCGTCAAAGCCATCTTCCCCGGCACCGGCGGCTTCGGCGTCACCCGCATGCTCGACCAACTCGATTACGACGTCATCCGGGCCAACCCCAAAATCCTTCTCGGCTTCAGCGACATCACCGGCCTGCACCTGGCGATTGGCCGTAAGACCGGTCTGATCACCTTCCATTCTCCCGTGCTCATGTACGGCCTGGGCAGCCGTGAAGATCTCAGCGACTTTTCCGCCGAGTACCTGTGGCGGGCGGTGCTATACAGCTCCTACTTCGATTGGGCCGGCGACCCTCTGGAGCCGGGCTACTCCTATTACATCCCCTCCGAGGTGGCCACGTTGCGGACGCTTGCGGCGGGCAAGGCCCAGGGCCGCTTGACCGGCGGCAATCTTTCTCTGATCTGCGCGCTCATGGGCACGCCTTACGAAATTGAAACTGACGGCCGGGTGCTCTTCCTGGAGGATGTCAACGAGGAGCCCTATCGCATCGACCGCTTCCTCTCTCAACTTCGTCTGGCCGGCAAGTTCGACCGGGTGGCCGGCGTGATCCTGGGCACCTTCACCGGTTGCGAAACCAAGAAAGGCAGCGACAGCCTGAGCCTGGCCCAGGTATTCAACGATTACTTCGCCAACCTGCCGGTGCCGGTCGTCGTCGGTTTCCCCGCCGGCCACGCCCGCCATAACGCCACCTTGCCCATGAATGCCCTGGTCGAACTGGACGCCTCCACCCGCCGGATCCGAATCCTCGAAAACCCCGTGCGCATCGAGGAAACCGCCTCAATCGCGCCCAACCAGCCGGAACCCGATGCCGAGCCCCCGGCTCCCGACCCGGCGCCGGCCGGCCCCAGCTTGCCTGAGAACCAGTTCGAGCCTGTGGAAGCACCACCCGCCAGCCCGATCAGTCCGGAGATCCTTCGGCGCATCCCCTAAAAGCTCGCTCCGCATCCATCGCACCGGCACCGCAAACCATAAACCCTTCAGAAATCGCCACTTGCGACTGCAAATTGCATACCCAGCCCCGTCGTGGTACAAGAGTGCTGAAAGAAGCGTCCAATCCGATGCGGAGGCCCCACTTTGTTACTCATGGACCGGCGAACTTCCGTCTGTATCCTCGTATGCTGGAGCCTTATCGCTACGGCCACACCGGCCGTATGGGCCCAGTCCAACCCTGTCGCCCTGAATGTGCCCGTCAGCCAGAACTGGGGGACCGGCAACTTCTCTATCCTGCCCATCGGCTTCGCCGCGTGGAATGGATTGAATGGGAATGAGATCAGCACCCAGGCCGCGGCCGAAGCCAGTACACCCACTGGAGACGCATCCATCAATGCCACATCCCCCGGCGCTACCGGCGGATGTTACGGCTATGCAATCGGTGGAAATGCCCGTTTTGCCATCGTCACCAGCGGAAATGGCACCAATGGCGTGAACCAATTGGCGATGGCCATCAATACCACCGGCCGGACCAACATCTCGATCAGCTACGACCTGATTAGCGTCACGGCCAACACTCGTACCGTCGGAGTCGTCTGCCAGTATCGTGTTGGCACCTCGGGCGCCTGGACTACCTTGACCGGCACAGGCAATCCTTACGTCCAGAGCGGCGGCACGGCCGGAACCGTCACCCACGCGAGCGTCACCCTCCCGGCGGCAGCGGAGAACCAGCCGGTGGTTCAAGTCCGCTGGGCCGTGTGGCGAGGCACGGAAGGCGGCAGCAGTTCGGCCTTCGCGATCGACAATATTGCCGTAACCGCCGGCACGCTCACTACCCCCTCGCTGCTCGGCGTAAGCCTCTCCGGCTCCGCTTTTTCCGTCGGTGATTCGGCCACCGTCAGCGTGCAACTCAATGCCCCCCCGCCTGTGGGCAACCCGGCCACCGTCAGGGTCGCCTGCGGCACTTTCGCCACCAATCCGGTCAACATTGTGATCGCCAACCCCGCCACCAGCGGCACGGCCAGCGTCACCATGAATAGCCCCGGTCCCGCGTGGACCGCGACCGCCACCGCCGTCAGCGGCTGCACCGGCACCGCGGTCTCCGCTCCGTTCTCGGTCTCCAGCCCCTCTGCGCCCATTGTCTATGCGGGAGCTGACCGCGAGGTTACCCTCACCAACGGATCCCTCACTTTGCCCATGACCGGCGCTACCGCCGACGATCCCAACGGCTTGAACGGCCTGATCTACACCTGGACCCCGGCCACCGCAACCGGCATCTCCGGCTGGACCGCCCGCACGGGCTATGTCACCAGCGTGACCAGTCCATCAGAGGCAACCGTCACTTTCACGGCTCCGGGCATTTATCACCTGACGCTCACGGTTACCGACTCCACCTTATTGACCGCCTCCGATGACGTCACCATCACCGTGCTTGCCCCCCCGCCGCCGGACCCCTATGCTCCGCCGGCCACCTACTACAGTCCGGCCCGGCCCGGCGGGAACTGGTACACCGGCGCCGCCCTCAAGAGCGCGCTGCGCACGATCCTCAACAGCAATGTCCGCAATCGCTCCTACGAAGCCGCCAAGATGGGCTTGCAGGTCGTAGACCAGGACCCGAACAACCCTAACAACCTGATCCTCATCTACACCGGCGTCTCTGTCCCCAAGGAATGGGATTCCGGGGCCACCTGGAACCGCGAACATCAGTGGCCCGACAGCCGCCTGGGCTCCGCCAACGACGGCGATCTGTTCAACCTGCGGCCAGCCAATCCTGCCATCAACAGCGCCCGCGGCAACAGCCCCTATGGAATCGGCAACGGCTACTGGGACCCTGACCACGGCGCCCCCGATCGTGGCCGTTGCGCGCGAGCCATGTTCTACATGGCCACACGCTACGCAAACCTCACGCTGGTCAACGGCAAGCCGGGAGACGAGCAGATGGGCGATCTGGCTGCGCTGCTCGAATGGCACTACGTCTACCCGGTGGACGAATTCGAGCGGCGCCGCAACCATCTCATCTGGAGCCAGACCGATAACCCCGACTACTACCAGGGCAATCGCAATCCCTACATTGATCATCCCGAACTGGTCTGGACGATTTTCGGATCCGGCCCCAGCGATGCGAAGATTTATCTTGGCAGCAGCGCTCCGAGCAACGGCGCGTCCAGCACCAATGTCACTTTCCGGGTGATCCGCGGCGCTCCCCTGCCCGCACAAACGGTCACGCTCAACAAGACCGGCACGGCCCCAACCACTTACAACATCCTGGTCTCCGGCTGCGCCGTCACGTCCGCGGCCGGCACCAGACAGGCCCTGCCCGGCGGCGACCAGAACCGCCAGATCCACGTGACTATTGCCTCCACCGCCACCTCCGGCAACCTGACGGGTTCCATCCTCATCGATAATACCGAGGTCAGTTCCGCGGGATCCGGCATGGGCTCCAACGACGGGGATGATACCATCGCGGTGACGGCCATCGTGCTCGAACACGCCGATGCCTCTTTCTCCGACGCCAGCGACCAGAATACCTTGACGATTGACTTCGGGAATATCCCCGCCGGCGGAACCGCCACGCGAGATTTCAGCATCCACAACCTCCAGGCAACGCCCGGCTTGACCGCCGGCCTGGACCTCGACGCAATCAGCGGATCGGGCCACACCTCGCTGCTGACAACGAATCTTTCTCCCTTCACCAACCTCGCCGCGGGCGCGGCCCGCAACTACACAGCCACCCTCAATCCGACCGACGTCGGCGCCTACCAGGCTACATATACGTTGAGCGTCTCCGATGAGAACCTGTCCGGGGCCCAACCGGGAACCAGCCTGACGCTCACCTTGAAAGCCAACGTGGTCACACCGTTCCCCGGTGACTTCAATCTCGATGGCTGGGTCGATGCGGACGACCTGACCATCTTTGTGGCCTGCATGACCGGCCCGGATGTGCCATACAACAGCCATTCGCTCCCCGCCGGTTGCAGCCCCATGGCCGTCGTAGATGGATTCATCGCCGCTGATTTCACCAAAGACGGCGACGTGGACCAGGACGACTTCGGCTTCTTCCAGCGTTGCCTCAGTGGATCCAACCCGCCCAGCAATCCGAGTTGTGCCGATTAGCGCATAAACAAACGCCGGCGGGACCGCGTTGCAACGATCCCGCCGGCGCCGGTTTTACACAGTCAGGGGAAGGTTACTGACCGCAGGTCACTCTGAGATTATCCACGCGGGCCACAATACCGGCCGAAGTGAGGTCCGACCCGATCACCACGCAGTCAAAGCCGTAGCTGTTGGGCCGTGACTCGGTCTCCGACAGGATCCCGTCCACGTAGAACTTCACCAGGCTGCTGGTCACCTCGATCTTGAGCTGGTGCCAGCCGCCGGCACGGGCCGGGGCCGAACCCTCGTCCAGCGTCTGCCACCCGGCCCCGTTGACCACCCGACCCTGGTAGCGGGTGGTGCTGAACGTGTCCGCCGAGGAGTTGTACACCCCGATGGCCAGGAGGTTCTCCAACGTGCCGGAGCCGTACTCATCGCCCGAGTACCCGCGCAGCTCCACGAAGTGCCGCGCTCCGCTCCAGCCGGGGGCTCCCGCCGGATCCAGCCAGAAGTCGAAGCTCAGCACCAGCGGGGCCGCGTCCGTCCCGTTGAAGTCCCCGCCCAGGTTGCGGTAGTACTTGCCCAGGTTGTTGGCCGACGGACTGGCCAGGATCACCGCCCCGCCCGGGTTGCCCCCGGCGCCGTCCAGGTAGTAGGCCGAGTTCAGCGTATCCAGCCACACCGCCTCGAAGGCCGCCTGGCTGGCGTAGCCGTTAAAGTCCTCCACCAGCAGGTTCGGGCAGGCCTCCACGGTCACGTTGATGGTCACCGTGTCCGGGCCCCCGCAGCCGTCCGTGACCTGCACCACCAGGCTGTCGTCACTGAGCTGGTCCAGACCCGGGGCGTAGCACACCGTGACCGTGGCCCCGGTGTTGACCCCGTTCACGAAGCTGGCCGTGCCGTAGCTCGGACCGCTGACGATGCTCCAGACCAGCGACCCGGCCGGCGTGTCCGCGTCCGTGGCCGTCAACGTCACCTGGTTGGACGCCGCCGAGCACGGGCTGTTCTTCTCCACGGTCAGCTCCACCGTCTCAGGGCCCGTGATGCTCGGGGCCGCGTTGAGCGTCAGCGACGCCACGCTGGAGGTGGTGCTGTTGTTGCACCCGTCGGTCACCACGCAGGCATAGCCGCCCACGTCCTGGGCGCTTACGCCGCTGATCTGCAGCGTCGCACTCGTGGCCCCGGCGATGTTCGTCCCGTCCTTCTGCCACTGATAGCTCAAGGACTCACCGCTGGCGCTCACGCTGAAGCTGGCCGTGCCGCCCAGGCAGGGAGCCTGCGCGACCGGCTGAGCCGTGATGGTCGGCGGCGCGATGATGGTCAGGTTGGCCGCGTTGGAGGTCACCTGCCCGTCCGCGTTGCTCACCCGGCAGCGATAGGCCGCCGCGTCGTTGGCGTTCGCCCCGCTGATCACCAGTGTGGCCGTGCCCGTCCCGGCGTAGTGCCCGCCGTCGGTCAAGTCCACCCCGTCCTTCTGCCACCGGTAGCTGAACGGACCGCTCCCGCTGACCGCTACGCTGAAGCTGGCCGTGCCCCCGGCGCACAGGCTCTGGGACTGCGGGTGGGCCGTAAACTCCGGCAGAATCACTCCGCCGGAGACCACCACGTTATCCACCGCCGCCTGGAAGCCCGCCGCGGTCAGGTCCGAACCCAGCACCACCCAGTCGAACCCGTAGTTGTTCGGACGTGTCTCCGTCTCGCTGAGCACGCCGTCCACGTAGAACTGGATCTGGCTGTCCGTGATCACGATCTTGAGCTGGTGCCAGCCGCCGGAACGGGCCGGAGCCGACCCCTCGTCCAGCGTCTGCCACTCCGCCCCGTTGACCACCCGACCCTGATAGCGGGTGGTGCTGAAGGTGTCCGCGGAGTTGTTATGCACCCCGATGGCCACCAGGTTCTCGATGGTGCCCTGCCCGAAGACCGTGCCCGAGTAGCCGCGCAGATCAATGGTGTGCCGGGCCCCTGTCCAGTTCGGCGCTCCCGCCGGATCCAGCCAGAAGTCGCAGCTGACCACCAGCGGACTGGCCGCCGTGCCCGTGTACTTGGCCCCCAGGCTCCGGTAGTACCGGCCCAGGTAGTTGGCCGACGGACTGGGCATCACCACCGAGGCCCCCGGATTGCCCAGACTCGTGCTCAGGTAGTAGGGCGAGTTGCCCGTGTCCGCCCAGACCGCCTCGAAGGCCGCCTGGTTGGCGTAGGCCTGGAAGTCATCGGCCAGGATGGCCACCACCGTCAGCGTGGCCCCCGCGGAGGTCACCGTCCCGCAGGACCCCGTGACCACGCAGCGGTACTCGCCTTCGTCGCTGGAGGTCACCGAGGCGATCTGCAGGGTGGCGCTGGTCGCTCCCGAGATCTTGCCGCCGTTGTTCAGGTTGGTCCCGTTCTTCTGCCACCGATAGCTCAACCCTGAACCGGTGGCCGTCACGCTGAAGCTGGCCGTGCCCAGGGCTCCCACCGTCTGCGGCTGCGGCTGGGCGGTGATGGCCGGCGCCGTCTGCAGCGTCAGGGCCGCCGCGTTGGAGGTCGCGCTGCCGCAGCCCCCGGTCACCACGCAGCGGTAGTTGCCCGCGTCCGAGGCGCTCACGTTCGTAATCTGCAGCGTGGCGCTGGTCGCCCCGGCGAGGTTGGTCCCGTCCTTCTGCCACTGATAGCTGAGCGTCCCGTCACCGGTGGCGGTCACGCTGAAGCTGGCCGTGCCACCCGGGCAGACCGCCTGGGCGGTCGGCTGGGCCGTGATGGTCGTGGCCGCCCGCACGGTCAGGGCCGCCGCGTTGGAGGTCGCGCTGCCGCCCGCGTTGGTCACCACGCAGCGGTAGCTGGCCGCATCCGCGCTGCTGGCGCTGGATACCGTCAGCGTCGCCGTGGTCACGCCCGAATAGTGGCCGCCGTTGGACAGGTTGGACCCGTTCTTCTGCCACTGATAGCTCAGCCCTGAACCGCTGGCCGTCACGCTGAAGGTGGCCGTGCCACCCGCGCACACGCTCGCCGCCACCGGATGGGCCGTGATGGTCGGCGGCGGTGTCGCCGGCGTCACCGTGATGGTCCAGGTGATCTCCGGTCCGAACCAGGTCACCCCTTCGCGGACCAGCCGGAACTTCTCCGTATACGTACCCGGCGTGGATGGGGCCTTGAGGATGAAGGTGAACCGCCCCACCTGGTTCTGGGTCACCGAGGACTGATCCACGTCCGTG
>JAAXZI010000061.1 GCA_012719955.1 Phycisphaerae bacterium | reverse complement strand
TGTTACCCTCGGCAGCAAGCAGCCCCGCACATGCCGTCCCATGCCCTTCGCCCGGAAGGGCCGGGCTCGGATCACTGTCCAAGTCCACTTCATCGAAACCGACGTAATAGTTGTTCTTGAGGTCCTCGTGGTCTTTCTGCACGCAGTCGTCAATGATGGCTGCGATGGCACCAGCGCCTTCGGTAATGTCCCAAGCCGGTACGACGTTGATGTCCGCCCCTACTTTGCCACCCTGCAACTGCCCGGTGTTGCGCAAGTGCCACTGGCGCGGGAACAACGTATCCTCGATCAGAACCTCATCTTTCCCAATGAAATCTTTTACGAAGAAATCAGGATGGCTGTATACGACCTTGGCTTCTGAAGAAAGAGCAATCGCAGCGCTCATGGCGTCGGACGAATCGGTGTCCGGTACCCGCCAGACATAGCCGCCGGGCAGCCACGGGATCTGCTGGCTGACGACTGCGCCGTACTTCGCAGCCAACATCTGCACCTCCGCCGCGGTGGTATTCGGCGAGAACTTCACGACCAACTCACCGGTGTGAATAATGGGGGCTACAGAACCGGCCCCCTGATACAGCCGCCGAACCGTCGCTATGCCCGGCACCGCCCGGATCTTGGCCAGCGTCGCGGCGTCGATGCTGTTCACCGTGACCTTGCGGTAGTTGAACCGGGGAGGAACCACCAGACCCACCGCAGGGTCCGAGCTCCAGATCTCGGTCATGGTGGGGAAACCGAGCGCGGCAAGATCCGCCTGCACATCGGCGGCCGGCCGGGTGCCATCCAACTGGATGATCACCTCATCGGGCTTCGGCTTGTTGCGGCCCAGCACTTCGCCGTTCCCCGACGCCGCCCATGAAAGCGGAGCCCACGCCAGGAAGACCAGCATGGCACAGCCGGGCGCCGCCAGGCGTGCACCGACCCGCAGCAATGTTGTCAACAGGGATGTCTTGAACATCTATAAATCCTCAAGCGTCGTTCGCCGTTTCAGCGGTACGCACTTCATGCAGTTCGCCAGTACCCTCTCGTCATCACGGCGTCAAGCCGTAGATCAAGTACACCTCGCCGGCGTTTTCCTTGGCAACCGCGCCTGGATAGTCATCCTTGGGATCGGCCAGCACCGCGCTGATAAACAGGTCAGCCCGGCCGTCGCGGTCCAGGTCCCCGGCCGTATTCACGCCCCGTGCGAGCAGGCCGCTATCCGGCACGTTGGGGTTGGTGGGCTGCGTGAAGCCGCCTCCCAGCCGGTCGCCGCCCTTGCGGCCGACGAACACCAGGCCCGGCAGACCCCAACCGGGTTCCGTCCCCACCGGCAGCTTGCCGGTACCAATCTTGTCCAGGCTGATGGTACCCTTCAGGTGTTTGCCACCGAATACGACGTACACCAAACCGGCGTGCGTCATATCGTCGGGGAGCCCATCGCCATCCAGATCATCAACGATCCGGTCGCCGTCCCGATCCAGGCCGATGGTGTCGGCAATCCCGTCACCATTGCTGTCGAAGCGCGGGCTGGCCTCGGGGGCGGCAATGAGAATGTCGGGAATACCGTCGCCGTTCACGTCGCCGGCGTTGGCCACGGTCATACCGGCCATGTCTCCGGCATGAGCGCCGGTAATAAGCATGCCGTTACCCGAGTCGCGAAGCTGGGCGATGGTGACGCCGTCGGCCGGGTTAAGCAGGTTCCTGCCGCCAAAGAGGACGAAGACCTGTCCGGCCTGGTACCCGGTAGCCGGACTGGCGTAGGGGCTGCCGATCAGGGCATCCGGGAAGCCGTCGTTGTTGAAGTCGTCGTTGAGCGGTCCGCCCGCGGCCAGGGCCGTGCCCAGTCTTTCGCCGGGCTCACCGATGATCATCAGGCCGTTGAGGCGGTTGACGTTTGCGGGGTCAAGCTGGAGGCGCTCGAGCAGATAGTGATACTCGATTTCCTGCTGGCGGCGGTAGATCACGTAGACCGCACCACGGCCGCCGTTGGTACCCGGCCCGCCGACCAGGAAATCGCCCACGCCGTCATTGTTGATATCGTAAGCCCCCGTGACTTCGCCGATCTGGTCATTCGGGGAAGCACCGACCACATGCAACGGCCTGCCGATGTTGTCGTCCGGCGCATTCTGGGACCAGGTATAGGCCGCGCAATCCGGGCCGAAGACGCTGAAGCCGACGTCAGCCACGATCCAGTTATGCGGATAAGGCAGATTGTGGTACGGGGCATTCCCGACCGGAGCCTCGGTATCATCCGGATCCTCCGGCGGAGGCGCGCTGGGAAGCGCGTACGGAAATGCATTGGCGGGAGCACCGGGCCGTTTGAGCCGGATCATGTAGATCTCCCCGCTTGCCTCTCGCCTGGATTCCGGCATGTTGGGCACATATGTCTTGAGCGCCGATCGCCGCGGTGCACTCACGAGCAGAAAATCATTAGAGACCGAAATGCTGTGCCCGAACCGGTTCGCGGTCATCCCCAACTGCGGCTGGGTCGTCTCCTGGCCCAGGAGCCGGCAGCCGTAAGGCTGGAGCGGCGCACCCATCTGGCGGTCGGAGCAATTGGATCCGGTACTGTAGAAACCGGTTCCCGCCAGTAGGAAGGAGTCATTGGGCGTCTTGGCCGGCTCGGCGGTATTGGGTACCACGCATGCCCGATTCGCGAAGTCATCCAAGGAGCCGAGATAATGCCCGGCAACCAGTGCGTCGGTAGGCCCGTAAGGTGGATCAATCTGGGCAAGATTCACCCTGTTCCAGGTGCAGTTGTAAGCCGGCGCCGGATGAATAATCCATCTGAATTCCGTGCCGCCCAATGTCAGTGGATCGGCCAGACGTGGTGGGCTGATCCGACGCCCGCCCCCCCCCGTGGTGTCCTGCCAGAAGCCTTCGCAGGGGAAGATCCACGTGTCGTCGTTATTCTCCACATTCCAGTCGTCGCAGTTATCCTGCCGCCCAGGCCAGTTGCTGGGGATCACCATCGAGGTAAAGACCTGCCCGACCTGATGGAGTTGCAGCACACGGTCCAGACGCCGGCTGATGGCGGTGCGCGACCTGATCAGCGGGTTCTGACTGGAGACGATGACGAGGCCACCGCGCAGGAAGTGGCCGTTGTTCTCCAACCGGCCCAAACCGGGCACCCCATCCTGTTGATACTGTGCCGTCTGGAACCCCAGGCTGTAGGAGTTGCACCAGGGGAAACTGAAGACCAGTTCCTTTTTCCCGTCGCCGTCCTGGTCGGGGATAGTGATGACGGAACGCAAACCTTCCGAAGCGTCCGGCGGGGCCGGCTGGCCGTCCACCGTGTAGGGAACCGAGTTGCCGGCCATGGCCTCGGCAACCGGCAGATTACCATCCAGGGGGTTAGGCATGATCCCGGCAAAGACCAGGCCGGGCACCGAGTTGCCCACTCCATTCACGTCGATGGTGCCGGAAAACCGGATGGGCTGGCCATAGATCAAGTACGCCTCGCCGGCACCCCGCCCGTCCGTGGTGGCGGTGGGGTAGGGCTTGCCATACTGGGCGGCCAACAGGATCTCGGGGAAGCCATCATCGTCGTAGTCGTCCACGGTCAGCATGGCCGTGCCCAGGTTGTCCTGGAAGTTGAAGCCCTGGAACACCGCACCCTGGAAGGGGCCCGTCTGGGGCACAACCTTGCCTTCCGCGTCTTTCTTGGTCAATAAGTCGCCCACCCAGAAGATCAACGGTTGGACGGTCAGGGTCCCCTTGGCGTATCGGGTGACGGGGGGCCCGGTATTCGGCTTGAGCGTCGCGCCGATCAGGAACCTTCCGACCACGCCGGAGGTGTCGAAATCAACATACTGCTGGGTGGCTTCGATTCCCTCGAAACCGATGATCTGGCGGGTGGCCGGCCCGTCGCCTTTGCCATCCTTGTCCATGTCCGGCTCGCGGAAGACGGTGACGACGCCCTCGCCCGGCCTGAGATTGGTGGTCCAGTTGATCCGGTAGATGCGGTTCTGAAACACGGTCGTATCGACCTGCGGAGTGGTCAGTGTCAGCAGGCTGTCGCCGATGACGCCACCGGGGGGCACACTCCCAGGCGAACTGCCGCTGCCGGTGCCGACCTGGACAGGACCGGCGCTGTATGAATACAGAGGCGGGTTCAGCCCGTTCACCAGTTCCGCTCCGATCCAGTAGGAACCGTCGGTGACGTCGGCGGTATTCCAGGAGGCATCGGTGCCAGTGATCGGGAGCGTGGTGATGGTGTTCTCGTTGCCGTTGCCGAAAGTGTTATCCGGATCATAGAACAGGCGGATGCTCGATGCCGTGTTACCCGGATCGTTCGCCACCACGCTGATCTGGACAGGCCTACCCCGCGAGACGGCCTTGCCGACCTTCGGCTGCAGCACCTGGATGAAAGCGCCGGAGAGAACGGTGACCGTGCCGGGGGCATAGGCCCTGCCGACCGCGCCGCCGGGCGTGATGATCTCCACCCCGACGTAGAAGGTTCCACCCTTCAAGTTCGCGGTGTCAAACGTGTTCGTCAGAATCGGATTGTCGACGTTCGTCCCCTGGGCGATCGTGACCTCGTCGTTATCAAATACGCCATTGGTGTCGTAGAAGATGCGCCAACTGAAGCTGCCGCCGCCAACATCGAATTCAATCGGAATCTTGGTCCCCGAAGCCACGCGCTGCGCCCCGCCCAGCGACCTGGAGGTAATCTGCGGGGCCGCTGTCAGGGTCACCCGCCCGGCGCCGTAAGCTGTTGTCGTGCCAGCGCTATTCGTGGCGGTGACACCGATCCAATAGGTGCCCGAGGCCATCTTGTTAGTGAGAAGCTGGGTGTACTTGTTCTGGCCGCGGGGCAGGTTGTCCATGAAAATAACTTCGTCGCCCGTTCCGGCCTGCCCGTCGCGATCATAGAAGGCCATGACAGAAGTAATTCCCTCGCCGGTGGCCTCGTACACGACGGTGACCGCCTCGCCTACCGCGAAGGTCTGATCCAGCGATGGGGAAAGCACGTCCACGCGCGGCGCTCCCGAGCCGTCCCCCGTCGACGGATCCGGCACACATGCCTGACCAACCAGCAGAGGCAGGGCCAGGGCCAATCCGGCGACCAAGGCCAGACCTTGGCGGGATCGGGAATTCAGTTTCATAATGTCTGTCTCCACAGCTTTTTAGAAACAGCGAAAGTCGCTCTATCCGCTCCCGGTCGCGAGACTGGGGAATTGGCGGCGCCCCGGTTCATTCGAGATTCGCGCACTCAGGGCCAGCCACTTGCGTGTATCTTGGCGGCCGCCAAGATTCCTGTCAACGACACAATGCGCAATCGATCTGAAACCAACTGCCGGGTTGACCGCCTCTCAGCGAATCAGGCGACAACGACGTGGCTCAAAAAACCGCGCAGGAACTTACCCTATCCCCTTCCGAACATGGGCGGCTCGCGCCGACGGCAACAACCAGCCGCCTCGATCAGGCAAATAGGGCACTGCGGGACTGGAAATGGCACCAGGCCCGCAGCCAAATGGGAAGAGGGATAAAGCACTATGCAGACAGCGCCTTGGGAGACGGCGGAAAGCGGCAAAAATCTGCGGGAAAAAACTTGGCTCACCCCAGATCGGCGGCCTTCGGCTCCTCGGTAAGCACTTTGCGGATCGCGCTCTTGAGGAAGGTCACCTTCACATTGGCGGATTCATCCACCTTCACGACCACCTCCTCGGCGGTGGTGGATACGACGGACCCGATGATGCCGCCGATGGTCACAACCCGATCATTCTTCTTCAGATTGGCCAGCATCTGGGCATACTGCTTCTTCTCCTTCCGGCCATAGGAAGCACTAATGATGATATAGACAAACACTGCCAGCATGGCCGCCAGCAGAATGCCCTGGCCACTCCCGCCGCCATTTTGAGAAAGCATGTTTAAGATTTGCATGATGGTGGTTCTTAATCCTCTTGCGTCAACTGGGTGGGACCCGCAGGCCCCGCCACTGGAAACTCCTCCAGCATCCTGCCCCAATCCCCGGTTGGAATCAAGTCTCGCAACCGAGACATGAACCGCTGGAAAAACCATAAGTTATGCACACTCACGAGCATCGGCCCAAGCATCTCCCCCACCATGAACAGGTGACGGATATACGCCCGACTGAATTGCCGGCAGGCCGGACAGGAGCACTCCGTTTCCAGGGGCTGATCCTGCCGCCGATACTTCTCGTTCCGAAGCCGCAATGGCCCCCGTGCCGTGAAAGCATAGGCTCGCCGACCGTTGCGGGTCGGAAGAACACAGTCAAACAGGTCCACCCCGGCCCGCACTGCGGCCAGGATGTCCCGCGGCATGCCCACACCCATCAGGTATCGGGGGCGGTCGGCCGGCAACCTCCAGACCAGGTCGTCCAGGACTGCGACCATCTGCTCATGGGTTTCTCCCACCGACAAGCCGCCAATGGCATAGCCGGGGAAACCGATTTCCATCAACTGCTGAGCGCAGGCACGCCGCAGATCAGGAAAAATGCCCCCCTGCACGATGCCGAACATGGCCTGCATTTTCCGCTCCGGCTTATCCTGAGCCGGGGCCGGATGGGGTGAGCAACCGCTCTGTGCCTCATCCGGCATGCCGCGAACGGTGGCCAGATCAGCCAAACGCTCTTTCATCGCGGCGTCACATCCATTGAGGGCCGGCGGGGATGCCGACAGCCGTTCCAGGGCCTGTTTGCATTCCCCTGCCCATCGAACCGTTCGCTCCACCGCCCGGGCCACCACGTCGCGATCGGCATCCCCCGGGGGGCACTGGTCAAAGGCCATGATGATGTCCGCCCCCAGCAGGTACTGAATCCGGGTAGCCTGTTCGGGGTCCAGACGGAGCAATTGCCCGTCAATGTGCGAGCGAAAAGTCACCCCCTCATCGGTGATCTGGTTCAGGGCCGAGAGCGAGAAGACCTGGAAGCCACCACTGTCCGTCAGAATGGGGCCATCCCAGCCCATGAAGCGATGCAGCCCGCCCAGCTCAGCAATCAATTCCGGCCCCGGGCGTAAACCAAGATGATACGTGTTGGCCAGCAGAATATCGGCGCCGCTTTCTCGCACCTGCGCCGGCCAGACGCCCTTGACCGTCGCGCGGGTGCCCACGGGCATGAACGCCGGCGTGCGGATTGCACCGTGCGGCGTGGTCAGAACCCCACATCGGGCCCGCCCGCCCGGCTCGGACTTTGATATCTCGAATTTGAACATTCTTCTATCGTATCGGCCCGGGCCCGCCATGCCGAGCCCACCACCCCGGCTCAAGAGCAGCGGCGTACGAATCACGCACGGATCAATATGACCGCGGGCAATCTTGCGAGACATCTTGGAACGCGCCCCTGTGGCGGCCAAGCTCCGTAGCGACCATTTTTGCCGTAGCGGCCAGGCTCTGTACCGGCCGTTTCCGCCGCAGCACCTCGACTCCGTACCAGCCGTTTTCCGAACACAACGCTCGCTCTGCTGGGATTGATTCAGGACGGCGGGCAAGATACCCGCCCCCCTACAGCGGCGAAACGCCGGTGCCCCACACACGGCTCAAGAGCCGTGGCACACAAATCACGCTTTTGTTGTCTCGCCATCGCGCACGGTTGTTGAGAGCGATGGCGCAGAGGGACATCCGAAGCAAGGTCGGCGGCAATGCGTGAGCGAACTTTTAGCGGATGAGCTTTTGGAACTCAGCTTATGTCGATTGACTTCAAGACCCGGCCATAGAAGAGTTCTATGGCATGCACGTGGGAAGTGCAGATTCGGGTTTCCTCGTCTCAAAATGGAGAAAGACCATGAACGTGTGGAAGAGGCTTGTGTGCCTGGTGGCCGTCGCATTGCTGTCCGGAACTGCCTATGCGGCCGACAGCGCCTGTTGTAGTCCCGGCAGTGAAGTGCGAACGGAGATGTCATCCGAAGAAGTCATGATCAGCGGCACCCCCTGCGCGCCATGTGCGGCCGAGGCCCCGTGCAAACCGAGGCGCACGCGCAATATCTGCAATCTCTGCGGGCTCCTGAGCCCCAAAGACAAGTGCGACGCGTGCGCGGTCAAATGCTGCAAGACCAAGGCGGACATCGAGCGACTCCATGCCAGCAACCCCAAGTGCACCACCGATCTGTGCGTTCGCTACAAAGTTGAGGTCGATTGCCCCACCGAAGAGTACGATTTGATCGTGCAGATCAAGTGCGAAGACCAGATCATCTATGAGCGGGTGGTGGCCCTCGAGAACGGCCAATGCGACAAGGGCGGCCGCCAGCTTGAATTCTATGGCGAGTTCACCGATTGCCTGCCCCAGATGATCACCAGCCGCCGCGGGATCCGGGTGGAGGGCAACGTCGTTGCGCGCGGGACCACCATCAGCCTGGACCGTGAGCGGGAGCGGCTCCATCGCTCCTCCACCGGCCACGGCCTGGCCACACCGCTCTATGCCGCCGGTGACGTGATGTACACGCCGGTGCGCTGGATGACGGGCAGCTAAATGATTATGCGCAACGGTGGGACAGCCGGACCACGATCTCCGGGCCTCGAGCCGTGCTGTGTGGCACCGGCGTCTCACCGATGAAGAATCAGTGTGGCACCGGCGTCTGGCCGGTGCAGGGGGCCGGGCATCTTGCCCGCCCTCCTGAATCCGAACGGGGAGCGGGCACCCTGCCCGCCTTGTGGGTCGAAACGAGAAACTCATCCGCTGGAAAGGGGCCCAGGCAGCCTCCCCGGCCCTCGTCACGCCATCACAGACGAATGAGCAATCGGGAACGGTTCCTGGCATGGGCCGTTCCCTTTCCCTTAATGCGCCCGCAGGCCCCGACAACGCGCTGCCCCGTGCTAAAGCTGCATGCCTTGCCTTCCTGCTGAGCTGCGATTAGGATGCGGCAGGCACAAAAGAGGTGAACTATGCGATCCACGTCTTTCCGAAAGAGTCTCCTCACCCTGTTGGCCGGTGGGTGCCTGTTTGGCGATGTGTCGTGCATCCCCAACCGCGACCAGATCAACGCCACGATCAGCAGCGGCATTCTCAACGGCATCCAGCTAGCCATCACCCTGGCCATTGAACAAGCGCTCACCCCAAACCTGGACATTTTGGGCGGAGAACCCGTCGTCGTGGAACAGGCTCCGCCCGCGGCGTAGGGTCAGCCGAGCGGGCTGATGCCGGCAATCGCCCATGTTGCGATCCCCGCCCCCCTTGGCCCGTGCCGGGGGTTTTGAGGCCATTGCGCAAAGTACGGCCGGGGGAGCCAACCGCTCCATCGAGCGGTCGGCCGCCCCGGCCGGGGGTTTTTGGGGATTTCGATGTAGACTCCCGCTCAACAGGTGCGAGGAGGGCACCCGCACCCGGGCCGTTTGATCTTGTCGTTCCGCCGCCGGCCTCCTGAGAACGGCCGGCACAGAATCCGACCATCACAGAATCGGCGCGGCCCTCGGCTGAAAACGCAACCGGCCCCTCTTACAAGGTTCCCAGCAGGTGCTCAATGACCAGCCGCTCGAGCGCCTCGTAATCGCGATCGGCGATCATCTCCGCCTCGGCCCGGCGGTCGAAGGTCCGCACCTTCTCGACCATGATCTCGAAGATGCGCTTGCTGTTGGCCAGGTGGGCCAGCCGGTTCTCTTCCTTCTGGGTGCGCATGGCCTTCACGTCCAGCCCGACCATTTCGCCGTTCTGTCCGTAGCCGGCCTCCTCCAAGACGCGCACCTGGTTGAACGCTTCGCGCAGGTTGGCGGCGCCGAAGGTCTTGTCCTCGTCAAACTTCAACCCGTTCTGGTCGTTGAGATGCACGCTCCAGAGCTTCTTATGGAAGAGGGCGAAGGCCATCTCGTCGGACGGATCCAGCCCGGCCAGCTTCGCGTGTGCGGTCTCGATGAGGCCGCCGACGCGGGTGGGATCATCCGAGAGGTAAGCCAGCGAGATCGCGTGCCCGATGGTGGGAATGTACGCGCTGTCCATCGGCTCGTTGGGTTTGGGTTCGATCAAAATGTGGACGTTCGGATTGTGCGCCAGCATCCGGTTGATGGCCTCCAGCAGCCACTCGTGGGCCTGGCGGGCATTCTTCGATTCACGGATGTAGGTACCTTCGCGGGCCAGCCACACGACAACCTTGTTGGTGCCCAGCTCAGCGGCGATGTCGATGGTCTGCAGCGCGCGATCGATCGCGTACTGGCGGTTGTCCGGGTCGTTATTGGTAAAACCGCCGTCGATAGTGCGCGGGTCTTCCCACAGACGAGGGGCCACAAACTCCGCGACCAGCCCGGCATCGTCGAGCATCTTGCGGACCGCCTGGGCCTGGCGCAAGACCTGCTGAGGAGACCGCGAGTTGATGTCCGGCACGGCGTCGTCATCGTGAAACTGCACGCCCTCGAAGCCCAGCTCCTTGTACAGCGGGAGCTTGCGTGAAAAGGAAATCGGGTCGCGAACGGGCGGGCCGAACGGGTCGGCGCCCTCATGGATGTTCCACGGGCCGAAACTAAACCGATAGACGGTCGTCCGGGGCTCACCGTATTCGGTGGTCTGGGCCTGCCGGGCCTTACCGCGGGCAGCCTTGGCTTGCGTCGTCTTCTTGGCCATAGTCGTCAATCCTTTCGTAGATAGAGCACGTTCCATGCGGCGATCAGCACTCACCCAGGAAGGCGATAAGGTTAACGATTTCCAGAAGAACAGACAAGCGCAGGATCAGCGAGGCACACGAGACAGGCGCGAAAGGATCAGGACCCGGACGCCATGCGGCATCCATTCATCCCTCATTTTCCCCCCTCTTTCCAGCAAACAGCCCCGCGAGCGTGCCGGCGATGGTGTGGGTTGCCCTCCTCGCACGCTCGCGGGGCTTTCAGGTGCCTCCCGCTTGGGGTTCGATACGGGTGCGCGGCTTGTTTTCCGCTATCTCACGCGTCGGCCATGGCCAGCAGCGGCGGACGGCGACGGCGACGACGCTTCTTGGGTGCGCCGGGGATACGCACTTCCGGCTTGCGGGGCTCGGCCTTGGTCGCGACCGCCAGCGCCTCTGCCGCCGTGGGGGCGAACAGGTCGGCGTTTACCTCTTTCCAGAGGCCCTCCGCCCGGTTGAATACGCCGCCGGAAAGCAGAATATTCATCGTGGGGTTGGCGTTCACCTCGCGAATCATGTCAATCAGCCGCCGCACCCCGGGCACTCCCGCCGGCTGCGTACCGAAGATCATCAGAATGTCCGGGCGATGATTGCCCACCAGGGCCAGGATCTCGTCGGCCGGAACGCCCCCGCCCACGAACAACACTTCCCAGCCGTCGGCCTCGAACAGGTCCGCACACATCTGGGCCCCCAGCTCCTCGGGTTCGCCGTCCGCACACGTGATGAGGATTTTCTTGCCGTTCGGCTCTCGCCGGGGAAGATGAGCCTGGAGTTGATCGGCTATGCAGCGGTTGATCCGCGTGGCGATATGCTCAGTCGCGAGATTGATGCGATCCTCGCGATACATCCGCTCCACCAGCTCCATGGCCGGCCAGATCATCTGCTTGTAGACATGCACCGGCTCCATCCCGCCTTCCAGGGCCCTCTGGAGAATGTCCCGGCATCCCTGCCGCCGACCCGCCAGAAGTTCCGGAACAAACCGATCGAGCAACCGTTCGGACATCACTGCGCCTCCATACCGGCGGACCAGCGCGGGGAATCCCCGCTGGGGGCTTTCGGCCCCTTTTCGCTTTCCCAACCCGACGCATCCTGCCTGGGAGAGGGTCGTCCGCTCGGACGCCAGAGAACCGCCGGTCACTCCACCACCGGCCATCAAAATCCGATTTGATCTATTGAAGATACCAGGTCAACCCAACCCGGCATCTTTGCCAGTTCCCCAGCCCATCTTGTTAAACTGGGCAATTTGGGAATCTTGGCGAAAGATGCTATCGGCGCGAGCTTGTTTTTTTCTTGAGAGCAAGGTGGAGTTTTTTGCCCTACCGTCGGCAAAATCTGCCGGAGGACGCTGCGTCCGATAATAACCTGCCTCAGCTCAGCGGAATGGCCATAAAGGCGCTCGTCATGTATGTCGGGGGAATCTTCCTGCTCAGGCACGCAATGGGGCTGCCGCACATCGCGGGCCATTTTTAGTGATGACTGGAAGGCTCTGAGGTCACCGTGCTCGTTTCGCCGCTCGCATGGGTCGTCTGTCAGATTACTGGGTTCGCCGCTGGATAGTCGGCGGGGGCGGCGCCACCGCCTGCTTCGTCCGGCCCAAGATGGCTGTCAGCGGCTCACCCTCGGGCGTCTGGGTCTTCACGTTGATCTGCAGGCCCAGCCAGAGGGTAGCCGTATAGCTTCGCTCCACGCCGCCGCTGCGCAGCGTCAGTTTCCGGCTCCAGGGGTCGTAGTCGTACGTGCCCCGGCGCACTTCCGTGCGGTCGCCTTTGCGGACTTTGGCCACGTAAGTGCAATCCGGGTTGAACGTCACCGCGGCGATGTCGTAATGCCCGATCGCCTCCGCCGGGATCACCTCTTTGAGGACCCAGTTGCCCCGCATGCCAGTCATGCCGCAACCGGCCAGGGGAAGCAGCCACAACAGCCAGAATCCGTTCTTGCTCATCGGAGTCCTCCAACATCCTCCGCACGGTTCCATCGTACGGCACGATCAGTATCACCACTCAGATACCCGCGAACCGCCCTTCCCGCAAGCAAAAATATTCATCGCTTTGGCATTTACTCCCCTGCGGAACCCAGCGCGCAGTTCTCAGTTCTCAGTTTTCAGTTCTCAGTTCTTCCCGCATAATGGCCCCTTTCAATGTTCGGCCCAAACCAGGGAGGTCCATCCGTGCCCCACTTCAATGAAAAACGTTACGAGTCCATGGTCTACAACCGCTGCGGCCGCTGGGGAGTCAAGCTTCCGGCCATCTCGCTGGGGGCCTGGCAAACTTACGGCGGATACGTCTCCGACGAGGTCTCCAAAAAGTGCCTGTTCCAGGCATTCGACCTGGGCATCACCCATTTCGATTTTGCCAATAACTATGGGGAGCCCAACGGCAACGCGGAATTGGTCTGCGGCCGGATCATCCGGGAAATGCCCCGTGACGAGCTGCTCATCTCCACCAAGGCCGGTTTCTATATGTGGCCGGGGCCGTACGGCGAGTGGCTGTCCCGCAAGTACCTGCTGTCGAGCCTGGATGCTTCGCTCAAGCGCCTCGGGCTCGATTACGTGGATATCTTCTACGCCCACCGGCCCGATCCCAACACGCCAACCGACGAAGTGATGGACGCCCTCGACCAGGCCGTGCGCTCCGGCAAGGCCCTCTACGTCGGCCTGAGCAATCACTCGCCCGAAGACATTCGGGCCAAGAACGCCCACGCGGTCGCCTATCACACCGCCCGCCCCATCATCAGCCAGAGCGCTTACAGCATGCTGGATCGCCACGTGGAGGACGGCGTGCTTCAGGCCTGCGCGGAATGCGGGATGGGCGTGATCGCCTTTGTTCCGCTGGCCCAGGGGTTGCTCACCAACAAGTATCTCGAGAAGAGCGCTCCGGCCGATTCGCGGCTGGCGGTGAGCACAGACGTCTGCGCGAAGCGCATCGAGGCCCGATTCGATCGCATCGATCAGTTGCGCAAACTCAACGAGGTGGCCCGCCGGCGCGGCCAGACGCTCGCCCAGATGGCCATCGTCTGGTTGCTTCGCCGCCCGGAAGTGACCTCGGTCCTCATCGGAGCGAGCCGTCCGGAACAGATCCAGGAGAATGTCGAGGCATTGAGGAAGCGTTCATTCACGGCCGAGGAACTGGATGAGATTGAGTCGATCCTCGCCTGAATGAGCGGTTTTTTCGCAGGTGCAAAATGGATTTCATCGACAACTAATCTTCCCGGCACTCAATAATCTAACAAGGACGGTTGTTGAGAGGATCTGATCATGTGCGTCCTACTGGGAAGGTGAGGTCATGAAAACCAGACAAAATTTGGATCTGCCGGACTATGTTTCGGGGTCGATCGGCCAACCGGATTTCAGCTCGATCGCCAATCGCGTGCGAGAGATGGCCGGCTTGCTCTCCGCGCAGGGTTGTGACGATGCCGCCGGGCACCTTGTGCAGGCCTATGGGGCCATCCTGGGGCGGATCGCCACTAACAATCTGGTGAGCAAATCAGCCTGACAGTCCGAAACTCCCGCAACCCGCCAGGACGCTGACACCAGCAGCCCTGAAACCCGGGGCGAAAACCCCAATTCAAATCATTTTGCAGTTTTACCAGTCTTAATCCGAGAGCTGAGCTTCGTTTTCAGTCGAATCCTTATTATTCTTTAATAGTGCATCTGCACTAGAAAGGATAAGACAATGAAGACGAGCAACGTTCAGAGAGAGCGGGATCTTCCGGATTATGTTTCGAGCTGCATTGGCAAGCCGGACCTCGGCTCCATTGCCAACCGTGTTCGCGAGCTGGCGGCATTCATGTCGGCCCAGGAGCACGAGGAAGTCGCCGGCCATCTGGTGCAGGCGTATGGCGCATTGCTGGGTGTGATGGCCGCGCGTAGCGCCGGAACAACGACCTGCCAATCCCAGGTCGAATGACGCGACGCTCCAAAGATCTTGATTGTATTCCCTGACAAAGCATACCGAGCGGGAACCGCTTTCAGCGGAGCCCGCTCGCGTTTTGTTGGAGGTTCTTTCGGCTGTTTAGCAGGCGAGGATTGCCCGGCGTCTCAAACCTGCCGGTTCCTCATCTTGAAGTACACCACGATCAGAACGATCAGGAGAATAATGAGGACTAGCTGCCACCACTCCAACAATCCGCCCAACAGAGCCAGCATTGCAGTCTCCATGCCTTATCTCCTCTTCGCAGTCGTTCACGGCTGCCGAATGAGCCCGGCCGCTGACGTCGCAACCGTTGAGTCCGCGCTTCGCATGGCCCGTTCGCGGCACCGTGTCTCTACCGAAGTTAAACCCCAGCCATAATACTGTCAAGTACTCGGCGGCGGAACGGAGGCCACCGGCCGGGCACCACCCAATGGTTCCCGGGCCAGAAACTCGGCAATAACCGAGTCCGCCACCAGCCGTCCCGCGCGCGTCAGGGCGATGTGTTCCTCATCGGCAATCAGAAGATTCCGCTCCACATGACGGGCAATTACCCCGGCAAAGAGTTCGGCGGGATCGAACCCCGTGGCCTGTCGAAAATCCGTCCGGTGGATACCGCTGACCAGCCGAAGCTGGAGCATGGCCGTCTCTCCCGCCCGTTCCAGGGGCGAGAGTTCTTCGACCTCAATGATCGGACTCTGCCCCAGATGCATCTGAGCCACATAACGGGCGGTGTCCGGCACATTCTTCCATCGTCGCCCATGCAGATAACTGGCCGCTGACGGCCCCACGCCCAGATAAGGCAGGTTCAGCCAATAACGCACATTGTGACGAGATTCCGCCCCCGGCCGTGCAAAGTTGCTGATCTCGTATTGCCTGACGCCCTGAGATTCCAGGAAATCGATGGCCTGTTCATACAACGCCGCTTCGGTGGTCTCATCCAGGGGTTCCACCATTCCCTGGTCGAGCCGCTCGCGCAGCGGGGTATCGGGCTCATAGGTCAGGCCATAGCAGGCCAAATGGTCGGGCCCCAGATCAACGGCCCGGCGAAGCGATTCGGACCAGCTTGCTTGCGTCTGGCCGGGGATTCCGAAGATCAGATCGAGGTTGAAATGCTCGAAGCCGGCCTGGCGAACGAGGGCCACACTGGCCGGTATGTCGGCCGGGCGATGAAGCCGCTCCAGCGTGCGGAGTTCCTCCGGGTGGAAGGACTGCGCTCCCAGGGAAATCCGATTGACGCCGGCCTGTCGCAGCACCGCGGCCTTCTCGGCGGTCAGGCTGGCGGGATTGGCTTCCACGGTGAACTCAACCGGTCGATCGCGCTGCGCCACCTGGCCCAGGCGCGAAAACAACCGTTCCAGCTCGACCAGCGGCAATAGGGTGGGCGTCCCCCCGCCCACGAAGATAGTCTCTACCCGCAGGCCCTCCCGAGCCAAGCCCGCATCCAGTTCCGCCAGCAGCGCATCCACAAGCGGCCCGAACGCGCCCGGTGCCGGCACGTGCGAATAGAAATCGCAATACCCGCACTTGGTCGCGCAGAATGGAACGTGAACGTACAACCCGATATCCACAACCGATCTCCAGTCAGGCGGCATTATAGGTGACCAGGGCCGGTCCTGTTGCTTTCCCCCCGTCGGCCCTATACTTCTGGCGATCGCGTTCGACCAGGAGGATGTACTTATTGATGCGCCCACGAATCGGTATCACCTGTCGCTACCAGCTCAAACTGACACATGAGGGAGGCCTGAAAGTTCCGGAAATCTCGCTCGATGCCCGCTTCTGCGACCTCATCTTCGCGGCCGGCGGGTTGCCGGTGCTCATCCCACCCGCGAGCCATCCGCCCGACCTGCTGCCGATTCTGGAAAATCTGGACGCCGTGATCTTCAGCGGCGGGCCGGATATCTCACCCGCCCGTTACGGCCAGGAGGTTCATCCGAACACCACCTGCATGGAGCCGCGTCGGGAACACACCGATTTCTTCGTGCTCGAATTCGCCGAAAAGCACGATCTGCCGTTGTTGGCCATTTGCCTGGGAATCCAGGAGTGGAATGTCTTTCGCGGCGGCACGTTGCACCAGCACGTACCCGACTTGAAGCTGGTTCCACCCGTCGCCCACCGGGACGGGGCAGACTTCGCTTTCCACTCCGTTCGGCTGGCGCCGGGGAGCCTCATTCATTCCATCGTCCAGACCGATCCTCTGCCGGTCAACAGCTCACACCATCAATGTCTCAATCGTATTGGGAGCAATCTCGTCCCCACTGCATGGGCCGAGGACGGTATCGTGGAAGCCCTTCAGGATCCGCGTCGACGCTTCGCCCTGGGTATCCAGTGGCACCCGGAGGACATGCCTGACGACCCGCTGCAACGCAAGATATTCGCAGCTCTCGTCAACGCGGCCAGACATTGATGGCGTCGGGGCCAGGATGGAGAAAAGGCAAGTTGCAGCGAAGGAGAGAGGGCCGGGTTTGACCTTCTCTCCCTCTCTCAAACGCTCACACTTTGTTCTCCGCGCCTGCGCTGCCTGGTGGCCAGTCTACAGCTCGGACTCCGGCCGGCCTGGCGGCTTGAGCGGACCGATCAGATCCTCGATCCCCGGCTCTTCCCACCGAAAATTGGCCGCCACCGCGCCCTTCTCGCACAGCCGGTAGAGCACGTCCAACACGACAGAATATTCCAGCCCTAATCCCTGGAGTTGGCCGTCCAGATCCACTTCCGGATCGTTGCCCAGGAAATGCGTGAAATGCGGCAGCGACGGCCCGACCCGAAGCGGCCCCACAATCGTCCGGCCAGTCCGGTCCTTCTTGAGCACGGAGATAAATCGATCATCCGGCACGGCGCTGACCAGGAGCGGCTTGCCCGGCTCGGAATACAGGAACGGCGGCTGCAGAACCAGCCGGTCGCCGCCGATCATGGCCACGCGCCGGGTGCCCGTCCGGCGGGCGTAGATCAGCATGGGGCCGTCGGAAGGCACCACATCCAGGATGAAATTCTCCGGCGACTGCCCCACCAGCCGGGTGTGAACGCTGTCCGGGTCCACCTTGCGCAGGGCCTCATAGGCCAGAATCTGAATGCGCGGATCGGTGGACATCAGCAGTTCGCGGAGCACGGCCGAGGCCCGCAGGGCCATAGCCCGCCCCCCTGACTCGCGCACCGCCGGAGACTGGTCCGCCTCGCCCAGCTCGCGAATGGCCTGGGCTCTGAAGGGACTCTTCTCATCCCTGGCATGGCGGGCCACCACCTCCAGGGCCAGAGCATCGCCCAGCCGCAATCCCGCCCGCGCCGCGTAATAGTTCACCTCGCGGCGGCGATGCGTATAGAGGGTCTGCAGTTGCCCCACGGCCGTCGGGCCCATCGCTTCCAGAGACAGAGACACATCCTCCATGGGCGCATCCGGCCGGACTATCTCCGCGATCAACTGCTTGACCCGCGCTTCCCGTGCCGCCGCCGACGAAACCAGGGGCAGGTGCATGACCAGTTCCAGGAAACGCCGCTCGCGGCCACGAAATTCCGGCGGAATCTTCAGCTTGACGGTGTTGTGCGACATGCCCGTGGCCGCTTTGGGTTTGCAGATGAAGGTCTGGTTGATGGCATTCTCGATCTGCCGGATGGTCGCGTAGGACTCATTCACAGTGACAAGGCTCAACTCGCGATCCGCCAGCACCACGCCTCCGGCCAGGACGCGTCCCTCCCGCGGGTTGCCCCCCGCCGCGCTCTGGTCCGTCCCCTGGAACGGATTGGAGAAGATGGGCCCCCGAGCCTTGGCCAGGGTACGCCCCTCGATGATCTCCTGCGGCGATACTTCGCGGAACATCTTCAGGTCGCAAAGCAGCAGGTAGCCACCGGCGATGGACTCGGTGTCCGGATCGAACGAGGCGGCGCTGACGTACACGTCAAAGGTCTGCCCCTTGCTGGCCGCCGCCGGTATCTCGCCCATCACCTCCACCACGGCCGAACCGGGATCGTCAACCAGCTCCTCGGGCGTCTTCGAGTGCTCGACGTGCAGCGCATTCATCCGCGCTCGCCGGATCTCACGAATCAGATACTCCCGAACGGCGGGGAGACTGGTCCTGCTGCCCCGGCCCTGGAGCCCCACCACCAGCCCGTACCCGCGCACGCGCATGAGCCGATTGCCCTGCAGGTAGGAGACGGAGCCGATCGTCCCCTCGATGGCCGCCGAGGAGTGCATCTTCACAAACCCGCTCAAGTCACTCATGGTACCCTGCGGCCGGGGCGCGATGGGCGCTTTCGCTTTGCCCCAGTTCGCGCAACCCGGGAGCACCACGAGCGCCCCCAGCAGAGCCAGCGCAGCACCGCGTCGGCACAAACGCGAGCGTGCCGTCCGGGTGAGTCGGGACTCACTAGAAGCTGTTAGAAGCGGCCGGATCCCAAACCGATATTGGCAGGAAAGCATTGTCCCCATAGCGAAGACTAAACCTACCGCCCCGCCACCGGACTGTCAAACGGCTCATCGGCCGCGGGCAGAACGGCAAAGCGGCCTCAAGAGGGCTTGCGCTCTGTTTTAATAGGGTCTGGAGGAACGCGGTGAAACAGGCCCGTGCCCGGCGTCTGTCCCACAAGCCGGTCACCAGTCAGCCTTGGGCGGGCCGTTCATGGGCACGGAGGCGGCGGTGGCGGTTCGGCACTGCTCCGCAGCGATGGCACACACCTTTCGGGGACCGGCTCTCAGTGAATCCGCTGGATGACGAGCGTTCGCGCCAGCAGGTCGCCGACGCGCTGGTGGTTGCGGGTCATGAGGACCACCAGCACGAACGGCCATATCCGCAGGGGTGGGAATAATTCGAGAAATCGCAAGGCGTTACGGACGACGATCTGCCAGGTGGCGGCCGGGCGGGCGGATTCGGACACAACCTGGCAACCCAACAACCGCTTGCCGGGCGTCGTGGCCATGAACAGCTCGAAAGCCAGGCACCAGCCGGTGTAGAGGGATGCGAAGGTTATCCAGGCCACGCCAAGATTCCACCAGTTGGGCCCCGCCGTCTGCTGGGTCTGAATCGCTTCCTCCCAGGCGGCGAAATAATCCGACAGGGCCTGCCGCCAAACCAGGTAGACGATGACCGCGGCCGGCAGCATATCGATGAGGGCGGCCAGGCCGCGCCGGCCGAAGTCCGCCGCCATCGTGCCCGGGGGCAGAACCACGGGGAAACTGATGGTGTCCCGGCGGCGCCAATAGACCAACAGCACGATGCCGATCACCGCCAGCAGGTAGGCCACCTCCTGGATTCGGTCACCGGTTGCATCCGACGAGCTCGTGCGGAACGGCACGGGGGCGAAGGGCAGCAGGACCCGCCCGTCGGCAGGCGACCACAGCCCGACCTGAGGGTCCGGCTCGCCGGGGCGCAGCACGGCCAACTTGTCGCCGAAACCTGCAATCATTGCATCCTTGGGCAGGATCAGAATGGCCTCACCGTCAGGTGCCAGCAACGGCGGGCGTTCGATCCAGGCCTGTCCATCGGGCATCAGCACGCGCGGCTCGCAGCGCAGGCCGTCATGGCTCTCGTCTTCGAGCAGAGCGGCGAAGGTAAGCTGCTTGTTCAGCAGTCCGGCAGTGGCCTGGGCGATCGGCCTCGAAAAACGCAGGGGCGGCCCGTTGGTCCAGGTTTCGGCTTCCCGGCTGGCGTATTGAACCGTCAGCTCCCCCGCAGCATTCTGCCAGAAGAGATGGCATCGCCCGCCGGAGACGGCCAGCCAGGCTCGGGCGATGTGACCGGCATTGGGCGGAGCTGCGAACCCCGGACGCCAGCGAACGCCGTCGTAAGCAACCAGGAAGAACCCGTCCGCGGTCGGCTCGGGCGGACGGGCGGTGATGGCGGGTTCACGGGCCGGTCGGTCCTCGGCTGCGGAGGTCGGCTCGGTAACCGGCTGGGTTGCCAGCGAACGCTGATGCTCCTCCCATTCGACGCGAACCGCTTCGGCGGTGAGACCATCCACCAGGGCCCAAAGACCGGGCAGTTCCGCCGAGCCGCCGGCAATGGCCAGAGGCAAGGCGTCATCAGGTAAGCGCCGTTCTCTTTGCGGACGTGTTGATCGGCTGTAGGCGAAGTGGCCGGTCGTGGTCAAACCAGGACGTTCGATCTTGACGAACAGATGCAGCGAATCCTCCCACGCGGCGAGGGCCTGAAGCTGGCCGTACTGGGGATCTACGGGCAGTTGCCGGAGGGCCATCGAGACCGGGTCCATCCAGGTGATCCAGTTGAGGAAGGCCTCCTGATCGCTGTCCCACTTTTCGGAGATGATCCAGAGCAGGTGGTCGTTGCCGGTCAGGGCGAAGGTTCGTGCGGGCGCAGTCGATTCAGCCTCCAGGCGGGCGGTTGCCGGCAGGAGGGCACAGGCGCAGGCCAGGAGAAAACGGATGCTCACTGCTCCGCCTGGAAGAAGAAAGCGAGGCCTCCCACGGCGGGCAGCAGCGAGGGAGGCGCTGGATACCATCGGCATATCGGGCTGCAGACTGTTCGGGCACGAAAAATCATTCATTGCGAAACCGTCGCGTGAACTGGGAGATCAGGTTGGACGGCGGCGGTCGGAGCGGGCTTGCGGTCCACACGGATCTCCTCGCCGACTCTCAGCCCGCGTTGGCGCGGAGATGTGAAGTACCTGTTGACATTCCGGCCCTCGTGACGTTCCAACCTGGAGAAGTCCAGTTCAAGAATCTCGCCCCGGGACGGCCATTCGATCCGGATCCGATACGGTACCTGGGCGGAGGTTCCCCGCGCGTAGCCGTAGTTGCTCAGGCGGGCAACGGTGTGTTGCCGGCCGGTGGGAGAGAGATAGAGCACCTCGCGAACCAGGTATGGCGAACGGCGGTCGATCATGACGCGCTTGACTGGATAAGGCGATCCGCTGCCGTTCGAATCAAGGAACGTAAGCTGGTAGCGATCAGGCAGCACTTCGAACAGCGGCCCGGTCTTGGGATCGACGCTGGTGGGCAGGTTGCCCAGGCCGATGATATCCACGAGCTGATCCGGGCGGACGGGCAGATCGGCGTATTCGTGGGGATCCAACTGGTCATGCTCACCCCACCAGTAACGGTCTTTCTGGACCTTTTTCCAGACCCAGAATTCCCGGCTGTTGGAGCCGATCTGCATGATGTCCTCGCCCAGCGAATGCTCCAGTTCCAGGTACAGGTCGCGGGGCCTCCGGAAGAGCAGCTTGGCGTCCTGGTGGAAGGGCTCCAGCTTACCGTCGGCGCGGAGATACTTCCCATCGGCCTTGCCGACACCGCGCAGGATGAAATCGACCCGGGCACTGTTTTCGTTGACCCGGCCGATGACCACCTCGAGGGATTCTTCCGGCTCGACCGCGCCGCTTTCGCCGGTGGCGAAACCCCGGCCGAACCCGCAGCCGGCCAGGCCGACCCAGGCCAGCCCCAGAGAGACGAGGGCGAGCAGGCGAATGCCGGGGGCCGGCCGTTCACACGCGGCAGTTCGCGACACCGCAAAACCGGAAAGGGCACTAGAGAGCCCCGGGGGCAGGCTGATCTTGAACGTGCGAAGCATCAGATAAGGTTTGAACATGTTCTTCTCCCGAAAGGGTTTCAGAATCCCCCGCATCGTTAAGGATCTCGATAGCCTCGATCTCGCCGCTGAGCAGGGCCGTCAACTGGGCGCTGAGCCGGGATACCTGCTGGTCGTCGAGCCGTGGGTTAAGCACCTGGTGCAGGCTCTTGTCGGAGAGGAGGCGCATCTGCCAGTACTCCTGCTCTCCTTTGCGGATGGCCTGCTCGAAGCGCAGCACGCGCTTGCGCATCAGCAGCAAGGCCAGAACAAACCGGAACTGCTGCCTGGACTCAGACTGTTCGTCCTCCAGGCCCACGAAGAGCTGCGTCAGCATCTGCTGGTCGATTTCCAGGGCGGCCGATTTTTTCTCACGCACGGGGACTCGGCCGCGCCAGTGGCAGAAGGCCCCTTCCGGAGGTCCGGTCCAGGCATCCAGACTGTAGTCACGGCGCTCCAGCCCGGCAGGGGTATCGAACAGAACAGCGTAATATGCCTCGCCCTCCTCAAAGGTCCGTCCGGTCAGGGCACATCGACCGGTGGCTCGGGCTAATTCCCATTCAGTTGCCATACTCGCCTTCCCTGGCAGAAGGTAAAAAACAGCCGGCCCGGGCCGGCTGCCTTCATTCTATATGACCATACCAGATTCTGCGACAGACTTTAGGGCCTGCCGCCACACCGTGTGGGTCACTCCTTCTGCGCAGTTCCCCATGTCCGAAGTCACCCCCACACGGCTCAAGTGCCGTGGCCCACCAATCGTACTCCCGGCTGTCTTGCCTGCGCACACGCGCCGGGTCTCGAAATCACAAGCCCGGTTTCAGAACACCAAGGCCAATTCGTCATGTCCGCTACGCGCGGGTCGGAGACTCGCCGGCCTGCGGGGGCGGCGTCTCCGGTCCGGACGCGGGAGTCGATTCACCGGCCGGGGCGGGGGCAGCGGGCGTCGTGGTCCGCGCCGGCTCCTCCTCTTCAATATCCTCGCTGTAGACGTCCTCCAGGTCGGTGGCATCCACCTCGCGCCGGAGCAGGTAATAAATGATAGTCGAAGCGGAGAGATAAAAGCTGACCAGGAACGAGCAAAGCAACAGCACGGTCAGGCCGAGCCAGAGCATGCTCAGCCAGTAGCCCACGGTATCGTCCCAATTGACTGCCGCGAACGGAGGCCGCGAGCGCAGGAGATCGTCAAAGGAGGGCATGGGCCAGAGGGCGTCGATTCGGCGGGCGCCGGGAGCGCCGGTGCCGGGGCGGTCGGTGAAGGCCATGCCGATACCCAGGAAAGCACGGGCCAGGCGGAACACCAGCCACACGAAGAAGCGGAGGAACAGGTAACAGATGGCGCCATAGACGGCCGCCACCAGCGCGTAGAAGGCCGCCCGCCAGGGGCGGGAATAGACGTAGCTGTAGCTTCGCGACATGGCGTCGAAGCTGTCGGAGCTTTCCACCGCGATGGTCGGCCACATGAGGCTTCCGCCGGCCAGCAAACCGATCAGCACGAGGGCCATGATGAGGCCGGCCAGCAGGGAAAGGAAGAGCAACAGACCGGCCAGTGTGCCGCCGCCAAAGGGGATACTTCCAATCAATCCGCCCAGGGCGAGCACCACGCCCAACCCCAGAATCAGGCCGATCGGCAGCAACGGCGCGGTGAAGAAACCAACGTACTTGCGGGCGGCAAAAGTCAGGGCCGAGCGCAGGGGGATGCGCTCATCGCGGGCGAAGTTCAAAGCGGCCATGCGGCAGATGGCCCCGCCGAAGAAAGACAGAATAGCCAACTTGCCCAGCAGGAACAGGAGAGAGAACCAGGGATGTTCGAGAACGAGCCACTGCACACCGCGCGCCATCAGGATCAGGCTGCCCAGAGCGCCGATCCCGGTTTCCGACTGCGAAACCGCGATGTCCGGGCCAGGAAGCCGCGTCGGGTCTGCCGTCAGACCGAGGGGACCATCGCCGAGGGGGAAGGCCGCAAAGCCCGCTCCATGGCGGGCGTTCAAGACTTCACGCGTACGCCCGGTGAGATTCAAGGTGGCAATGGAATCGATGAACTGCCGGACGGCGGAGGTCTCATAGGACAGGAAGGCCGTAAAGACGCCGCGGTGCCGGAAACGCTCAAGCTGGCGATACGTGGTATTGAGCCGGGCAGCCGCGGCCGCGCGCTCCTCGGGCTTCAACTTCCACAGCTTGTCGTAACCCTGTTTCCTGAAGTCATCCATGGCCCGGCGGTAGGCGCCGGCCACCCTGTCCCGGCCCTTCAGGTCGTTTGCGACCGCCTCGGGCAGCGTAAAGCCTTCCTGCTGATAGGCGGCCCTCACCACATCGGGAAGCGCATCGAGCCTCTGGTTCCGCCAGGCGTCAATGTCGGGCGTGCGCCAGAAAGCATGTACCTCATCCGTAACCGGCTGATGTCTGACCGGCCAGAGCCGGTCCAGCAGCCAGCCCAGAAGCCCGATCGACAACAGGGCGGCCAGGGCCAGCCCCAGTTTGCCGGGATGCAAGGCCATCTTAAAGGTGCGGAAAAGCTGAATAAACGGAAAGCAAGCGGCCCAATTAATCCGCTGTAATTCGGCGGGCTGCTCCGGCATTGCTGAATCCTCCATGTCCATCATCCGACCCTCTTCCCGGCGACCACGCCTCGCCGGATTACCCCTGTTGTTGACGTGTTATTATAAACGCAAGCGATCTGTCAACAACACTTCACGAGGCTTGCAGAGGGGGACTTTCCGTCGGCGCGGGGGAATTGTAAGATCCACCCTGCAACCGAGCGCCGGGATTAACGGCCGGCAGGGACGTCGGCCACCGCAAACCCCACGAAGTTTGTGCAAGGAGATCATCAGTGCAGAGACTTGTGAAGGCTGGTTTTGTCGCCATCCTGCTGTCCACAGTCGTCCCCGTCCTCCAGGCCCAGTCGCCGGCGCCTCCGGCGACCGATCGGGTATGGAACGTGGGTTCGCAGCGGCAACTGCTCTTCGACGACCGTTTCGTGGCTGCTTCGCGGGACGTCCGGCACGTGGTCCATCGGCCGGTCAAGACCGGGGAGTGGACCATCAAACCCGAGCACAAGTGGGAAATGGGCGGAATCGGGCCCTACAGCAGCGTGCTGAAGGTCGGCGACACCTACCACATGTGGTATCACTGCATGGCCAGCGTCCAGTGGCACATCGACGAGAAGGCGGGTTCCATCTGCTACGCCCGCTCGACCGACGGCATCCACTGGGAGAAGCCCGCGCTGGGGCTGATCGAGTATGAAGGCAGCCGGAACAACAACATCGTGTTCGGCCACGGGGCCGCCGGCTATACGCTTGGCCAGGACGGCGGCATGGTTTTCATCGACCCCAACGCCCCGCCGGAGGAGCGCTTCCGGCTGCCGCTGCTATATAAAGATATCGGGCCGGGCGTACACATTTTCTCCTCGGGCGACGGTATCCACTGGAAGTTGACTCATCGCTCCGTGATCACCTACCGCCCGCAGGCCCGGGGCCATCACCTCGATACGCAGAACGTGGTCTTCTGGGACGAGCGCATCAAGAAGTACGTCTGCTACGTGCGCAAGAACGTCAATGAGGCCGGCTCGCAGGGACGGGCGGTAGGTCGTGCGGAATCAGACCACCTGGGTGATTTCGCGGTCGTGCAGGACATGCCCGCGGTGCTCAAACCCGACGACAAGGACCTCAAGCACGGCGACACGGCGGTGGTGGACTATTACATGAGCGCGGCCATCAAGTACCCCTGGGCCCAGGACGTGTATTTGATGTTCCCGACCGCCTATTACCACTACATTGGCGGGCGGCTGCCGGAGTTTCCCAAGGAGGTGCCCACCAATGCCGGGCCGCTGGATACCCAGTTTGCCGCCAGCCGGGACGGAATTTCCTGGGAGCGTTATGACCGCCAGCCGTTCGTCCCACTGGGCATGAAGGGCGAGTTCGACTGGGCGTCGGCGCGAACCATCTGGGGCATCGTGCCGGATAAGAGCGGGCGATATCTCTACATGTACTACCGGGCCAGCGACTGGCTGCACGGCTGGGACCGTGACGAACGCAACAAGCGGCTGCTCACCGAGGGCGGACTGGGCGCCGACCAGAACATCGCTGTCCTCAGCCGGCTGGTGCTGCGCATGGATGGATTCGTGTCCATCCGTGGAGCGTACACCGGCGGAGAATTCACCACGCCCCTCCTCACCTTCACCGGCGGGAAACTCGTGCTGAACGTGGACACCTCGGCGACCGGCATCGTGCAGGTGGAAATCCAGGACGCGGACGGCAAGCCCATCGACGGCTACAAGCTCGATCAGTGCGATCTGATCCACACCGCCAACGACATCAACCGGACGGTAGTCTGGCGCGGCAAGAGCGACGTCAAGCCGTTGGAGGGCAAACCCGTGCGTCTGCGCTTCGCGATCACGAACGCGGATCTGTACGCGTTTCAGTTCAAAGAATGAGTTGAACCGTAGAGGACACGGAGAGTTCAAAAACAACCGCAGATGCACGCAGATAAACGCAGATGAAGAATTGATCTGCGTTCATCCGCGTGCATCTGCGGTTTTTATTCTTCTGCCCTATTCGGGTTGCTTGACCAGCCGGCTCTGCGTGACAGCGGGCGGCTTCAGGTGCACGTCCATCCAGGCGTAGATGAGCGCCCGGGATTCGTAGGCCACTGAGTGCCCCCGGCCATGAACGTAGAAGGCGAAGTTGGCCGGGACGCCCTCCAGTTCATACGCGCGCATGATCTCCAGATTCATGAGCACCCGCTGGCGCTGGGTGAGCGGGTTGCCGTCGTTGAGGCCGGAGAGGTCCAGGAACGGCCGCGGGGCCACCAGGGCCACGATGTGATGCGTGTCGATAGGCGGGAGCTTGCCCTCCAGCAGGCCAGGGCGGAGGTGCTTGAGGTAGATATACCAGCGGTCGCGGGACCAATCCAGCACCCGGGGGTTGTGCCGGAAGGTGGGCGCGGAGCAGTTGCACGCGGCGGCCTTCACCCGGGAGTCGTAGGCGGCAAGGTACTGCGTGCCCTGGCCGCCCAGCGAGTGGCCCATGGCCCCGATGTGTTCGCCGTCCACCTCCGGGAGCGTCTGAAGCACGTCGATGGCGATGGAATGCTCATAGGTGAACTTGCCGATGGCCGTCCACTCCGGGTGTTTTTCATAGAAGCGTTTTGTGACGTAAGGCCCCTCCGGCGGGATGCGGTGGCCGGACACGAAATGCTCGGGGGCGATCACCACGTAACCCCGGCGGGCCAGGTGGTCGAGGTAGGCCTTGTCGGGGTTATCCACCAGACCCGCGGCCTGGTCTTTGCCCTGGGCGAACGTGCCGTGCAGAACGACCATGCCCGGGGCCTTGCCGGTAAGTCCGTGCGGGATGGCCAGGTAGGCGTGGGCCCGCTCGTCGGCCTCGACGTTGTAACTGATCAGCTTCCGCGTGTAGAGCCCCTCCACGTCAACGCTCTCGTGAACCTGGAGGTCCAGCGGCGGCTTGGCCGGCTTCTGATCGTCGCGAATGAGTTCAAGGAATTGCCGGCGGATCCGCTCCTTGCGTTCCAGCCACTCGTCCCGCGTCCGCACGCCGGCGGTGAGATCCTCCCAGGTCGAACGCACCGGGGCAGGCTCAAACTCCGGCCGGGTGGTCGGGGCCTTGGGTTCCGCGCCGAAAGGGATGATCAGACCTGCCACGAACCAGAAGGGATGCACGTGCTTAACCTCCTGAAAAAACGCACCGCCGCAGCGGCCGGGCCTCGGACCACCAATTCTCCGCTATCCCCCCTCCCGTAGCGGCCGGGCTCCGTACCGGCCGTTTCCCAAACCAAACGCCCCCGTTTTCCAGAAAGGCGGGCAGGATGCCCGCCCTCCATCGGACTCGTAAAGGCGGGCAAGATGCCCGTCCTCCGTTGGGATTCAAAACGGCGGGTAAGTTGCCCGCCCCCCGACATCCACCCTACCGCCGTTGCGGGTAGCCCACCGGCAGCAGATACACCGGCCGGGCCATGGGCGGCAGGCTCAGCAATTCGCCAAAGGCCTTGTCATTGACACCGCCGACAGGAATCGCCGCCAAACCCAAAGAGGTGGCCTGCAGCAGCACGTTCTGGGCCACGTGGCCGGCCTCCAGCAGCGCGAACTGCTCGGACTTATCGCCGGGCCGGGGGCGCATCCGCTCGAGGTCGATCACCAGCAGCAGGCAGACGGGGGCGGCACGGGCCGGTCCCTGTCCGATGATCGCACGAAACTGTTCCGGCGAGACCTCCTTCACCCGGCGCAGGGCATGGGGCCGGGGTTCATACTCATACACGCCCTCGGCGTCGGCCACGTACACGGTCAGCGGGTACTTCGCGAGGGCGGACGGGGCCGTCCGCAGACCCCGGCCAGGCTCGGTAATACCCTGGGCCGCCCAGCAAAGCTGCGAAAGCAGCTCGGGCGAAAGCGGGCGGTTGTCGAAAGTTCGAATCGTCCGCCGCTTGGCGAGCGCTTCGTTCAACGGCATTCCGCCGGAAGTCTGTGGCGGCGGCAAGGCGATTGTCTCTGAAGATTCCGTGCCTTTCCCGGCCGCCTTGAGGTGCTTGTCCGCGAAAGCGATGTACTGCTGCCAATCGTAGTCGGTCACGTCGTGGACGCCGGTGCGGATGTGGTAGCCGATGGTCCCGTGCACGGGCTGGTCCACCGCGGGCATCTCACGGACCGGCAGCCCATCCGTACCCAGCAACCGGTAGACCGGATCGGCATGCAGCGCGCTCAGGAACTCTCCCTTGGGGTCGGCCCAGCGGTCTTTTTCGGCGCTGGCCACGTACACCGGCCGGGGAGCGATCAGGGCGATGAGCATGTGCTGATCGAGGGGCAAATCCTGCTCCCGATCGTTGTACTTGTTGAAGTTGTCGCAGAACCAGTGGGGAAATGAGGCGTTGATGCGGGCCACGGTCTCGCCGAAGGCTCGCTTGCTTAAAGCCGCGCCGCCGCAGCCGGAGTTATTGGAGATGACGATCGCGAACCGCTCATCCTGGGCCCCCGCCCACAGGGCGGTCTTACCCAGCCGGGAGTGGCCCATCACGATCACTCGCCGGGCGTCCACGTCGGCGTCGGTTTCGAGGTAATCCAGCCCGCGGCTCAGGCCCCAGGCCCAGGCGCCGATGGCGCCCCAGGCATCTCCCGGCCGGTCGCCTTCGGGATAGTTGTCAAAGGCGGCGTGCACGCCGTTTTTGAAGCCGTCGTCAAAATCGGGATCCAGGTCGCCGTAGTAGATCGTGGCCAGGCCGTAGCCGGCAGCCAGGATCCGCTCGATGGGGAACCGCGACGCCGCCCCGCCGCGGCTTTTTTCGGTGGCCCGGTTGTCCACCACGCCGGGGTACTTGTCGCGTACCCAGCGCTGCGAGAGGCGGATGGCCGGATCGGAGCAGATGGCATGATTGCCCTGGAAATTCAGGACCAGGAATACCGGCACGGGGCCCTTGACCCCGTTGGGCAGGTACATCAGCAGGTCCATGCTGGGGCCATCCTCCTTGCCGGTGAACAAGACGGTGACCTGTTTGCGGGTGGCTTTGCCGTCCAGAGCCTTGCGGTCCTCGTCGAAGACTTTGAAGGTCATTCCTTCGGGCCGACCGATGGGCGTCCGGCCATAGACCTCTCTGCGAAACAGTTCAAGGATTTCGGGCCGGCGTTTCTCCCGCCAGGTCCGGGCATCTTTGACCGAGCCGCGATCGTTCAAGACCAGGGGGTCGGGCAGCGTATACGAGGGCACCTTGGACTCATCATAGTGGATGGCCCGGATCTGCCCTGCCGCCGCGGCGGCGCAGATGAGAATGCCGGTCGCACAGATCCCAAACCGGTTGCCGTACTGTGAAATGATCCGCATGATTCACCTCCCAGTGTCTGATCGCCTGATACCGATGGTCATGCTATGGGCCCGGAGTTCGGTACGCAAACCGGTGCATCCGTGGCCCTCCCGGGCGTTGCACCGGGAATGGCCGGTTCCCTGCCTTGGGTCGAGCACGCCGCCCGGCCACACCAGACGGCGCGCAGGTCACTGCGGGGCAGCGGTGGCGGCCTTCGCCCTGCCGGGGACGGGTTTGGGCAGCCAGGTGCATATGTGTTTACCCGTCCAATTGTCCACGGAGGCGTAGTCTACCATCTGGATGAAGCCGCCCCGGATCGGAACGCGGAACTGCATGCGCGTGCTTTTCTGCGCAGGTGGGACGGGCTCCACCTCCACGTAGCCGTCTTTCGAAATAATCTCAACCGGCTGGTTGTAATCGGGGTCGATGTTCTCGTCCCGGGCCAGCACGATGGGACCCCGAATCAGCGCCTGATGGTTGTCGCCGGCCCGATTGCTGCCCCGGGGCGCATCGATCACCCGGCAGCGCATGTCCAGCGTCAGCTCGACCTTGTCGCCGGCGGACCAGGTTCGACGGATCTCGGCATACGTGCCGGGAGTCGCGCGAATCGTTTCGCGGTTGACTTTCAGAACGGTCCGCGTGCTCCAGGCGGGAATCCGGAGGTGAAGGGTAAAATCCTCGGGCGCCTCGGGCGTGACCGTCACGACGATGGAACCCGACAGGGGGTAATCCGTGACCAGGTCCAAGCGGACGGATCGCGAGGCCGGCGTCGGGGCGGTGGCCGTCCCGGCGTTATACAGGTTCACGACCGGGCCGGTCTTGGAATTCATCACCGCGACGAACGGCAGGTACGCCAACCCCATCGGCCCGTTGAGATTGCAGCAGGTCACGTAGACGTTGTCGATGGTGGCGCCCCAGCCCTCCGGGTTGGTCTTCACGCCGTTGAGCAGGTTGACGTAGCTGAAGCCGTCGCCGGAGGGCTTCATGGCCCCGATGAGGCCGTTGTAGGTGTAGCGTTCAATCGCATCGACTGCCGCCGGATCGCCGGTCAACCGCAGGATCTGGCTGCACAGCTTCAGCCAGGTCACGCCCGCGCAAGTCTCCATCATGCGGGTGATGCTGGGGTTGGTCTGTTCCAGGGCGGTGTAATCCCAGGCCTCGCCGAGGACGTTCGGGTGGTAAGGCTGATCGCCGCCGCCATTGCCGATGATCGTGATTTCCTTTTCCTGGATGTTGCGATAGAGATTAAGGATGGCCCGTTTCCAGCGCTCGTCGCCGGTCACGCGGTAGTATTCGACGAGCCCCTCGAACAGGGACATCATCTCATAGGCTTTCGGGTAGGGTCCGCCGATTCTGGCGGGGTCTTTGTTGTCCAGCGCCTCCTGGATGACGTTGTAGCCCTTGGCGCCGCCCTCCTGGACGATGTACGTGGCAAAGTCAAGATAACTCTGCCGGCCAGTCAGGCGATACAAACGCATGATCGGTTCGAGGATGGTGCTGGACTCGATGTGGTTGGGGCTCCAGCCCTGGTCGAGGATGCTGACCTTCGGGCTCGGTCCGATCTGGGCGATGGTGGCGTCGGCCTGGTCGATCATGGCCTGGAGGACGGCCGGGTCTTTCTCCACGTGCCGGTAGTACTCGTCCAGCCCCAGGAGCACATACTTGCGCTCCCACAGGTCTCCACCGGGCCCGTCGGGCTGCTTGGAAACCTCCGAGCAACTGATGCTGCCGTTGGCCCGCCGGGTTGTCAGCAGGTCGGTCACGGTCTTCTGGAGGATGCGCTTGAGCTCAGGATCCTGCGTGTACCGGTAGAGCATGCATCCGGAGCGCACCGCCTTACCCCACATTTCGCCCTGGGCAAAGACGGTCCGCCCGGTGCGGAACATCTGCACGAGACTGGCATAAGGCACCACTCCCTTATTCCAGTGGACAATCGAATTCTCGATGTAGTCATCCAAATACCCTTTCAACTGGACCGCATGAGGCGGCAAGGGTGTGAACCGGTCCTGCACGGGTTCGGCCGCATAGCCCCTGATTCCGGCGGACAAGAGGGTCGCCAGAACCGGCGCCCATACTGCAAATCGACAGGTGTAGGCTTGCATGTCACGGATCCTTCCTTGCGGGTTACACTTTGCGACCGGCCCGGAAGCCGGCCCCCTTCAATGTCCGCAGGGTAACAGAAGGAGGGCCCAATGAACAGAGATTGCCGCAGAATGGAGATAGACTCACATCCTGTGGAAATTGATGAAAACGGGGGCATCCTCCACAGGTGAAGTCATACAGACACATTGAGGAGGGCCCCGCATAGCAAGTGGAAAGCAATAGCGAGCGGACATCAAGCCCGCAGAGTTGGAGACGAGCGAAGCCGTCGTTCAGGACGCGTTGGAGGCCCTGGTGAGGCAGGGAGCCCTCCGGTTTAGTGTGACTTCCTTGACCCCACGCGGACCTGATCCTGACCACCGCCTCGCCCGGTTTGCACCATACGGCGACCTGCGGTTGAGATATGTCACCTGGAGATGATCAACTCCAACGCAGGCAAGAGTCTTCGCAGCTCCCGCTTTGACTGCCGAACTCTATTTTAGTACAAGACACTTCACCACAAAGGGAGAAGCAGGTGAAAAATGAAGATTTTTTGCCTGTTGGTGCGGAATTCGCGAAGCCAAAGCTAGTAGTGCGTGGGGGACGGGTGGCGCTAATGGCCTCGATGGTTCGGTTACTTGGTATGGAGATTGTCATGACGCGCGCGGCAAGAGGACTCACGATCGCATTGCTGGCTGTCTGCCTCGGCAGTTTTTGCTCAGAACCGGACACGAGCCCGATATGGCCCGACGGATCCGCCTCTGACTCGGGCGGCGCGGCGGCCTTTGAACAGTACCGGACGAGAAAGCCCTTCTTCAGTGCAGACTTCGTATTCCTCCAGCGTCCCCAGAAGGATGCTTACATCTACGTAAGTGACCCCGCTGCGGTGATCTACTATACAACCGACGGTACCGTCCCGAGTCGGACCAATGGTTTTCTGTACTCGGGCCCGTTCATGATAGACCCGAATTTCCCAGATGACACTTGCGGCGGCGTATACTGAGGTGACGATTTCCCCCGTGAATACAGGCGCAAACGAAGCTCAAGCCGCTGAAACCTGGAGAATCCAATGGGTGAAGCACGCAAGGAGGCGTTGCGGGTCG
>JAAXZI010000060.1 GCA_012719955.1 Phycisphaerae bacterium | reverse complement strand
CCCCTCTCCCCTTCGCTCACGCTCGGGGCTCTGATTGGCTGGCCGTCAGTCGGCGGTTTCAACATCGTGCGGGAAACGCTCCAGCGGACAGGCCGAGCACCGCGGCCGCGGCCGGCAGTGGGTCTTGCCGACATGGACCAGCAGAGCGTGGTACTCGTTGAACATGGGGGTGTCCGCCGGCAGGTTGGACTCAAACAGCTCCTTGATGTCCTCGTAGCCGGCTTCGGTGTCGATCAGGCCGTGGCGGCGGAGAATGCGGGCCGTGTAGGCGTCCACGACGAAGGTGGGCAGCCCGCCGGCGTAGAGCAGGATCGCGTCGGCCGTCTCGCGACCGATGCCCGAGACCTCCAGCAGCTCTTCTCGCAGCGCGTACAACGGCATCGCGAACATCCGTTCGAGGCTGCCGTCAAATCGCTCCCACAGCCAGTTGACGAACACCTTGAGCCGGCGGGTCTTGACGTTGAACGTGCCGGCCGGGCGGACCAACTCGGCTAGATCCTCAAAGGGCAAATCGCGAAGCACGGCCCAGTCCAGGGCGCCGGCCTGCCGGAGGTTCTCAATGGCCCGCTCGACATTGCGCCAGGCGGTGTTCTGGGTGAGGATCGCGCCGATGATCACCTCGGTGGCTGTTTGTGCCGGCCACCAGCCCTGCGGACCGTAAGCGGCCAGCAGGGCGTCGTACATTTCGCGCAGTGTCTTGGCGGTTCGACTGGTCATCAGCGGAGTGTAGTATCCCGGGTTTGTTTTCGCCATTGGTCCAGCCGCTCGCGGAGGACCCGGAAGATGGAAATGTAGTGCGGCTCCACCGCCTGGGCGGGGTCGAGGGTCATGATGGGGCCGCCGGCGGTATGCCTGCGGCTCAGATTGTTCATTTCGAGCGGATCGCGCTTGAGATCGTAGAGGCAGAAGCTGCCGTCCGTGTAGTCCACGAATTTGTAGTTCTTCGTGACCATGCCGCGCACCGGGCAGGGAAAATCCGGCTGGTTGCGCTCTTTGTCGCCGGTCTGCCGGCTGTACTCGAAAAATTCCTCGTCTCCGTGCCGCCTGGAGTCGGGATCCCGCAGGAGGGCCATCAGCGAGTCGCCCTGTATGATGAACGATCGTCGCTGCCCGGTGAGTTCGAGGAAGGTCGGGGCCAGGTCCACCAATCCGACGATGCGGTCGATGCGGGCGCCGGGGGTGGCCAGGCCTGGATAGCGCACCAGCAGCGGCACGCGGACCAGCTCTTCGTAGAAGGCCGGGCCGGCGCCGACGAGGCCGTGCTCGCCCAGCGCGTACCCGTGACTGGAGGTAAACACCACCACCGTCTTCTCGCGAAGCCCGAGTGCGTCTACCTGTTCGAGGATCCGGCCGACGTTCTGGTCGATCCGCGAAATCATCGCGTAGTATTTGGAGCGGTCCTGGCGCAGGGCCTTTTCGTCGGCGGTCCGCGCCTTGGAGCGGGTGGCTAGCGGCGACTGGTTCAGCTTGGCCGGGCGGGTCGTGGGGTTGGCCCGCAGCGTCTCGGGGAGCTTGAGTGACTCGGGCGGGTACTGCCCGGCGGAGTCGGGCGGGTATTCCAGCGGCTCGCGCGGGGCGTTGAAGCAGACCCAGAGGAAGAAGGGGCGTTCCTTGAACTTCTGGATGAAGTCAATGGCCTGGTCGGCCTCCCAATCGGTCAGGTACTTGTCGGTTTCGCCTTCCTTGCCGTTCACCCGGGTACGGGCGCCGGTCCACTTCCCGTCGCTGGTGGCCACGTAGTCGACAAGGCCGAAGCCGGGCTCGGCGGCCTGATCCTTCGAGAGGTCCCACCGGCCGACCAGCCCGCAGGCGTAGCCGCCCTTTTGGAGTCGAGCGGTAAAGGTATCCGTGCCGGGCTTGAGGGGCTCACCGTCGGCGAGCACGCCGTGGGCGTGCGGATACTGGCCGGTGATGACGGTGGCCTGGGCGGGGGCGGACTGCGGCGTCGGCGTGTAGCAGCGGCTGAAGTAGACGCTCTCGGCGGCGAGGCGATCGAGGTTGGGCGTTTGGATCTCGGAGTTGCCTTCGAAGCCGGTCATGCCGGCCGCCTGCTCGCTGGTGAAGAGCACCAGAATGTTCGGACCGTCAAGCGCGGGGGCCGTGGCGGCAGGGCGGATCCTTGCGGTGCGGGCGGACGGCTGGGCATACGCGGCCGTCAAGCCGACCGCCAGCAGGCACAGCACTGAACCGCCAAGACGCCAAGGGCGCCAAGGATAGCGGATTGGGTTTGGATGACTATTGGCTCGCTCACTTCTCACTTCTTACTTCTCACTTTCATGGAAGGCTGACTGCGTTACTTTGGTTTTGCCGGGCGTACGAATCGGCCGCCGGGAAGTTGACGCACCAGCCCCTTGAGCTGGAGCGTGATCAGGGTCGAGGCGATCCTGGATGCGGGTTTGCCGGCAGCTTCGGCGATCATCTCGATGGACTGCTCCTCGCGGCTCAGGATCGCGTACACGTCGCGCTCGTCCTCACTCAAATTAAGACGCGGCGGAGCAGCGTCGTCCTGGGCCTGGCCGCCGGCCTCGGCCTCTTTTTTCAGGATCTCGCCGGCCTCGCCCAGCTCGTCAAGAATGTCGTCCACGCAGGCCACGAGCTTGGCGTGCTGGTCGCGGATCAGGGCATTTGTGCCGCTGGAGAACTCGGAATCCACCCGGCCCGGGAGGGCGAACACCTCCCGGTTATACTCGCTGGCCCGGGCGGCGGTTGACAGGGATCCACTTCGGCGGGCGGCTTCGATGACCAGCACGCCCAGGGACAGGCCGGCGATCAGGCGGTTGCGGGGGAGGAAGTTCTCTCTGGCCGGCGAGGTGGTCATGGGCAGTTCGCTGATCAGGGCGCCGTTTTCCGCGATCCGGGCGGCCAGTTCGCGGTGCTCCGGCGGGTAGATGCTGGCCAGGCCGTTGCCCAGGACGGCCAGGGTTCGCCCGCCGGCCGTGAGGGCGCCTTTGTGGGCCTCGCCGTCTACGCCGCGGGCCAGGCCGGAGATGACGGTGATGCCACGGAGGCCAAGCTGATGGCCGAAACGGCCGGCCTGCTCCCGGCCATAGATGGTGCACCGGCGCGCCCCGACCACGGCGATGGAGAGCCAGTCCTCAGGACGCAGCTCACCACGGACGTACAGGCAGATGGGCGGGTCGGGGATGTGCCGGAGCAACCGGGGGAAGCCCTCATCCTCGGGGCAGAGGATCCGCACGCCGTGCTTGTGGGCCAGGGCCAATTCAGGCTCAATGTCGGCCGTGTCGCGGGAACGGGCGATGCGCTCGGCCAGGGTCGGGCCGATGCCTTCCACGCCCTGGAGCGTCTGGACGCCGGCCCCGAAAGCGGCTTGGGCGGAGCCGAAGTGTTCGATAATCCGGCGGAAAAGGATCGGTCCGACCTCGGCGGTCAGCGACCAGCGGAGGTGATCGATCGCGGCCGGTGAAGCAATGGCGGCAAGGTCAGTTGACACGGATCTCCCCAATCAGCTCAGCAGGAAGAGATTAACCGGGAGCTGCACCGAGGGCAAGGTGGAGCTCCTGTCCCGCCCGGTATTCATCGGGTCGCTCGGGGCGGAGTGTAAGATCCTTTTGATCAGGTGCTTAAGCGGCAGTTGGTGACAACAAGGACGGCCTCCGGCCGCGGCACACGGCGCATCGGGGAAAAAACTCGCGGCGAGCGCCGCCGGCGGCGCGTTTCGGGCTCTTACCTGCTCGTGGTTGACTCCCAGGGACTGTTCTGTCACACTATAATCTGACCGCCCGCGGTTCCCATCTGGCTGGTCCGGGACGTTCGGGTTTATCAACGAAAAACTATTTGTGGGTCAATAAGTTATATCAGGTGTCGAATGATCAAAGCGAGCGAACTGTCTAGAGGCAAAGTGGTCATATACGAAGGTAAGATGTACACGGTCAAAGATTTGACCCACGTCTCGAAGGGGAACTGGCGCAGCTACATGCAGGTGAAGCTGAAGGACTTCAAGACCGGACAGATCATTGACCAGCGCTTCAACATGGACGACCGGTTGGAGACGGCGTTCGTGCAGACCAAGGAATACGAGTACCTCTACCGCGACGGCAGCGATCTCGTCCTGGCCGATCCGGAGACTTACGATCAGTACCCGGTGCCCGATGAGTTGCTCGGCGATGGCTTGAAGTTCCTGCAGGAAAACATGCGGCTGACCTGCTCGCTGGTGGATGGGAAGATCGTCAGCGCGGAACTGCCCAACACGGTGGAACTGAAGGTGGTGGACACGCCGCCGGTGGTGAAGGGCGCCACGGCCACGAACCAGCCCAAGGACGCGGTGCTGGAAGGCGGGGCCCGGGTTCGCGTGCCGGCGTTCATCCAGAACGGCGAGATGATCCGGGTGGATACGCGGACGGGTGAGTATATCGAGCGGGCGAAGTAGTTTTGGGTTCTTTGTTCTTTGTCCGTTGTCCTTTGTCAGTTGTTGGATCAGTTGTCCTTTTGTCAGTTGATGATGGTGGCGAGATAGCTGGCTTGGGATAGCATCTGATCCGGCCTGGAATAGCAGGGTGTGTGGGCAGGCTTCCTGGGGCGGGGGCCTGCCTTTTCTCATGGACTTTGCCTTCAGATCTTTAACCCTACAGCGCAAAGTGGGCCATTTTCTGCAGCGGCCGGGCTCCGTACCGGCCGT